>JBDTLT010000097.1:0-18751 GCA_039934635.1 Acidimicrobiales bacterium
GCTACATGACGCATCCACTGCTCGCGCCGGGCGACGGTCCGGTCCTCCGCTTCCGAACGTGGTTCGACCAGTTCTATCCGTGACCGCCGGTGGGTAGCGTTTGGCGCGACTGGGCGTCAGCCCGCCTGATATTCCTCGACCAACACCTGGTTGAAGAAGTTGCTGTTGTTGATCGTGCATACGGCCAACGGGTCACCGCGAACCCAGATCTGCACCGAGTGCACACCGGCTGTCACGCCGGTGAAATTACCGAACGTCGAAATGGATTCGAACGGCGCATAGGTGACGACGTTGGCTCCCTGACCGGGCTCCGACAGAACGGCGTTGCTGCCACTGGCCGTCTTGCCATCGATCCGTAGCTGATAGTTACAAAACCCGGCGCCGCCCCTGGCCGACTGCGAGCTCCAATCGAGGCGCAGCGTCGTACCAGCACGTTGCTTGGTGATGTTGTCGACGGTTCGCAGTAGTTCGAAGCTGTCGCCCAGCGTCGTGTCGGAGTTCTCACCGTTGTAGCTGAGGGTCGTCACGATCGGCACATTGGCTTCGAGCGCGACCAGTCGGCTATCGAGATCTTGCAGACCCGCGTGGGTGCTGTAGCCGACGACGTCGATCAAGATGTCGGTCGTCGGCCCCGCGGCACCGTAGGCATCGAACGCGATCTCGATCTTGCCGATATCAGCACCCGTCGTCGGAAGGCTCACCGTCACCGCATTCGGCTGCGTCACACCGGACACGACGTTGAGGCTCGACGTCGTCGGCGCACCGGGCGCGTTGGCGGGACGGATGCTGACGAAACCGTTCGCTGTCGGGGACACTGCGGTCACGTTCAGCACCACACCCGTCGCACCCGCGGGTACGACGACCTGACCGCCGATCGTGGTGGCGATTGATCCGGTCACCTGAAGGTCTTGCGCCAACGCAGAGACGAATGGTCCGACCAAGCCGATGTCGACCGGATCGCGGGTGTCGAGAATGCGCACCGGTGTCACCGGCACGAACGTCGATTCACTCGCACCTATCGCCGATGCGGCGCGCGACGCGTTGAAGGACCAGATCATCGCGATGGCAGTGACAATGCCGACCGCAAACCACACAACCGAACGAATACGAAGCGTGACCATGCCGAGACCTCCTGAGAAGGACGGACATTCGGCGATGCGAATGTGTGAATGTCGCGAACCTATCGTGACGATCGCGAACCGGCGCTCACTCACCCGTTCCGCACCACCTGACCACCACGAAAACGAGAGGTAGATTCGGGCTATGACGACGCCGGGATCGACGATTGCGGTGAAGGCGCCCTTCGACGGGCGCACCATCGACGAAGTGGCCGCCACCGATGGTGACGGCGTCAACACCGCGATCGCGCGCGCTCGATCGATGTTGCGCGCGGTGCATGCCGGCGAATTCCCGGCGTGGAAGCGCGCCGAAGTGCTCGACCTCGCGGCGCGCACATTGCGCGAGCGCGTCGAGGAGTTCGCCCGCACGATCGCGCTCGAGGCGGCGAAACCGATCCGCACCGCGCGCGTCGAAGCACAACGCGCGGTCTCGACGTTGACGTTCTCGGCGGTCGAGGCTCGCACGCTCGCAGGGCACATGGTGCCGATGGAAGGGTCAGAGGCGGGTGCGGGCAAATTGGCGTTCACACTGCGCTCGCCGATCGGAGTGATCGGGGCGATCTCGCCGTTCAACTTCCCGCTCAATCTCGTGGCCCACAAAGTCGGCCCCGCGATCGCGGCCGGCGCGCCAGTCGTGCTCAAGCCGGCGTCGGCGACACCGTTGTCTGCGATTGCGTTAGCGGAGTTGCTCACCGAGTGCGGTCTGCCCGACGGGTTCCTCACGGTCACCGTCGGCGCGGGGTCGACCGTCGGCGACGCGCTCGTCAACCATGACGACATCGCGATGATCACGTTCACCGGCTCGCCCGATGTCGGTTGGGGCATTCGAGCGCGTGCCGTCCGCAAGAAGGTCGGCCTCGAACTCGGCAACAACGCTCCGGTGATCATCGAGCCCGACAGCGACTGGCAACGGGCGGCATCGCTCATCAAGACCGCTGGTTTCAGTCATGCCGGGCAGTCGTGCATCTCGACGCAGCGCATCCTCGTGCACGAATCGATCGCCGCTCAGTTCACCGAAGCGCTCGAGGCCCAGGTGCAGTCGCTCGTCGTCGGGGATCCGCTCGACGAACGAACCGAGGTCAGCGCGCTCATCTCGATCAGCGAGCGCGACCGTGTGTGCGAGTGGATCGACGAAGCGGTTGGGACGGGCGCGAGGATCGTCACCGGCGGCGAGATCGACGGTTCGCTGCTGCGCCCGACGATCCTGAGCAACGTTGCCGACGACATGAAGGTCAGCTATCTCGAAGTCTTCGGACCCGTCGTCGGCATCAGCACCTATCGAGACTTCGACATCGCCATCGAACGCGCCAACGACACGCGCTATGGGTTGCAGGCGTCGGTCTTCACGTCGCGTCTCGATCGGGCCATGCAAGCGGTACACGGGCTCGACTTCGGGGGTGTGCTCGTCAACGAAGTCCCCACGTACCGGGCCGATCAGATGCCCTATGGTGGCCTTCGCGACAGCGGGAACACCCATGAGGGCCCGGCCTACGCGGTCCGCGAGATGACCCACGAACGTCTCGCGGTGATCCAGCTCTGAGTGGAAATACGGGGGACGGCATGGCCAGAGTCGACGAGCCGGTCATCATCGAGGCGGCGATCAACGGGGGTGCGACGAAGGCCGCCAACCCACACGTGCCGATCTCGCCCGACGAACATGTCGCCGACATCCTCGCGTCGCTCGGCGCCGGTGCCGCGATCGTTCATCACCACGACACGCTCGCGCCGACCGAACGCGCGGCGCGCCTCGCCGAAGTCGCCGGTGGTGTGTTCCGGCGCGTGCTCGCGGAGCGACCCGACGCACTGTGCTACCCCGCGACCGTGTGGGGCGGACCGATCGAAGAACGGCTGGCGCATCACCGCCTGCTCGCAGAAGAAGGATTGTTGCGCGTCGCGTTCCTCGACCCGGGCTCGACGAACCTCGGGGTCGCGGATGCCGACGGGCTGCCGGCGCCGACCGACTTCATCTATGCCCATTCGCCGCGTGAGGTGCGCTGGTGGTTCGACGAGTTGACCGACTTGCAGCTCGGCCCGATGTTCTCGATCTTCGAGCCGAGCTTCTTGCGCGTGCCGCTGGCGTATGAACGCGCCGGGCGCTTGCCCCGCGGCTCGTTCGTGAAGCTCTACTTCTCGGGGGGCGGTCGCAGCGACGGTCGCGCGTGGGCGTTCGGCATGCCGCCGCTACCGGCGTGCCTCGATGCCTACCTCGCGATGCTCGAAGGCTCGAACGCACCGTGGGCCGTTGCCGTGCTCGGCGGCGACGTCATCGAGAGCGGGCTCGCCCGTCTCGCGCTCGAACGTGGGGGCCACTTGCGCGTCGGGCTCGAGGACTACGTCGGCGACGATCAACCGACCAATGCCGAGCTCGTCGCCCGCGCCGTCGAGTTGTGCGCGGCGGTGGGGCGCCCGGTCGCGACGCCCGACCAAGCAGCACAACTGCTCGACGTCCCTCGAGCGCGGTCGCGCCATAGCGTGAGTGCATGAGCATCGACTTCCGGCCCGCCAAATCCCGCTTCCACACGAAGATCGACTGGCTCGATTCGTGGCACTCGTTCAGCTTCGCCGAACACCACGATCCGGCCAATACCCATCACGGATTGCTGCTCGTGAGCAACGACGATGTCGTCGACGCGGGCCGGGGTTTCGGCATGCATCATCACCGCGACATGGAGATCGTCACGTGGGTGATCTCGGGCCAAGTCGAGCACCGCGACTCGCAGGGCAATCATGGCGTCATTCGGCCCGGCTTGGCGCAACGCATGAGCGCGGGCAGCGGCATCATGCACAGCGAGATGAACCCCAGCGCAACCGAGCCCGTGCGCCTCGTGCAGATGTGGGTGCTACCCGATGTGCGCGGTGGTGAGCCCGGCTACGAAGAGGCGGACATCACCGATGCACTCGCCGCCGGTGGTCTCGTCAAAGTCGCGTCGGGCATTCCCAACTCGGCGCCGATCACCATCCGCCAGCGCGGCGCGGAACTATGGGCCGGCCATCTCGCCGCGGGCACCACCGTCGATGTGCCCCAACAAGGTCACGTGCACGTGTTCGTGGCGACCGGCAGCGTCGATCTCTCCGGCACGACGTTGCACGACGGCGACGCGGCTCGCTTGACGAACGAAGGCGCGCACACACTCACGGTGTCCGGCGACGGCGAAACTGCCGACGTATTGATCTGGGCGACGAACTGATCGAGCGTCAGGCGACCGCGGCGACGACGCGCCGAGGTGTCGCCAAGATGCGCTCGACCGCCGACAGGCAACCACCGCAGTGTTGCGCCGCACCGCAGCGTTCGGCGACCTCGTCGATCGTCGTGGCACCGGATTCGATCTCGGCCAGCAACTGGTTGCGGCTGACGAGCGCGCAATGGCAGACGATCATGGCAGTCTCACGACACACGGCAACCCGAGCGCGGTAGCAACCGAGATGCGGAGATCGGCGGGCCGATAATGGCCGACGCCATTCACCCGTGAACTCCAATGTCCACCATCACAGGACAGGCGCACGAGCGTGCAGTATCGCAACGTGCGGCGCACCCGCTCGGCTCCCACGGTGTCGGGAATGACGTCTATGTGAACGTCGGTCGGCCCCGACGGTGTCGCGACCGCGACGGTGGCCCCCGAGGCATCGTGCGCCAGCGACAAGACCATCCCGATCACGAGGCTCATGCTACACCCATAGTTAGGTATCCTTACCAGTCAGTGGTAGAGCAGGCTCTAACCACCCGGAGGTGCGCCATACGAGGGTGCCAGAGAACCTCGCTTACGAGATGCTGCTCGCTTGCGCCACCGAAGAGCTCGTCGACCCCGCGTGGGCCACGACGCTGTCGACCTGAGCAAGGTAATAGCGCAGGCGCCAACCTCTGCCGGCGTGTGCCTTCGCGCATCGACTGATCGCCTCGACCTCGCCCCGCGCCGCCTCCACCTCGGCGAGTGCCGGGGCGTCAGGGGCATAACAGGCCGCGGTGACGAGCTGCGCCAGCGTGACGATCTGCGCGGCGGCGCTCGCGAGCACCGGCGCGGCGCGGGTCGCGACTTCGATCGGTGTGTCGGTCACGCGGGCCTCGACCCCGCCAACCCGTAGCCACCTCAGCGCATCGCGCCACACCCACACGATCGACGCTCGCGTGTCTTGTCGGGCGCGCTGGCGGCCGCGCCGACGACGCGTGCGATCGACCACCACCGGCAAGGCCACTGCCGCGACGAGCAGGCCCGCCAGCAGCACGATCCACTGACGGCCGCCGCCCGCCGACGATGTCGCAGTGTCGTCCACCGCGGTTGAGTCGAGTGCCGGATCGGTCATGTCCGCGGCCGGCACTGTCGTCGTCGGCGCTTCGGATGTCGTCTCGGCGGGCGCCGCGGCGTCGGCCGCCGCCGTACCGGTCGCGTCGGCAACGGCATCCGATCCGCTCCCGCTCGCCGGCGTCGGCTCGAAGCGCACCCAATTGCCGTTGATGTACAGCTCGGGCCACGCGTGCGCGTCGCGACCGGTGACATGATACTCGTTGTCGGCGGCCGCGAATGTACCGATGCGATAGCCAATGGCAACGCGCGACGGGATGCCCAACACGCGCGCCATTGCCGCGTACGTTGCCGCGAACTGTTCGCAATACCCCGAGCCGCGCTGTAGGAAGGTGGTGATATCTGTGATCGAACTGCCGGCGGCGACGTTGAGGTCGTAGGTGAAGTTGTCGAGGAAGTACGCCTCGAGAGCGCGGGCCTTGTCGGTCACCGAGACCGCGCCGGCGTCGCGCACGATCTGATTGGCGAGCGAGTTCAACCGTTGCCGCAGCGCGCGCGGCACGGACAGTTCAGTGCTCGTCGGCGCCGCCACGTCGGCCTCGCTCGCGTTCGACCAGACGACGTAGCGATCGTTCTTGCCCAGCCGATCCGCAGTGCGCAAGGTCGCCGAATCGGGGTCGAAGACCACGGAGTTGTCGTCGAGCGACACTGCGATCGGAGCAAAGGCCGTCGGCAACCACTTGCCCCGCAGCGCCTTGATGGTGATGACCTGTTGCAACGCGTTCACGGCAGGCTCGGTGGGGAGGGTCACGGCGGCCGCGATCGAACTGCCTGCGCTCCACTCGGTGCCGTCGAAGCTGTCGAGCGCCGTCAGGCGCCAGTACTCCGGCCGCGAGGATTGCACGACGAACACTTCGGTATCGGACTGGTCGATGAGCTGCGCCCGCACCGACACGAACGGAGCGAGCGTGACACCATCGTCTTGTTGCGCCCATCCGTTGCCGATGTCGCGCCACGCAACGAGTGCTTCGTTGTTCGCACCCGGAAGCGACGGTCCGACCGCCAGCGCCACGAGCACGGCACAACACGACACGGCGAGCCCGCTCAACACGAAGCGGCGGTGCGACAGCGATCGGTCGATCATCCATCCGCTGCCCCGATCGAAGAATGCCAGTCGATGCGCGAGCGCGAAACAGACCGATGACACGACGAGCAACGCAACGGCGGCGAACCGCTGGCGATCGTCGCCATACATGGCCGTGAGCCCGAACACCAGCACTTCGGGCACGAGCGCGCCGAAGAGTGCCCGGCGCCGGAATGCCAGCGAATCGGCCGCGACGACGGCAAGGCCGACCAACAACGACGCCGCCAACACCAACGCCCGCGTCGGCGGCACCGGGGCGCGGGTGTTGTTGACGGTCGTCCACGCCTCTGAGAGATCGGCTCGGATCGACGATCGCAGCGCGCCCACCGCGGCAGTGGCGGCCACGACGAGGATCACGAGCGGTAGTGCGGCGAGTGATCGCCATCGGCGGCGCCGCAAGAGCGCGCTGCACGCGTGCGCCGCGATCGCGGTGGCCGCGACGGGCACGACATAGGCCGCCGAATCGAACACGCGAATGAACGAGAAGATCGCCGCGGCCGAGACCAAGACGAGGCCGGCTTCCGCAGTCACCATCGCGCGCCGCGACGACGGCGGCACGAAGTGTGGCTTCGGCCACCGTTCGACCACGTACGGCTGGTCGACGCGCGGTTGCTGCATCCGACCACTCTCGGCCCTGGGTGAGAAAGCCAACCAAAAATGCGGTGTGAATCCAGAGAGAGAGTTGGCGCGTCCGAGCCGGGACTCTCACCAATGTTGCACGCGGTTCTTCCACTGCCTTTACCCGCGTGGCGCAATGTTGAGCGCATCAAGTGAGAAGGGAATCCGCCATGACACAGCCATACGGCGTCTGGACCACACCTCCCGCCGGACCCCCGACAACACCTCCCGCCGGACCCCCCGCGCCCCCGCTCGGCCCCCCGACCTCGATGCTGCCGCCTCCCCCCATGCCGCCCGTTCCCCCGGCGCCGCCGACCCCACCCGCGGCGCCTTCCCCCGCGTCGCGCGGTGGATGGGTGCGCGGCGCGATCGGCGGCGCGTTGGCGGGCGCACTCGCGGCGACGATCATCGGCGGCACGTGGTTCCGCGGCGATACGACCACGACGGCCGCGCCGACCGTCGCCCCGACCGCAGTGAGCGCATCGCTGACCTCGACCACGGCCGACGTGCGCAGCGTCGTCGAGAAGGCACAAGCGTCGGTGGTCGCCATCGAGTTCAACACGACCACGACGGTGCGGGGCCGTACGGTGCAAGGCAGCGGCGCCGGAACGGGCGTGATCATCTCGACCGATGGGTTGGTACTGACCAATGCCCACGTCGTCGAAGGAGCCACCAACTTGAAGGTCACGCTGTCCGACGGCTCGACCTACAACGCCACCATCATCGGCAGCGACACGACGCAAGACATCGCGCTCGTGCAACTGCAGGGAGCGTCGAACCTCCCGGCCGCGACGCTCGGTTCATCCGGCACGCTGGAGGTCGGTGAAGGTGTCGTTGCGATCGGCAACGCGCTCGACCTCGACGGCTCACTGACCGTCACGAGCGGCATCGTCTCCGCCAAAGAGCGCAGCCTGACGAGCAGTGATGGTTCGACGCTGGCCCATCTCATCCAGACCGACGCCGCGATCAATTCGGGCAACTCGGGCGGACCGTTGCTCAACATGGCCGGCGAAGTCGTCGGCATCAACACCGCGATCATCCAGGACAGCCAGAACCTCGGCTTCTCCATCGCCATCGACAGCGTCAAGCCGCTGATCACCTCCCTGCAGAACTGACCCTCCCTCCTCCCTCCACCCCAGCAAAAGCCGTTCTCGTGGTGTTCGATACGTGTAGATACGTATCGAACACCACAAGAATGCTGGGTGGGGGCAGCGATGGGGATGGATGCGGCCGTCTATCTCGACATCGACCTCGACGCTCTGGGCACGCCGGACGCGCAGTTGACGGCGATCGACGTCGGCGAGTACGTAGATGTGCGCGAGCGAGCCATCGCGTGTCACCGTTCGCAGAGTTCGCCGTTCGACGGGCTGTCACCCGACCTGCGTCACGCGTTTCTCGCCACTGCGTTCATCCAGGAGAGCGAACCCCGCCGACGCGATCAGGCAACCTGAGCCACGAATTCGGACTTGGTGCCGTTCGTGGGTACGTGCGTACAGGCCGGGAACTTGCCGCAACAGAATTCGCCCAGTTGCTGACGATCACGCAGCAACCAGCGGACGCCGAAGATGGCCGCGACGAGCACCGCCACGACGATGATGCGCTTCTTCATCGTTCGTCCTTTCTGTGATGTCATCGACGGACCGTCGATCACACGTTGATCGTCGCGCCGCACGGCCGCGACCGGCAGGGTCGAAGGACCTCAGGCTGATTCGATCGGGAGTATGAGCGTGAACCGCGCGCCGCCGTCGGGTGCATTCGCGGCGCGTGCGCGGCCCCCGTGCTCCGCGGCGATCGCGGCGACGATCGACAGGCCCAGGCCGGCGCCCGTACCTGCACGAGCGGCATCGGCTTGCCAAAACCGGTCGAATACATGCGCGAGTGCCGTCTCATCGAGACCGGTGCCGTGGTCGCGAACGGTCACGACGGCCGCACCATTCTCGACGCGGGTCGATACGTCGATCGGCGTATCCGCGTCGGTGTGGCGCACCGCGTTCGACATCAAGTTGGCCAGCGCTTGCCGTAAGTGATCTTCGACACCGAGCACCACAACGGGCTCGGGCGCATCGAGCGTCACGGGGCGGGTGGGTGCAGCCGCGACCGCATCGCTACACGCGTCGGCGGCGAGCACGGAGAGATCGACCGTGGCTCGCTCGAGCGGCCGGGTCTCGTCGAGGCGCGCCAGCAGCAGGAGATCTTCGACAAGTGTCTTCATCCGGGCCGATTCTTCTTCGATGCGGCGCAGGATCACCGCGAGATTCACGTGATCGCTGTCGGCCCCGAGACGGAACAATTCGGCGAAGCCTTGTATCGATGTCAATGGCGTGCGCAGCTCGTGCGAGGCGTCGGCGAGGAACTGACGCAACCGCTGCTCTGTCGCGTCGCGTTCACGGAAGGCCTCTTCGATCTCACCGAGCATCGTGTTGAGCGCGACGCCGAGCTGCCCGACCTCGGTTCGATCGTCGGCTTGCGGTACCCGCATCGAAAGATCACCCGCCGAGATCGAACGCGCCGAGATCGCCATCTTCTCGAGTGGGCGTAGTCCACGGCGAAGGATCAACCACCCACCGCCCGCCAGCAACGCCAGCAACACGACCGACGCGAGTGCTTCGATGAGGACCAACCGGCGCAGCGCCGCCGTCACTTCCGTCGTCGGTATTGCGACGAGCACCGTGTTGCCCGTGACGCGATCGGCTTCGCCGAGGAGCACGCGCCAACTGCCCGAGCCGCTCGCCGACTCGACCGTGAACGCATGCCCTCGCTGCTTCGTCACGACGTCATCCGGCAACGCCGGCTGCGCGCCATCCGCGGTGTCCTTGGTCGCGACGACGGCTCCGGTGCCGTCGATCAGCGCGCCATACGTGCTGAGCGGCACGACGATGGGTTGTGCCCCCTCTCGGCGCGAATCGCCCTGCGACTGTTGCGGTTGCTGGTCCCCGTCGTCGGTCAACTGCCGAGCGATCAACGGAAGCGAGTTGGTCACCTGATCGTCGAGCCGTTGGTACTGCGACCGTGAATACAGCCCGTAGGTCGTGACCCCGAAGATGATCAAGCCGAGCGCGACAAGGCCGACGAGTGCGGCGACGAGACGCGAGCGGAGGGTCACCGCGCCATCATGCCGCGCGCCGGCTGGCTGCGGTCTCCGGAGAAGCTTGGAATTCGCTCCGAATGTCGCGGCGCGAGCGGCCCCCGCCAGAGCGGCAGTTAGGGTTCACCCCATGGCCGAGTCGACGATCACGAAAGGTCACATACTCGTCGTCGACGATGAGGAGCACATCACCGAACTTGTCGCGATGGGGCTGGGATTCAACGGCTTCGAGGTCGAGCGGGCATCGTCGGGGCGGGGCGCACTCGACGCCATCGAAAAACGCCGTCCCGATCTCATCGTGCTCGACGTCATGTTGCCCGACCTCAACGGTTTCGACGTGGCCCGCCGCCTGCGCCAGAACGAAGGCGCCGGCACCCGCATCCCGATCATCTTCCTCACAGCGCGCGACACGACTCAGGACAAGGTCGAAGGTCTCCGCCTCGGCAGCGACGACTACGTCACCAAGCCGTTCAGCATCGAAGAGCTCATCGAACGGGTCAAGGCAGTGCTGCGCCGATCCAAGGGCACCGGGCCTGGCGAAAAACGACTGACCTACGCCGACCTCGCACTCGACGAGGACACGCGAGACGTATGGCGCGCCGGCAAGATCATCGAGCTCACGCCGACCGAGTACAAGCTGTTGCACTATCTGCTCTCCAATGCTCGTCGTGTGCTGACGCGTGATCAGATTCTCGAGAAGGTGTGGGACTACACGTTTGCCGGCAACGCCAGCGTGCTCGAGACCTACGTCAGCTATCTTCGCCACAAGATCGACGTGATCGATCCGCCGTTGATCCACACGGTGCGCGGTGTCGGTTACACGCTGCGCCTACCGCCCGAGCGCGAATCATGAGTGAGATCGAGTTCCGGGCGATGGGCAGCGACGCCCATGTGATCGTCGTTGGTGGCCCGGCGGACGGCGCGGAGCGAGCGCGCGCTCGCATCGACCAACTCGAGCAACGGTGGAGTCGATTCATCGACGACAGCGAGATCAGCATTCTCAACCGCCGAGCCGGTGAGTTCGTCGAGGTCTCCGATGACACGCGACTGTTGGTCGAGCTCGCCATCGAAGCGTGGCGCATCAGCGGGGGCAGCTTCGACCCGACCGTGCTCGGTGCGGTGATCCGCGCCGGCTATGACCGTTCGTTCGAGGCGCTGGGCGACGCGCCAAAGGCCGGCCTCAGTTCGCTGCTGCTCGGCTGCACCGACATCGACATCACCGCCCAGGGCGTCCGGCTCCCTGCGGACACCGGCTTCGACCCGGGCGGCATCGGCAAGGGGCTCGGCGCGGACATCGTCGCCGAAGACGCCATGAACGGGGGGGCCGACGGTGTCTGCATCAACCTCGGCGGCGACCTCCGTGTGCGCGGCTGTTCTCCCGACGGCGGAGGGTGGACGATCGACATCGAGCATCCGCTCGTGACCGAGCCGATCGCCCGCGTCGGCGTGTCCGAAGGCGCGGTCGCGACATCGACCACGTTGAAGCGGCAGTGGAAGGTCGAGGGCGCGCCGCGCCATCACCTCATCGACCCCGCGACCGGTTTGCCGTCCGATTCGGATCTGACGCTGGCTTGTGTGATCAGCGCGCAAGCGTGGGCCGCCGAAGTGTTGGCGAAAGCGGTGCTGTTGCGCGGCTCGGCGCATCCGTTCGATCTGCTCGGCGGCACCGGCGCGCAGGCACTCGTCGTCGATCGCGATGGCCGCATCGATGCCACCGATGGCTTCGCGGCGTACCTCGGCGACGCGACGCTGCCGACTCGGTTGCCGTCGTGAATACCACTACGTTCTTGCGAACGACCTGACCGAAGGAACTCGCATGCTGCTCGCGACGACGAAGTTCTGGTGGTACGCCACGCGTTCGAGCGGAATCATCTCGTGGGCACTGCTCGCACTGAGCGTGTTGTGGGGCTTGGCGTTGAGCACCAAGGTCTTCGGCAAGCGACCGCGCCCGAACTGGCTGTTGGACCTCCACCGCTTTCTCGGCGGTCTCGGAGTGGTGTTCGCACTGATCCACGTCGCGGCAATCGTGGCCGACACGTTCGTCCACTTCGGGGCGGTCGACATCTTGGTGCCGTTCGCCACCGATTATCACCCCGTCGCAGTGGCATGGGGCATCATCGCCCTCTACGCGTTGCTCGCCGTCGAGATCACGTCGCTGCTGCGCAAGAACCTGTCCAAACAAGCGTGGCGCACGGTGCACTACCTCAGCTTCCCGCTGTTCGCGCTGGCCACGATCCACTTGCTGGCGGTGGGCACCGACCGCAAGACCGTTCTCCTGCGCCTCGTGGTGATCGCCGGAAGTGTGGCGATCATCGTTCTCACGGCCATTCGCGCCTACAAGGCTGACCGTCACGACCTCATGGTCTCGCCCAGGGTGTGACACGCGCGAGTGACGTCGCGCGTACGCAAGTCAGCGGGACTACTCAGGACGTCCTGAGGAGACTCTGAGGTTCCGAGCAGATCATCGACTCCATCGAAGCCGCGGCAATGCGGCACTGCGAAGGAGTCGATCATGCACACCACCCCCAGCACCTCGGCCGGCACGGCATCGAGCCCCCCACCCAGCCGCAAACGGCGCCGCGCCCACCCCGCGCGCCGGGCCCGGCGCGTCGCCCGCACCGCCAGCGTCGCCGGCATGGTGTTGATGGGCGGCTGCATGGCCGCCACGACCAACACCGCGACCACCGTCGCAAGTACCGACGCTGCGACCACCGCGATCGCGGCGACCGCCAGTGACACCACCGCGTCGAGCTCGACCACCAAGTCGACGACCACGACCAGCGCGACGGCGCCGGCACGCGCCGCCGCGCCCACCACCACGGCCGCGACAGCGAGCAAGGGCAGCTGACCGCCACCAACGAAGAAGGCGTCGAGCGGCTACTCGGCCACGATGAACATGGGCGTCAAGGCGGCATGAATGCCGTCACCGCACCGCACGCCGATAGCTACGTACCGCGAGCGGCACGAACACCACCAAAATCGCGGTCGACCAGGCCAGCGCGCTGAGCACGGCGCTCGTTGTCGGGCCTCCGAGGACGAGCGCCCGCAGCGCTTCGGCGGTGTCGGACACGGGCTGGTGCTCGGTGTAGACGCGCAGCCAACCCGGCATGGTGTTGGTCGGCGTGAACGCCGCCGATGCGAACACCAGCAATGCGAGCACCGGGAACGAGGCCGCCTGTGCCGCTTCGGCATTGGGCATGGCGAGGCCGATCAACGCGAAGACCCAACTCAGCGCAAACGAGAAGTACACCAAGATGGCCAAGCCGAGGAGGAACGCCAGCGGATTGGTGTGCACGCGGAAGCCCACGAGGAACCCGACGCCGACCATGAGCGTCACGACCAGCAAATTGCGGACAAGATCGGCGATCGTGCGTCCGGCCAAGACCGCCGAACGAGCGATCGGCAGCGAACGGAAGCGGTCGAGCATGCCGCTGCGCAGGTCTTCGGCGAGGCCGACCGCAGTGTTCATGGCGCCGAACGCGACGGTCTGCACGAACACTCCGGGCATGAGGAAATCGACGTAGCGGACGCCCGGGATCTTGATGGCGCCGCCGAACACGTAGCGAAACGTCAGCACGAAGATGAGTGGTTGGATCGTGCTGAACACCATGACTTCGGGGATGCGCGTCATCCCGCGCAGGTTGCGCCACGTAACCGCGCGTCCGTCGGAGACGGCCAGTCGAAGTCGAGAAGGCCGATGGTCTGCGACGGTGGCCATCATGGGGTTTCCTTTCCATTGGTCGTGCCGTGACCGGTGAGTGTGAGAAACACGTCGTCGAGAGTCGGCTCGCGCACGGCAACACCATCGAGCTCGAGACCGGCTCGATCGAGGAGCCGGACTATTTCCAGCAGGCCGCGGCCCGAATGGGCGACATTCACTCCCAGCGAATTGGCACTTTGCCCCGCATGCACGACACCGGCGGGAACGAGTGCCTGCCGCGCGATGTCGACCGACGCTTGATCGCGGAACGTGACGTCGACGATGGTCGAGCCGAGGTCGGCCTTGAGCTGCGTGGCCGTACCTTCGGCGATCACCTTGCCGTGATCGATCACGACGATGCGGTCCGCGAGACGGTCGGCCTCTTCGAGATATTGCGTCGTGAGCAGCAACGTGGTGCCGTCGGCAACGAGCTCTTCGATGAGAATCCAGAGCTCGACGCGACTCAGCGGATCGAGCCCGGTCGTCGGCTCGTCGAGGAACAGCACCGGCGGACGATGCACCAACGACGCGGCGAGATCGAGACGCCGCCGCATGCCGCCGGAATACGTCTTGACCGGACGGTTGGCCGCATCGGTCAGGCGCAGTCGCTCGAGCAGCTCATCGGCACGCGGGCCGATCGACGGGCGCGGCTGATGGGTCAGTCGCCCCACGAGCAAAAGGTTCTCGCGGCCAGTGAGATTGTCGTCGACCGCGGCGTACTGGCCGGCCAAGCCGATGAGGCGGCGCACGCCGTCAGGGTCCTTCGCCACGTCGATACCGGCGACGAACGCCTGACCGGCGTCGGCGCCGAGAATCGTCGCCAGGATGCGAACGACCGTGGTCTTGCCGGCGCCGTTGGGACCGAGCAGACCGAGCACCGTCCCTTCGGCGACGTTGACATCGACGCTGTCGAGAGCCCGAACGCCCTTGTACTGCTTGACCAGCCCGGAGGCGCGTATTGCATCTGCCATGACCGCGAGTATACGGCGCGATCATTTACTAGAGTCAAGTTATTAGTTGATCTAGGTTAAGTAGTTTGATTCGTGCCGCGACATCTAGGCTGTAGGCATGGCGAACAAGGAAGAGCTGGGGCGCAACGCGTGGCAGCAGATCATTCGCCTTTTCTTGAGCAACGAGATCCATGATCGCTTCCACGCGGCAACCGAGGCCGCCGGGCTCCCTCACCCCGGCTCGCTGAAAGCGCTCCTGATGGTGGGCGACGAGGCACCACCCATGCGGCAGCTTGCCGACGAGATGCGCTGCGATGCGTCCTACGTGACCGGGCTCGTCGACACGCTCGAGCAGGCCGACCTCGCCGAGCGCGAGGTCTCGCCCACCGACCGCCGGGTCAAGCTCATCCGTCTGACGCCGCTCGGGTTGCAAGCCCGTGACCGAGCGCTCACGGTCTTGGGCATGCCCCCGGCCGGCATGCAAAAACTCACCGTCGCAGAGACGCGCAGCTTGGCTCAGCTCTTGGGAAAGATGGTCAGCGACTGATTGCGCGGACGACAAGACGCTGACGTCCGAAAGCCTCAGAGGCGGGGCCCTCGTTCGCGCACGGCCCGCACCGTTTCGGTCGCTGCGAGGAGTTCCTCGAGCCATTCCCGCTGGTGCTGGCCCACGAGACGGACGCACCACGACAGCGCCTCGCTGCGGGTGCGGGCGATGCCGCCGTCGATCAGCGCGTCGAGCACGGTGCGCTCGTCGATGCGTAGGCGGGTCATCACCGGCACGCTCACCGTGGTGAAGCGGATCTCGGTGTCGCCCTGGCGGATCGCCCACGAGACCTTGCGCAGGAAGCGGGCTTCGGCCTGGTCGGCGAGGCGGACCCGGTGCGGACGGCTGCGTTCCCGGAACTCGACCGGGTCGACCTGGGGGTCGAGGCACCCCGCCACGAGGATCTCGTCTCGGTCGACGGCGACGTCGACGGGGCCCGTGAACCACTCGGCCGGTACTGCTTCACGGAAGAACGCCACGGGATCGGTCATCGGAATACTCCAGCCTCGCCCCCGGTTACACTGCCGAGTTGTAATTATGTAATCACACCACCGATGTATGCGCAAGGATGCCGTGATGGCCACCTCTACCGACCCCAACCTCGATCCCAGCACTGACCCGAGCATTGATCCCAACCTCGAATCACACCTGACGCTTCCCGTGCTTCCGGTGTCATCCGGTGTCGTGTTCCCCGAGATGGTCGTGACCATCCGCGCCGAGACCGACGACGCCCGCCGCACGCTCGAACACGCAAAGGCCGGCAGCGAGCTCGTCATCGTGCCCCGCCGCGACGGCATCTACGCCCGCGTCGGCACGCTGGCCCGCATCGAACAGGCGGGCCAACTGCCCGACGGTTCGCTCGCCGCAGTGGTGCGCGGCGTGGCCCGGGTGCGCATCGGTCAAGGTGTGGTGGGCGACACGGCCGCGCTGTGGGTGCAAGTCGATCGGCTGCCCGCCGATGAAACCACTCCGGCCATCACGGAACTGGCGGCCACGTACCGCGAGATCGCCCGCGAGTTGCTCGACACCGTCGGCGGTCGTCAGCTCACCGGTCTGCTCAACGACGTGCGCTCCCCCGGCGCGCTGGCCGACACCATCGGCTGGTGGCCCAACCTCGAGTTCGAGCAGAAGGTCGAGTTGCTCGAGACGGTCGATGTCGAAGCGCGGTTGCGCACGGCCATCGACTGGGCGCGCGATGCGCTGGCCGAAGCAAACGTCACGGCGACGATCGCCCGTGATGTCAACGAGGGCTTCGAGAAGAACCAGCGCGAGGTCATCTTGCGCCGCCAACTCGACGCCATCCGCAAGGAACTCGGTGAAGGCAGCGACAACGCGATCGACGACTATCGCTCACGCTTGGCCGAGCTCGATGTGAGCGATGCCGTGCGCGCCGCGGTCACCAAAGAGATCGATCGCTTCGAACGGGTCGGCGAACAGTCGATGGAGTCGAGTTGGATCCGCACGTGGCTCGACACGATCTTCGAGCTGCCGTGGAACTCGCGCACCGACGACAACTACGACCTGCCCCACGCCCGCACCGTGCTCGATGCGGACCACACCGGCCTCGACGAGGTCAAGGATCGCATCATCGAGTTCCTCGCCGTACGCAAGCTGCGGGCCGAGCGCAACGTCGACACCGGCTCGCATCGTCGTGCCGGCACGATCCTCGTGCTCGTCGGTCCTCCGGGCGTCGGCAAGACGTCGCTCGGCGAATCGGTCGCTCGTGCGCTCGGACGCAAGTTCGTGCGTACTGCGCTCGGTGGCATCCACGACGAGGCCGAGATCCGCGGCCATCGCCGTACCTACGTGGGCGCCCGCCCCGGTCGCATCGTGCGGGCGTTGATCGACGCCGGCTCGATGAACCCGGTGGTGTTGCTCGACGAGATCGACAAGCTCGGCGCCGACTGGCGCGGCGACCCGACATCGGCGTTGCTCGAAGTGCTCGATCCCGCGCAGAATCACACGTTCCGCGACCATTACCTCGAGCTCGAGCTCGACTTGTCCTCGGTGGTGTTCATCGCAACCGCGAACACCCTCGACCGCATGCCGGCCCCGCTGCTCGACCGCATGGAGCTGATCACCATCAGTGGCTACAGCGAAGACGAAAAGCTCGCCATCGCCCGTGACCACCTGGTACCACGCATCTACGAACGCAACGGCGTGCAGCCCGACGAAGTCGTGCTGAGCGACGAGGTCATGCGCGCCGTCATCTCCGGCTACACGCGTGAAGCGGGCGTGCGGCGACTCGAACAACGACTCGACCGCTTGGTGCGCAAGGCGGCGACCACGATCGCCAACGGCGCCGCGCCACCCGTCACCGTCCACGTCGACGAGATCCGCGATGCACTGGGTCGTCCGGTCACCGAGGACAAGCCGATCGAGCGCATCACGACGCCCGGCATCGCGACGGGTCTCGCCGTCACCGGAGCCGGTGGCGACGTGTTGTTCGTCGAAGCGGCGGCCATGCCCGGCAAGTCGGGCCTGACGCTCACCGGCCAACTCGGTGAGGTCATGCGCGAGTCGGGCGAGATCGCGCTGTCGTACCTGCGGGCGCACGCGGCGGCACTCGGCATCGACGACACCGCGATGGACCGTCGGTTCCACGTGCACTTCCCCGCCGGTGGCATCCCCAAAGACGGGCCGTCGGCCGGCATCACCATGACGACCGCGCTCGCCAGTTACCTCACGCAACGCCGGGTGCGTCCCGACGTGGCGATGACGGGCGAGATCACGCTGCACGGACGCGTGTTGCCCATCGGTGGCGTCAAGGAGAAGGTTTTGGCCGCCCATCGGGCCGGCTTGCGCACGGTCATCTTGCCGAGCGCGAACGAACCCGACGCGGACGACATCCCCGAGGACGTGCGCAGTCAATTGACGCTGCATTTCGTCGATGACATCGGCAAGGTGTTGGAGCTGGCGCTCGAAAGCTGAGCGCTCGCTTAGAAGGAACCCAAGGGCCTGCGCCTCCACGGCGCAGGCCCTTCGAGTTTTACGCCGCGAACCAGCCGACAACGTCGACCAACACATTCACCGAACCCATCACCGGCGAATCATTCGAATTCCAAAACGACACCTTGCCGTCCACCCCGACCTTCGCCACCACCGAATTCGCCACCGGCTGACCCGGCACAAAATTCAACGACGACGCCAACGGCCGACCCTCACCATTCGGCCACACCGTCAAATACCCCGCCGACACCGCATCGGTCGCCGTCACGTTCAACACCACCGCACCCACACCCGACAACGGCACCCCACCACGACCCAACACCACCACATCCAACTCACCACCCGCCACCACCGCACCCACCGACGGCGCCCGCGTATCCACCACACGCGACGGCAACAACG
>JBDTLT010000098.1:0-18686 GCA_039934635.1 Acidimicrobiales bacterium
TCGCGATGTCGTCATGGTCTGCGACCCCGACGGTGTTCGAGTCACGCTCCTCGAGCCCGCGCGAGACGCGACGCAGGCCAACTGACGTGCGACTGAACCGCGACAGAAGGGGATAGGGCGAAAGGCGCGCCCAGCGAGAAGCAATTATGGTCGCGGCGATGGCGATCAGCGCGTCTCGCATCTTTCACGTCAACTCGAATTGCATCGATCTCGAGCGATCACTGACTTTCTACCGCGACCTGCTCGGGCTGAAGCAGAACACCCACCCGCTCCCGAGCTTCATGCAGCGCGGCGATGCATTCGGCCTCGAACAAGTCATGTGGGACGCGTGGATGCTGCAGAGCGATCTCGGCAACGACGGGCTCGCACTCGACCTGCTCGAGTGGAAGGTGCCAAAGCCGGCAGGGCAGCCGCCGAGCGCCATCAACGAGACCGGCTTCCATCACCTCACCTTCGCGGTCCCTGATTTGCCGGGGTGCGTCGACCGTCTTCGGGACGCGGGGGTCACGATCGTGGGTGGCCCGATCGACATGGATCTCGGCAATGGTTCGACCATCGCAATGGCGATGGTCGAAGACCCCGATGGTGTGCCGCTGCAACTCATCGGTGGTCGCGACACACGCATCTCCCACGTGGTGGTCAACACCCGCGACCTCGACGCGTCGGTGGCCTACTACCGCGATGTCATGGGCCTCGAGGTATTGCGAACGGTGGGTGCGGTCCGGCAATCGGGTGCGTTGTACGGCGTCGACACAGAGGTCGAGTGTCGCTCGGCGATGATGCGTGACCGCGGATCCAAGTTCATGGTGGAGCTCATCGAATGGCTCGATCCGCGACCCGCGCCCGGTACCGACCGGGTGCGCGCCGCGAACGACGTCGGGCTGTTCCGTATGGCGTTCTCGACGACCGATTGTCATGGCGACGAAGCCGTTGTGCGGGCGGCCGGGTCGGTGCCGTTTGCGCCGACCGGAACGTTGTCGGTGGGCGACCACCTGCCGCTGCTCTACGTGTTGTTCTGGCCCGGCCCCAACGGGGAGTGCCTCGAACTCATCCAGACCGGCGCGCCAGGCTGAGGGGCGAAGCGGTCAGATCGACTGCTGGTCTTGCGGCGCCCAGTAGCCACGCTTGTCCTCGAACCAGTCGCCGAGATCGATGGGCGGGTCGGGCAAGGGCGTAACGCCGCGGTCGGCGACGGCTTGTTCGTACAACTCGGGCTGATCGCCCCAGCTGCGAAAGTCACCATTGGTGATCTCGAGGAATCGGGTGCCTTCGTCGCCCGCGACGATCGGGCCGAACGCCGCGCCGAACGGCAGCTCGATGTGGGTGCCGGGCGGGCACCAGCGTTCGCCGAACCACGCGCCGCCGGCAATCACCCACACGAGGTGATGACCGAAATGGCCGTGACGTCGAGTGATCATCCCAGGGTCGTATTCGATATACGCACTCATGAAGTCGGGTTGCGCGATCGGCCACTTCTCTCGGATGGTGGCAATGGCGCCGTCGGCGTTGCGCTGCCGTTTGACCTCTGTCCACGCGATGTCGTCCATCGTCGTGAAGGCCTCCTTCAGGCCCTCGACCTTCGGTGACGAACGCTCTGTACCCCAGTCGCCGCGCGGGTCACGAAACCAGTCCCCGATGTCGAGCGGTGGGTCGGGCAAGGGTGTTACGCCGCGGGTCTCGATCTCTCGCTGATACTGCTCGGGCTGATCGCCCCACCCGCCGAACTCGCCGAAGCTCAGCTCCAAACATGTCACGCCTTCGGGTCCGGCGACGATCGGCCCGAACGTGGCGCCGAGCGGCACGTGGATGTGCGTGCCGGCGGCGCACCAGTCGCCGCCGATCCACGCCCCGCCATCGAGAAGGAACACGAGGTGGTTACTGCGATGACCATGACGGCGCACCACCATGCCCGGTTCGTAGAACACATGGGCCGACAGAAAGTCGGGCCGGATGATCGGCCACTTCTCGCGTATGGAGGCGACGGTGCCGTCGGCGTTGCGCTGGCGCTGCACCTCGGTCCAGTCGATGTCGTCGATGTGCCAGAACGTGGCCTCGACGCCGTCGATCTTGGGTGACGTTTTGCTCATGGGTCGAACCTAGCGTTCGCGGCGCGTCGAGCAAACAGACAAGATGACCTTGGTCCCTACCTCGCGCCGGCGACCGACCCGACAATTGAGGTGGTCGCAAGCAACGAAAGCGCGAGAGGTAGTGATGAGCCGCGACAGCATCGTTCTGTTTCTGTCGTTGCTCGCGCTTTTCGCGCAAGTCACCGTGATAGTCGTCGTTGCCGTCTTCGTCGTGCCAATTGCGCGTCCGGTGCGCACGCTCGTCATCGCTCAACTCGGCCCAACGGCAACTTCGTTTGCGTGGCTGGTTGCGGGGGTGTCGATGGCGGGCAGCTTGTATCTGTCAGAGGGCGCCCATTTCATGCCGTGCAAGTTGTGCTGGTACCAGCGCATCGCGATGTATTCGCTCGCGCTCATACTCGCCGTCGCGGCGCTGCGGCGGCGCCGTGATGTTGCGGTGTATGCGGCACCACTCGCCGGCGTCGGTGTCGTCATCTCGACCTATCACATGATGGTCGAGCGGTTTCCCCGTCTCGAGTCGAACGTTTGCGATCTTTCGGTGCCGTGCACCGTGATCTGGACGAAACGCTTTGGCATCGAGACCATTCCCACCATGGCGTTCAGCGGCTTTCTCTTGATCTTGGTGACACTGTTCGTCGGTCGGCGATTCGAACGAACTTCTGCAGTCCCTCTCGAGGAGGAATAGATGAGCAATTCAGTGAAGACCGCGCGACGCACAGTCGTGCCCGCCGCTCCCGTCAAACGTCCCAAAGCGATTTGGTTCGTGATCGGCGGTGTATTCGTCGTCGCGTTGGTGGTCTCATTGCTTGTCGCGACCAAAGGGTCGAATGATGGCAACTCCGGTTTGGCGGAGTTTCAACCCGTGACGGTGACCGGCACGCCGCTGCCCAAATTGGGCGACAGCGATACGGCAGTCGGCCGACCGATTCCGCAAGTGAAGGGCGCCTCGTTCGACGGGACGCCGGTCGAGATCGCAAACGATGGTCGAGCCAAGCTGATCTTCTTCGTTGCGCACTGGTGTCCGCACTGCCGCGCTGAAGTCCCGGTTGTAACGGCATGGCTGGAGTCGGGCGGCGCGCCGAAAGATGTGGATCTGTACGCCGTCTCCACCGCAGTGTCGTCCGACCAACCGAACTATCCACCTTCGGCATGGCTGCAGCGCGAGAAGTGGCCGATCGCCACGATGGCGGACAATGAGGCCGCGAGCGCGGCGAGTGCGTTCGGGTTGTCGGCCTTTCCGTTCTTCGCCGCGGTCAAAGCCGACGGCACCGTCGCCTTGCGCACCAGTGGCGAGCTCACTGTCGCCCAACTCAGCGCGCTCGCGCAGCTCGCGCGAGGGTGAGCGGTCGCGGCAACGCCCCCTTGTCATCTCCTTGCTAGGTCGCTAGCTTGCTAGCATGAGAACCGAGAAGAACGAACCCGACAGCACCGCCGTGCGCGTCGCGCTCTGGCGCGCGTTGCACGTCGAGGTCGACGCGGCGCCGCCCGTGCTCGAGGACACCGTCGGCTTGCAGTTGGCTGCGCCCGAGGGCAACTGGCGCGACCGGCCCGACATGCATCCCGAGGGCACGCGCGGGTTCCGGGCCGCGATCGTGGCCCGCGCCCGCTTCATCGAAGATCTCGTGGCCGAACAGGTCGCCGCCGGCGTCACCCAGTACGTCATCCTCGGTGCGGGCCTCGACACGCTCGCGCAGCGCCGACCCGAGCTCAGCCAACGGCTGCAGATCTTCGAGGTCGATCAGCCCGGCACCCAAGCGTGGAAGCGGCGCCGGCTCGCCGACGAGGGCTTCGCCATACCGGACTCGCTGCGAATGGTCCCGATCGACTTCGAGACAGACGACAGCTGGTGGGAGGGATTGTACGCCGCGGGGTTCGACCCCGACCGTCCTGCGGTTGTGGCCTCCACTGGCGTCAGCATGTACCTCGCCAAGGCCACCACCGCGGCGACGTTGCACCAGCTCGCCGCGCTCGCCTCGGGTTCCACGGTCGCGATGACGTTCCTGCTGCCGGCCGGGTTCGTCGATGAGGCCGACCGTGCGGGGCTCGAGGCCAGCGCTCGCGGCGCCCGCCGTTCGGGGACGCCGTTCATCAGCTTCTTCTCGCCCGAAGAGATGGTCGCACTGGCCCGTGAGGCCGGCTTCCCCGAAGTGGCGCACGTGTCCACCACCGACCTCACCGACCGCTACTTCGCGGGCCGCTCCGACGGCCTTCGTCCGTCGAGCGGCGAAGGGTTGATCGTCGCTCGCGTATAGCGTTGCGGCGCATCTGCGTGAGGTGGGGAGGATCGTGTTCGATGGCGTTGCCGTTGATCTTGGACACTGACATCGGAATGGATGTGGATGACACGACGTTCTTGTCGCGGCGCTCGAAGCGGCAACCGAGGACCATCCCGTCACGATTTGCACGATCGGTCCCGTCACCAACATCGCGTCACTTCTCATCGCTCGTCCCGATCTGCTCGACCGAGTCGCTCGAATACAGATGATGGGCGGCTGCCTGCGTCCGTGGCAGGCCAACGGTGTCGAGGGCTCGCTCTTCGAGTTCAACGTCGGCTGCGATCCGCTCGCAGCTTCGGTGCTCTTCTCCCTGCCGCTTCCTCTCGGCGTGGTGCCGATCGATGTCACCATCGAAGCGTTCCTCGACGAGGACGATCGCGCGGCGATTGGCGCCGCCGGACACCTCGGTGCGGTCCTCGACGTACTGATGCGCAACTTCTTGGAGTTCCTCCGTGGATTCATGCCCGACGCCAAACACAACGTCTTCCTGCACGATCCGCTCACCGTGGCAACGCTTGCGTACCCGGATGTCGCCGGCTTCGAGCCCGCTCGGGTTTCGGCTTTCGGAACGCCCGGTGCCTGCCAGATGGTCGAGTCTCCACATGGCCGTCTGATCGATGCCTGCCGATCGGTGGACAACCGCGCGATCGCAGACTTGATCGTTCGCACGCTGACGGCCGGGCTATAGCGGCCACCACATGGCGTTGGCCGTGCCGCCGAGCACGAGGTCGCGATCGGCCGATGACAGATCGGCGCACGCCCGCTGGGCTTCGTCGACGCAGTCCGCGTACACCAGGCCGAGCACTGAGTAGTCCGATGCCCACATCACGCGCGAGGCCCCGAAGGTATCGACGACGCGATGGGTGATCGCAGCGGCGGTCGATCCATCGCGCTTGGCGTGAGTGAACACGTGCGTGGAGAGTTTCACGCTGATGTTCGGGGCATCGGCGAGAGCGAAGAGGTTCGTCGCGTGGGGGTAGCTCGGCCCTCCACTGAGGTCGGGCATGCCGCAATGGTCGAGCAAGAACGGGATCTCGGGATGGCGATTGGCCGCTTGTAAGAGCGAGGGAAGATCGGCGTCGAGTCCGACGAACTGGGCGACGGCGCCGAGCCGAGCGATCTCGCCGAAGACCTCATCGCTCTGTGGCTGCAGCAACCAGTCGGGGGCGGTGTTGCGCAGGAACAGGCGAATGGCGCGAGCGCCGCGGTCGCCGATCCAGTGCCGCACCATCTTCGGGGCGTCGTTTTCGAGATCGATGATGCACGAGCTCGCCAAGCGATCGGGATGCGCGGCGGCCGCGTCGGCGGTGTAGCGGTTGTCGTACTGGTAGCAGCTGAAGGCCTGCACCAGTACGGCCCGGTCGATGCCGGTGTCGTCCATGCGCCGCAGCAAGTCCTCGACCGCAAGCGCAGGCGCCTCGAACCAGCGCGACTTCGCGGTGCCCATGGGGTCGAAGTCGGGAGCGGGGGGATCGAGCGGATAGCGGTCGTGATCGGCGCTCACCACGTGAGCCTGTGTGTCGATGCGCATCGGGCCAGCGTAGGTCGTCGGCGTTTCGCGCTCCGGTAGCGCCCTGATCTATGCGTCCGCGGCGGCGCGATTGGCGGCGAGCGTCCGGCTGACCGTGTCGGCTTCCCAGGCCTCGCGGTGGCTGGAGATCGTGTCGGCCATGGCCGCCCATTTGCCGGCGTTCATCTCGAGTATCTGAATGTCGAACTGGCGCACGCCGTGGCGAATCTCGAGCAGCTCCACCCCATCGGGTCCCGCGTTGTAGCTGTACGGTGCGCCCGCCGGGATGAAGAAACCGTCGCCGGTGCGCAGCGTCTGGGCACCCATGACGGCGCTACCCGCGACGATGTAATACAGGCAGTCGGCGTCGTGGGTGTGGCGCGGCACGGGGTAGTCGGCCTTGAACCACACGTGGAGGATGCTGAAGCCGCCTTCGTCGGGCGTTTGGCGCACGGCCACCCGCACGTCGGTGCCGGGTGCCGACGACATATAGATTTCGGGCCCTCCGGCAGCGAGGGCACCACCGGTCATCTCGGGCATGGCCATGAAGTCGGTCTCCATCAGCGGAGTGGCTTCCTCGGCCCGAAAAATCGAGATGCCGCGACGCGGCCGGTTGGTGGCTTCAGCGGACATGAGCACCCCTCTCGCACGGCGAGCAACACCCGCCGCGATCAGCCGTTCTTAACGCTCCGGCAACCGTGCTGTCAACCGTTGACCGCTCCGTCAGCTCATTGAGTGATCAACGAGCGCGGCGTCATTGATTTCGTTCAACGCCCGCACCAACTGTTCGCCGCGCACGGCGTTCGTGAAACGCACGTCGCCCAGCGTCGCCTCGATCAATCCCCGAGCGGTGGGATCGACTGTCACGTTGTAGAGGTCGAGCAAGCCATCGACGCAGCGGCTCGTGCTCACGACCTGTTGGCCTTCGAGTGAACGCATGAAGTCATCGAGTTTGCGGGCGAACGGTCCCTCGTGCCGGGCAGGTTTCGACGTCGAAGGGAACAGCGCTGCTTGCATGGGGGACTCCTCCAGGTTGTTGTCCATGATGACGGGTTGGGGCGGCGCTGATAAGGGCAAGAAGTCACTTCACGCACAGGCCTTTGGTCCCTACTCTGACGCTCGGCGGCGCCGGCGACGACGAGATCGAAGTCGCGTGTGGCAACGCTCAGTGAGCAGCGCGGGTCGCGGGCGAGGTTGCGTCACTGGCGGCTGTGCTCACCCGTCTCGACCAGAACGTGCGTAAGGCGATCGCAGGCGACGGGACCTAGGTCCCTGTCGTGCTTTGTTGGCAGTGCGTACGGTTTCGCCATGAGTAGCCGCTTTCTACCGTTGTCGAGAAGTGGCCTGGTGCTGGTCCTGCTCGTGACCCTGATCGCAGCGTCGTGTGGCGACGCCGCCGAAACCGCGTCCGCTCCTTCTATGAGCGAGCCGCCATCGACCGCGGTGCGGGCCCCAAACGCGGCGCGATCACCGGTGTGGCCCGAGGGAAGCACATCGGCCGCAGCGGCCGCGATTGCGAATCTTCAGTCCGGTCAAGATGCATCGAGGACCGCTCCCGAGGCAACCGCCCAGCGGTTTGCGCGCGAAGTGTTGGGCTGGGCGACGCCGCAAGTTCAACGAGACCCGACCAGGGCATCGGACGCCACCACGGTCTGGCTTCGCGTCACCGGCGGTACCAAGGCGGCGACTGCGAGTGTCGAGGTGATGCCGCTCACCGATGACCGCCGTTTGTGGGCGGTCGCCTATGCGCGCCTCGCCGACGGGGACGATGAGAACTTCAACGTTTCGGTTCGCGTGTCCGGAAACATTGCCACGGTGAGTGCGGCACAGGGATGGTGGACCAACGAAGTCGCGAGCGCGGAGCTGCGCATTGGTCACGGTCTCGGTGAACGCGTCTTCGTGGCGACGAACCGTCCGGCTCGATGGAACGACGTCGCGTTGCCCGAACCGCCCACGGACACGGGCCATCTCATACTGATCTTCAGATCCAGTGACGGCCAGGCCGTCACGTTTCTGGCGATTGCCTTGCCCATGGGCGACTTCGTGGCCGGCTAGCGGTCTTGTCGCCGCCGAGGAGGTGTCCACCGGCTGTCTCCAACTCGGGTCCGTCGAAGTGGATCGAAGTGTCGTGGCTGATGAGCACGATCGATTTCCCGTCGAGTGATTCGAGAAGGTCCGCGAGAACGCGGTCGGCAGTGGCACGGTCGAGGTGGGCAGTGGGTTCGTCGAGCACGACGACGCGGTGGCCCGCGAGCGCCACGCGGGCCAGTGCGATGCGCTGGCGTTGGCCGCCGCTCGCGGTGACGGCGTTTCGTCCGAGTCGTGTGTCGAGACCGCCGGGGAGCGCGGCAGCCCACTCGGCGAGTCGTACCCGACGCAACGCTTCCCACAGGTCATCGTCGGACGCCTCCGGCGACGCGAGCCTGAGGTTCTCTCGCAGCGTCGTGTCTGCGAGCCACGGGTCTTGCATACACCAGGTGACGAGACGCCGCACCTGTGCGCCGCCCAAAGCAGCGGTGTCGCTGCCGCCCAAGGTGTAGTTCCCACTGCTCGGGGCGAGGAATCGAACCAGTGCGGCGGCCAGAGTCGACTTGCCGGAGCCGCTCACACCGCGGATGAGGATGCGATCGCCTTCCGCGAGTTCGAGGTTCACGGCTTCGAGGACGGCCTCGTCGTTTCCCGGCCACGTCAGCGCGACGTCGGCCAGATCGATGTCGGCTGCGCTATCGGTGCCCCAGCTTGTCGATTCGACGGGCTCGTCGGTCGGCGCCGGCGTCTCGAGCAACGAGCGCAATCGCGACGCGGACGCGCCGACCGGCGCGAGGGACTGTGCCGCGGTGACGAGTGGAGCGAAGAGTTCCATCAGCGCGAATGGCAACAACACGAGCACTCCTATCACCGGCCCCGACAACCCTGCGGCGCTTCGTGAGGCAGTGAACGAGAGCGCCGCCGCGGTTGCGGCGGGTAGGGCAGCGGCGATCCCGTTCGCGATGTCGCAGGAGCGGCCGCGACGACGCTCGAGCGCGCCGAGTCGCGCCGAGATCTGTGTGATGCGCTGCGCTCGTGGTGTGAACGCGTCGTTGGCGGTGAGTTCGTCGGCGTGCTCGAGCACCTCGAGGGTCACCGCGGCAAGTTCACCTTTGGTGGCGATTGTCGGCATACCGGTCTTGGCCGACTCGCGCGCGACGAGCGCGGGCAGAACTACACCGCCGACGAGGATGGCGGCGCCGAGCGCAACCGCGGTCCACCCGTCGGCGAATGCCGTCCCGATGATCGCCGCGGCGCCGACCGCGATGACAGAGCTCGCGGGACCAATGATGCGAAGCTCGAAGTCGCTCAGGCGGTCGACGTCGTCCACGACGCGGGCGATCATCTCTCCCCGCCGCATTTGTGGAAGGCCACCGGGTACCAGATGGCCGAGCCGTTCGACGACTGCACTTCGGAGCTCTCCGCCGAGGCGAAAGGTTGCGTCGTGCGCGGCCAGACGTTCGGCGTAGCGGAACGCAGCCTTGCCGATGCCGAACGCGCGGACTCCGACTGCCGCAACGGTGAGGTCGACGAAGGACGGGTGTTCGCCGGCTCGCACGATCAACCACGCGGCGGTCGCGGCGAGACCCACGGTGCAGGCTTCGGCCGCCACGCCGAGCGCGCGTGAAACAGCGAGGCGACCGCGGACCGGCCGGGTCATCCGGCGCAGCCACCGGAGGTCTTCGCCGAGGTGCGCGATCGTTGCGAGTTCGTCGTCCGCGCCCGTCCCCTCGCCCGGTACGAGTCCGGGGAGGAGTGCAGCCCGCGGGGGTACGCCGTCGACGGCGGCCGGCGCGCTCTCGGCTCCCGCCGACGTCGCGGCCCCGACGTGATCGCCGGCGAGATCGACTATCCGATCCGCGTAGGAGGTCAGGCGTTCGTCGTGCGAAGCGACGAGCACGACACAACCTCTGGCCGCCATGGTTCTCAGCGCACCAGCCACTGCGGCGGACATGCGCGCATCGAGATGGGCGGTCGGTTCATCGGCAAGCACGATGCGCGCGCCACCTACGCGGGTGCGCAGTGCGGCGCGTGCAACTGCGAGGCGTTGTCGTTCGCCCCCCGAGAGCTCCGTCGGCCGGCGCGAGGCAAGCGAGTCGAGGTCGACCGAAGCGAGCACTTCGACGATCGCGTCATGTGACGCCAGGGGCGCCCCGAGCGCGACCGATCCATCGACGCGCTCGCCGAGCGGTTCCGGGTGTTGCGGCACCGTCGCGATGAGGGATCGGCGCGCGCTTCGCGTGAGCTCGTCGGCGCGTGCGCCAGCGATGTACACCTCACCGTGCTCGAGCCTCGTCTGTCCCCGGATGGCGTCGAGAAGTGTGGTCTTGCCCGAGCCACTGGGACCGCGCAATAGAACGACTTCGCCCGGCGCGACGTCGAGGTCGACAGGGCCGACGCGATGGCCCCGCTCGGGGTCGATCACCGTTGCTTCACGCACGATGAGCGAGCCCGCGAGCGGCGCCGCGCGTGGACCGTCCGCGGTCGTCGGTAGCGAAAGGATCTCGTCGAGATCGTCGGCCGCGTCAGTGCCCGTCTTGGCCGCGTGGTACGCCGCGCCGACCCGGCGCAATGGGAGTGAGCATTCCGGTGCGAGTAAGAGCACGATCAATGCGACGCGCAGTGTCGTGCGTCCATCGGCCAGGCGAATGCCGATCGACACCGCGACGAGCGCAACCGACAGCGTCGCAAGGAGTTCGAGCACGAACGCCGACAAGAACGCGACGCGCAACGTCTTCAGGGCCGACCGTCGGTAGTGGTCCGCGGTTTCGCGTACGCGCTCGACTTGCGCCTCGGCGCGACCGAAAAGGCGCAGCGTCGGCAGCCCGACGAGAACATCGTGGAAGTGGCCGGCGAGGCGTTGCATCATCGCCCAGTCGCGGTTCGCCCGCTCCTCGGTGAGCTGGCCGATGAGGATCATGAACACGGGGATGAGTGGAAGCGCGATGAGCAGGATCACGGCCGAGATCAAGTCGACGCTGAGGATGCGCGAGCCGGCTGCCAACGGGACGACTGCCGCGAGGCACAGCGCGGGGACGTAGGACCGTACCCACGGCTCGAGGGAGTCCACTGCGGTCGTGGTCAACGCGAGGACGCGCGTCGGCGGCGCCGCGGTTCGCGCGTTTTGGTCGAACGAGTCGACGTGGCGCAAGACGAGCTCGTTGATCGTCTGGCGGGCATTGACGAGCGCACGTGTCGAGGACTGCTCGCTGGCCCAGCGGAGCAGTCCTCGCGCAATCGCAATAGCGACCAGGGCGGCCACCAACGAGCGTCTCGCGGTGGCCTCTCCGTCGATCACCCGCGGCAGGAGCCGAGCGACAACCTCGGCCTGACCGACGATGACCGTTGCGGTGAGCACCGCGACCGCCGTGCTCACGAAGACATGGCGGCGCAGGGCCGGCACGAGGCGAAGTAGTCGGCGGTCGACCGGGCCGCGAGCGCGCCGGATCGCATCCGCCTCTACGGAAGGTGCAGCCGTGTCAGTCAGGGCCGTGTTATTCAGGGACGTGCACGGCCGGGATGTGGCGGTGGCCGATGCGGCGCCGGAACACCCAATAGGTCCATGCCTGGTAGACCAACACGACCGGCGTCATGACGAGCGCGACGACCGACATGACCTTCAGTGTGTAGCCCGTCGAGCTGGCGTTGGCGACCGTGAGGTTGAACGCCTCGTTCGTGCTCGATGGCATGACGTCGGGGTAGAGGCCACCGAACAGCGACACCACCGCCGCCGCAATAGCGACCCCGGTCGCGGCGAAGGCCACGCCTTCGCGCGCAGTCCTTGCCGCGCCGACGCCCACGAGCAACGCGACCGCGGCAGCGGCGACGCTCGCCCACGTCCACGCTGCTCCACGCTCGAGTTGGTTCCACACGAGGAACACGCCACCGAGGACGACGGCGACAGGAGCGAGACGCGCCGACAGCGATCGAGCTCGCTCGCGTATGTCTCCTTCGGTTTTCAACGCAAGAAAGTTCGCGCCGTGCAGCATGAACAACGACGCGGTAACTGCGCCGCCGAGCAGGCCGAACGGGTTCAGCAACGTGAACAGGGTGCCGGTGTAGTCGCCGGCCTCGTTGATCGGCACACCGCGCACGATGTTCGCGAACGCGACGCCCCACAGCACCGCGGGCACCCACGACCCGAAGGCGATCGCGAGGTCCCACCGCGCTCGCCAGGACTCGCGATCGATCTTGCCCCGGTACTCAAAGGCCACACCGCGAAAGATCAGCGCGATCAAGATCAAGAACAGCGGTAGGTAGAAGCCGGAGAACAACGTCGCGTACCAGTAAGGGAACGCGGCGAACGTCGCTCCGCCGGCAGTGAGCAGCCACACTTCGTTGCCGTCCCACACAGGTCCGATCGTGTTGATCATCACGCGACGATCGGTCTCGGTCTTGCCGAGCACGTGGAGCAGCATTCCCACACCGAAGTCGAACCCTTCGAGAAAGAAGTAGCCGGTCCATAGCACCGCAATCAGTAGGAACCACAGAGTGTGGAGTTCCATCGAGACTCCTTCAGTAGGCGAAGGCGAGCGTGTCGCCCTCGCTCGTCTCCGATGCGCGACCCGCGTCGTCGTCACCATGATCCTGTGACTCGTCGTGACCGATCGGCATTACGGCGTGCGGGCCGGCCTTCACGTAGCGAACGAGGAGTTTCATCTCGATGATTGCGAGAAATCCGTAGACGAGTGTGAAACCGACGAGCGAGACGAGCACGGTCCAACCGGCGACGCTCGGCGACACCGCGTTGGCGGTGAGTAACCGAACCTCGGGGAGCCCGTTGGGGTTCGGCGCGACCACCCACGGTTGGCGGCCCATCTCGGTGAATATCCAACCGAACGAATTGGCAAGGAACGGCGTGAACACCACTGCGATCGTCGCCGCAGGGAGCCAACGCCACGGCGGCGGCACTTTGCCCTTGCGAGTGAACCACAAAGCGGCTGCCGCGCCCGTCGCCGCGACGACGCCGAAGCCGATCATCAGACGGAAGCCCCAGTACGTGACGATGAGGTTCGGGCGGTAGTCGCCCGGGCCGTACAGTTCTTGATAGCGGGCGTTGATGTCCTTCACACCCTCGATCGTCGAGCCCGTCTTGTCGGTAGCGAGCAGCGACAGCGCCTGCGGAATGACGAAGCTCCGCACGTCGCACTCGGCGCTCACATCACCGATGGCGAGGATAGAGAGGCCGGGCCCCTTCTCGGTCGAACAGAGAGCCTCGGCCGCGGCCATCTTCATCGGCTGCTGTTCGAACATCATGCGCGTCTGAAAGTGCCCGCTCACTGCGACGGCCGCGCCGGCGAAGAAAGTGAGCCAAATCGCTCCACGCAACGATCGTCGCAGCGCGACGAGATCTGGATTGCCGAGGACGGTGCTCTGCTTGAGTAACAACCAGGCCGAGATGCCACCGACGAAAACCGCGGCGGTCATCAACGCGCCGAAGATCACGTGGGGGTAGGCGGCAAGGGTGGTGGGGTTCGTGAGCACCGCCCATACGTCGGTCATCTCCGCTCGCCCCGTGGTCGGATTGAAGCGCACGCCGACCGGGTGCTGCATCCACGAGTTCGCGGCGATGATGAAATACGCCGAGAGCGTCGTGCCGATCGCCGCGGCCCATATGGTCATGAGATGGACCTTCTTCGACAAGCGGCCCCATCCGAAGATCCACAGACCGAGGAACGTCGACTCGAGGAAGAACGCGACGAGCGCTTCCATGGCGAGCGGTGCACCGAAGACATCACCGACGAATCGCGAGTAGTTGGCCCAGTTCATCCCGAATTGGAACTCCTGCACGATGCCGGTGACGACGCCCATCGCGAAGTTGATGAGGAAGAGCTTGCCGAAAAACTTGGTCAACCGTAGGTAGGCGTCGTCACCGGTGCGGTACCAACGGGTCTGGAACCACGCCACAACGAGCGACAATCCGATCGTCAGCGGCACCATGAGGAAGTGGTAGACGGTCGTGATCCCGAACTGCCACCGCGCGAGTCCTTCGGCGTTCATCGACCGCTCCTCGAGTGTGCGTGGGGGACCGCGCACTCCGCTGGTTTGGTGAGTATGGCTTCATCGAGCCTGTGAACAGTCATCCTCGCGCCGAACTGGTCGTGAAAGTGACTTTGGTCCCATCTGCGCACGCTGCGTGGCGCGCCTCCTTCAGATTGCGGTGACCTCTACGGGGACGCCGTTCACCGCGGCGTTGCCCGACGGCTCGTCGATGAACGTGCCGGGCATGAGCACGTTGGTGTTGGGGCCAGGCCGGGTGCTGGCGACCGACGAGCGCGTGCCTGGTCGATCGTGGCCGAAGCCGTGGGGCAGGCTCACTACGCCCTGGCGAATTTCGTCGCTCACTTCGACGGTCGCTTCGACCGACCCCGCCTCGGTGGTGACGCGGGCGCGATCGCCCGTCGCCAAGGCGCGTTCCGCCGCGTCGTGTGGGTGAACCACGAGCGTGGCGCGGTCGCGTCCGCGCATCAGCGCCGGCACGTTGTGTAGCCACGAGTTGTTGGACCGGACGTGCCGGCGCCCGATGAGCAACAGCGGCGGGCGGGGTTCGGCCATGCGGGCGCGTAAGCGGGGTAGGTCGGCGAGGATGTTGTCGTGGGCCAGCTCGATGTCGCCCGATGCGGTGCGCAATATGTCGTCGATCGGTGACGAGGAGGGGCCGAAGTCGATGCCGTGCTCGTGTTGCTTGAGCCGTTCGAGGGTCAAGCCGTCGGGGCGCTCGCCGTAACCATCGCCCCAAGGGCTCATGCGCAATGTGAGGTCGGCGATGCGATCGGGTCCGCGCAACCCGCCGGTGTCGACGTCAGCGGCGACACCATAGCGAGCAGCGCGGGCGTAGAAGAATTCGTCGTCGAGCGCGTCGACGTCGACGGCGTTGGCCGGCATCCCGCCCAAGATGGCACCGAGGCGCAGCACGATCTCCCACTCTCTCGGTCGGTCGCCGGCGTCGAAGATCGCCGGTGACCATCGCGCCGCGCTGCGCAAGGCAAAACCCCAGAGCGCTTCGTCGCAGTGCGGTTGTTCGAGCGGCGACACGCCGGGCAGGATCACATGGGCGTGACGGCTGGTTTCGTTGAGGTAGTTGTCGATGCTGATCATTGCGTCGAGCATCGGGAGCGCATCGTCGAGTCGGCCGGCGTCGGGCGCGGACAGCACAGGGTTGCCGGCGATCGTGATGAGCGCGTGCACTTGCCCCTCGCCGGGCGTGGCGATCTCCTCCGCCAGGCACGACAGCGGAGCCTGGCCCAGCACTTCGGGTGCACCGCGGACGCGCGTCTTCCACCGACCGGTCTTGAGCGGACCACGCCGCCGCGCGGTCGACGAGATCGTGGCGATGGCGGGACGAGGGAAGAGCGCGCCGCCCTCGATGCCGAAGTGCCCAGTGAGGATGTTCACGACCTCGACCAACCACGAGGCGAGCGTGCCGAACTCCTGATTGCACAATCCGATGCGGCCGTACACGACTGCGCGTGGCGTGCCGGCCAGTTCGCGTGCGAGCGAGCGGATGCGATCCGCGTCGATTCCACACCAGTCGGCCACGGCCTCGGGCGGATAGCCGCGCGCCGCGAGGAGCACTTCGTCGACCCCGCGTACGCGCCCCGCGAGCGGGCCGAGGTTGATGAGTCCTTCGTCATCGAGCACGGCCACGACGGCGAGCAACAGCGCGGCATCGGTGCCCGGGATGACCGGTAGCCATTCGTCGGCGCGCTCGGCCGTGCCCGTGCGGCGGGGATCGATCACGATCGTGCGCCCACCGCGCTCGCGGATGCGGTCGACTTCACCGATGAGGTCGGGGTAGGAGAGCAGCGAACCGTTGGACGCTTGCGGGTTCGCTCCCATGATCACGAGTAGGTCAGTGCGGGCAACGTCGGGGATCGGGATGCTCCAGGCGCCGCCGAAGAGCTGTGCGCAGACGACGTTCTTGGGCCACTGATCGACGGTGCCCGCCGACCACGTGGTCGTGATGCCGGCCAGGCCGGGGACCGCGCCGGAGTAGCGGCTCAACGAATAGCTGTGGACGTTGGGGTTGCCCATGTAGACGGTGACCGCGCCCATACCGTGCGCGGCGACCACCGGTGTGACCAGCTCTTCACAGCGAGCGAAGGCCTCGGGCCACGTCACCTCGCGCCACGTGTCGCCGTCGCGGACCATCGGGACACGGATGCGGTCGGGGTCGTGGTGCAGCTCCCCGAGCGCGGCGCCCTTCGTGCAGAGAAAGCCTTTGCTCCAGACGTCGGCGCGGTCGCCGCGCACTCTCGTCACGCGGTCGCCGTCGGTCTCGATCTCCAGACCGCACATTGCTTCGCAGAGCGGGCAGGTACGAAAGTGCGTCGTCATGGCCGCACTCTAGTGACCGCGTCAGGGCGCGGAACCCCTAGTCCTCGCGCCGTCGAAGGGTGGCGGACCGTAGGGTCCACAGCACGCTCATCGAAACCATTGTCAGCACTGCGGCGAGGAACACGCGATAGGTCCGATCTCCTGCTACCCAGGTCACGAGCAGACCTACGGCGGGTACGCGCCAGACCTCTTTTGTCACGGTAGTGGTCGTGGGAATCGACCACGACTCGGTGAGGATGTTGTCGTCGCCTTTGGTCTCGAACTGACGCAGCGCTCCGTCATCGGTGACCGCTCGCACTCGATGGGTGATTGTCTCATCACCACCGGTGGGGTCGACAAAGGTCACGATGTCGCCGACCCTTACATCGGTCGCTTCGATCTCCTCGACGACGATCAAGTCGCCGACGCGCAAAGTCGGCACCATTGATCCGCTGCGGACCACCAATGGCCGGTAGCCGAGCAGCAACAGAACCAGTGCGGCCACCCCGACCAGTGACAACCCAACGATCAATACTGCTGCCAATCGATCGAACAACAGCACGGTCGGAGGCAGCGACGAAGCCGTCCGCACCGGCCGCCGTGCAGTGTCGAATTGTCCGGCCGCGACATTCGCGCGCGCCGCACGAGCAACCTGAGCGGTCCATCGCCGGCGATCGTCGCCGTCGAGTTGGAGCGACAGCCCAATTACATCCGCCTCGCCGCTCAGTCGTCGATCCATCACTTGTGAGGCAATTCGCAGGGGTGGACCCTCGTCGAGACACACTTCCACCACGCCTCGAGACCCGCGGGGCACGACATCGAACCTGCCGACAAGCGCCATGCCTATCGGCGACACGGCCATGGTCGTCGCCGAGCGCCCTTCGAAAGTTGCCGACAGCGCGACCGGAATCCGATAGATCGAGCGAGCCCAGTTGCGCTGGAAAAATGCGCGCATGGCGAACAGCCACAACAAGACCAACTCGACAAGGGCCGTGAGCACCACGAAATCTCGTTCGGCGCGGCCTGGTGCCAACAGAGGCACTGCAGTGATCGCGGTCAACGCGAGAGCGGTCCACGCCAGTGGCCGAACGAGGACTCCAACACGAGTCGGCTCGACACGACGTGTGAGCGCAGCCGAGAGGGCCAGTATCGAACACGGCGCGTCATACGCGGCAGCGAGTGCGTCGTGGAGAGGGCGCAGCTCCATGTGCGTGACGCGCCGGTCGACGAGCCAACGAAACGCGGACGACATGCCCACCACGCACAACAGCGCTACCGGCGAGCAGCGGAAGGGGAACGCGGCGGCCTGCGCGATCAACAACGGGGCCATGAGCCAGATCGTGAGCGGGTAGGCGTGCAGGTTTCGCAGCAACAGGCCCAACGCAACCCACCGCGGCGATCCGCGACCAGTGCGTACTGCGTCCGCAAGATCCGCTACCTGCCGGCGCCGTTCGGCAACTGCGTCGATCCAATAGCGGCGCGCATTGACCGGATACGCGGACACTGCAACGGCCATGCGCTGTTCCACGCCCACTTCGCCTGACTTCCTCAGCGCTCGCAGCCATCCTCCCCACGGCGTCATCGGCTCGATCGGAATGTCGCGGAGCAGCTGTGTCTTCACGACAGTGGCGTCGCGTTCCCAAAGATCAAGGCCGCACGCTCGCGCCGATCGGCGCTGCTGCCGACCGAGAACATCTCGAGTTTCGACTGCATACCCGTCGTTGTTGAAGACCGGACTGGATCCGATCACCCAGCCCGCGCCCCCACGGATCGAACCGGCGGCGGCTTCACATGCGTCCGCGACCGGGAACGAGCTCGGAGAGACGATGAGGACCGCATCGGTGTCAATGCCGTGCGCGGCGCGGCGCAGCGCCGCTTCGAACGTCGATTCCACAAAGACGGGTACTGGCAACGGCCCGAGCGCGTCGACCGCGCTTCGGTCGATTGCCGCGACCGCGGTCGGTCCGGTACTCGCTGCTGCGATGACGCTGGCTCGGGTCTCTTCGACGGGCTCGTCGCCGATACAGATGATGACCGTGTACGTCCCGTGCTCTTGCTTTGGCGGCGCCACGGTGTCACGACGCGTGACGATCGCATCGATTGCGACGGGTAACGCCCCCCATGCCATGGCGACCACGAGGATCGTTGCCGTCAGCGTTTGCGACGGACGTACGAGAACGGCGGCCGCGACCACCACCGCAGTGGAAGTCGCGGCCGCCAATGAAAGCGCGAGTCCGCAGTCTCGGCAGTGAGGAGCGAGCCTCAGATGCGTCGCCGATCTCGCGCCCGACCCAAGACGGTCAAGGTCGCGCCCATCGCCATCAGAACGATGCCCAGCACGACCATGGGTATCGACGGCGCGCCGGTACGAGGCAGCGACGTTCCATCAGGCGCCTGCGCCCCTGCACCGAGCACTGCGACGCTCGTAGAGGTCACGAAGTTCGCGGTGGTCGATGGGACGGTGGTCGT
>JBDTLT010000099.1:0-18454 GCA_039934635.1 Acidimicrobiales bacterium
GCCGAGGCCCTGCAACACGGCATCGTTTCGCGGGTGGTTCCCGACGATCAGCTCGAACAGACGACACGCGAGATCGCGCACGAGATCGCAAAGGCGCCCGCGTTCACGGTCAAGATGGCACGGCGCGTCATCAAGCACTTGGCGAACGACACGGTCTCGGCTTCGATGGACGAAGAAGCGCTCGCGCAAACACTTGTCTTCGGCTCGCACGACTACAACGAGATGAAAGCGGCCCGCGCCGAACAACGCGAACCGAACTACCGCCGCCGATAGCAGCCGCGAGCTACGGCTCGAGCACGACCTTGATCGCACCGGCCTGACGATCGGCGGCGACGGCAAATGCTTCGGCGGCCGCGTCGAGCGGGAATCGGTGCGTGATCAGCGATCGGGCGACGAGTGGATTGGTCGCGAGGATCGTGGCGGCGACGTCGACGTCGCGCGAAGGGCCTTGCCGGTTGTACTGCGCGGCGGGGATCACGTTGATCTCTTTCATGCACAGCTCGAACCCGGGCAACTGCATGCCGCCCCAATAGGTCGCGAGCAGGATCATCCGCGCGCCGGGCTTGGCGAGATGGATGCACTGCTGGAGCGACTCGGTCGTACCGGCGGCGTCGATCACGACGTCGTACGCGCTTGCCGCTTCGTCCGCGACCGCGCCCGCGCCCAGTTGATGACCGGCGGCGCGTTGCGCGTCGTGCCGCGCCACGAGGTCGACCGGCGCGCCGATCGCGCGCGCGGCAGCGACGCCGCACAAACCGATGGCGCCGCCGCCGATGATCGCGACGCGCTCGGTCGGCCGAACGTCACCGCGCCGCACGCCGTGGACCGCGACCGCGAGCGGTTCGACGAGGCAGGCATCGCGCGGCGAAAGGCCCGCGGGCAACGAGACGATCGACGACTCGGGGACGATGCACTCTTCGGCCATGCCACCGTCGATGCCGACCCCGATGACCATGGCCGCGCCGCGCACGCAGCGGTGGTAGTCACCGTTGCGGCACGGGTCGCACACCCAGCACGGGTCGAGGGGCTCGACGGCGACCGGTGTGCCGTCGCTCAGGTAGCCGGCGAACTCATGGCCCAGCGTCGCCTCGAGCGGCCACATCGCAATGAGGTGCAGATCGGACCCGCAGATGCCCGCACTGGCGACCTTGACCCGCACCCCATCGCCTGTGGGCGCGGGCACCGCCACGATCCGAGCCTGATTGTCGACGCAGCGCACAGCTTTCATGCTGCGCAACCTACCGCGTGAGCGCGTCCCAGAGATCGTTGACCTCTTCGCGGAGCGCCTCGATGTCGCCCGCGTTGTCGATGATGTAGTCGGCGACCTCGCGGCGTTGCTCGTCGGTTGCCTGCGATGCGATACGGGCACGCGCATCGTCTTCGGTCATGCCCCGCTGGGCGAGGCGGGCCAGCCGCACATCGAGTGGCGCTTCGACAACGACGACCGTGTCGTATTGCCCAGCGCCCAGATCGGTCTCGACGAGCACGGCCATATCGAGCACCACGATCTGGTCCTCGGCGGCGTCCGCGATGCGGTCGGCGATCTCGGCGTCGATCGCCGGATGCGAGATGGCATTGAGCGCCGCGAGTGCTTTCTCGTCGCGGAAGACGATCGCGGCGAGCGCGGCGCGATCGATTTGCCCATCGGCGCGGACGATGCCGCCGCCAAAGCGGTCGATGACCTTCGCGTACGCACGGCCGTGCGGCTCGATCACTTGTCGCCCCAAGCCGTCGCAATCGACCACGAACGCGCCCAGGGCACCGAGCATTGCCGCGACGGTCGATTTGCCCGAGCCGATACCGCCGGTGAGGCCGATCACGCTCGCCGTTCTCGTCGGGTCCTCGCACATCAGCGGACCTCGCGCAGGTGCATGTCGGCGAGCATCAAGTGGCCGTGGTCGTGCCAGGAACGGGCGCTTCCTTTGACGCGAAGCGCGATCGCGACGTTCTGCGGCGAATACGTCATGCAGCGGCCCATCATCGTGGTGCCCGGGCCGTCGGTGACGCCGTCGGCGCGGTCGAAGCGATCGAGATCGCCCACGCGTGACATCGAGATGTCGATCACGCGCCGAAGCGCAACTGCCGCCTCGGCCGTGTCCGGATCGAGTCGCTCTTCGGCCCATCGTATGAACTTGTTGCGCAGCGGTACGCCGGCCCATGCCTCGGGCGCGACGACCTCGCGCTGTTCGAGCTGCCAGCGCACGACCTCGGCACCGTCACACCAGATGATCGCTTCTTGCGCGAGCGCGGGCGGCTCTTGCATGTCGGTGACGAGCATGTCGTACTGGCGCTCGGACTGCGCACGGCACGCGTGTGCCATGGCGAGGCCGGTGAGATCGAACAGGTGCGTGCAATTGTCGCGGGGTTCGGCGTAGCTGCCGAGGGCCGACGCCTGCGGGCGCAGCGGGTGGCCCTCGATCGCCCGCAGCGGTTGTCCCGCGGTTTGGCAGGTGGTCCACGGGCCGCGCAGATACTCGCCGGCGGCCGACAGGATCGATTCGCCGTCGTGGCGGAGCTCGACGCGGAAGTGATGGCAATCGTCTTCGAGCTCGCCGACCGTGTACGACGCGTCGATGTTGCGCAGCCGGATGCGGCGGCGAAACATGCTCGTTCCCGGGGGCGCGGTGTCGATGTGAGGAATGTCCTGGTAGCGGTCGATCACCCGGTCAGCCCGGGCAGATGGCGGGGGTCGCAAGGTATCGGTCATGATGCTCGCAAGTGTGCTGCACCGGGGCGGGCCCTTGAAAGGCGGATCAGTGAAACTTGGGTTAGGTCTCGATCTCTACCGTGGCGCCAAGCTCGATGTGCCCGTCGCCAAGATCCAACGGGCCGAAGCGCTCGGCTACCACTCGGTGTGGACCGCCGAGGCGTACGGCAGCGACGCGCTGTCCCCACTGGCGTATCTCGCGGCACTGACCAAGCGCATCAAGCTCGGCACCGCGGTCGTGCAGATCGCGGCGCGGACTCCGGCCGCAACCGCGATGCACGCGATGACGATCGACGCGCTCGCCGGTGGTGACCGCGTCATCATCGGGCTCGGCCTGTCCGGGCCGCAGATTGTCGAAGGTTGGTATGGCGTGCCGTGGGGCAAGCCCGCCGAACGCATGCGTGACTACGTCACGATCATGCGCAAGGTGCTCAAGCGCGAAGAGCCGGTCAGCCACGACGGCAAAGAGATCCAGCTGCCGTATCGCGGGCCGGGTGCGCTCGGTCAAGGCAAAGCGCTCAAGTCGATCATGCATCCGAATCCCAACATCGAGATCTGGGTCGCCTCGGGAGGACCGCTCAACACCCAGATCACCGCGGAGCTCGCCGACGGATGGTTACCGATGGGTCTCGGTCCCACCGGCATGGCGACCTACCGCGAGCACCTCGACAAGGGTTTTGCGCGGCGTACCGACGGTCGTCCCCGCGAGCGATTCGAGATCTTCTCCGGGCTGACGGTGCAGATCACCGACGACGTGCGCGGCGCCATCGACGCCTGCAAGCCGCTGACGGGGATGTACGTCGGGGGCATGGGATCGGCGACGCACAACTATCACCGCGAAGCGATGGCGCGTCGGGGCTTCCCCGAGGCCGCGGCGCGTATCCACGAGCTCTGGCTCGCCGGCAAGAAACAAGAGGCCATCGCCGCGGTGCCCGACGAGTACATCGAGCAGGGTCACCTGCTCGGCTCGCCCGACCGCATCCGGTCGCGGTGGCCCGAGGTGACCTCGATCGACGGGCCGACCGGTTGGATCGTGCGCTGCGACAGCATCGAGGAGCTCGAGTTGGCGGCCGAGTTGGGTGGCACCCGCGACGAGCTCGAGGTCTGAGCGCCCCGCAATCGCGAGGCGGATAGCGTGAGCGCATGAGCCACGATCCTCACACGCACCCCGTTGCCACATCGGTCAGCGTCACCGACCCGACGTGCGTGTGGCACGACAGCGCCGCCGAGATCCACATGGTGGTGGTGGGCCCGGTCGACAACAACGTCTACATCTTGCGTTGTCGCCAGACGGGTGAGGCCGTGTTGATCGACGCGGCCAACGAGCACGAACAGTTGCTCGAACTCTGTCGTCGCCTCGACGTGCGCCGCGTGCTCGAGACCCACGGTCACTGGGACCACATCCAAGCGGTGCCGCAGGTGCGCGACGCCGGCTATCGCGTCGCAATCACTCCCGGCGACGCGGGCATGTTGCCGAGCTACGACGACTTGCTCGAAGACCACTCGGCGATCGAGATCGGTCGCCTGCGTCTGCACACCGTGCTCACGCCCGGTCACACGGTCGGTTCGATGTGCTTTCGTCTCGACGGTGCGCCCATCTTGTTCTCGGGCGACACGCTGTTCCCCGGGGGGCCGGGCAACACCAGTTACGCGGGCGGCGATTTCCCGCGCATCATCGAGTCGATCGAGTCACGCTTGTTTTCGCCGCTGCCCGCGGACACGATCGTGTACCCGGGTCACGGCAAGGAGACGACGATCGGCACCGAACGCCCGCATCTCCAAGAATGGATCGACCGGGGCTGGTAGTCAGCTGATCAGCGCGCCTTCGGCAGCCCGAGGTGGCGCTCGGCGATGTTGTTGCGATTGATCTCGCTGGTGCCGCCGTAGATGGTGGTCACCGGGCTGTGGCGGGAGTCGTATTCGATCCAGCCGTCGGCGGCCGCGTTCGGTTCGTGGAACTGCAACAGCCCCGCGGGCCCGGCCATCTGCTGGCACCAGCGCACGGCCTTTTGGTACGCCTCGCTGGCAAAGACCTTGGTCATCGAACCTTCGAGACCCGGCAGGCCACCCGACGCGGCGATCCACGCCGAGCGCTGCGTCAGCAACTTGGCGACCTCATTGTCGATCGCGATGCGCGCGAGGCGCTCGCGTACCAACGTGTCGTCGATGAGGGCGACGCCGTCGTCGCCGATGTGTTTTGCCGCCCATTTGCGGAAGTGGCGCAGCATCGGCACCGCGACGTTGGTGCCACCCATCACGCCGCGTTCGAAGGCGAGCGCGACGGCCATCGTGCGCCAACCGCCGTTGATCTCACCGAGCACCGCCGACACCGGCACGCGCACGTTGTCGTAGAACGTCGCGTTCGTGCGCTCGGTGCCCATCGTGTGCACTGGTTCGACCGTGATGCCGGGGGTGTCCATCGACAAGAGGAACATCGTGAGGCCCTTGTGCTTGGGCACTTCGGTGTCGGTGCGGGTCAACAGGATGAGCCACTTGGCCTCGTGGGCCATGGTGGTCCACATCTTGGCGCCGTTGATCACGAACTCGTCCCCATCGCGCACGGCGCGCGTGACGATCGACGCGACGTCGCTGCCGTAGTCGGGCTCGCTGTAGCCCATGCACACCAGCGCTTCGCCCGAGACGACCGTTGGGATCATGGCTTGCTTTTGTTCGTCCGTGCCGACTTGTTGCACGACGCCGGCAACCATGATCGACGTCGAGATGCCGTCATACGGCGCCCCGGCTTTTTCGAGTTCGTTGAACAGGACCCACAACTCGAGTGGATCGCCCATGCCCATGCCGGGAACCGCGCGTTCGAGTAGCCCCTCTTTTGCCAGCGCCCGGTTGAGTGTGTGGTTGGTGAAGGTGCCGCTGGTGTGCATCTCGTCGATCATCTCGGGCGTCACCACGTCGCGGATGATGCGCTTGACCGTGTTGCGAAATTCGATCACATGGGGCGGAAGCTCGAAGTCCATCAGCGCACACTCTCTCGGGGGCCGAACATCGTGTCGGCGAGGCGCCCGCACTCGCGCGCCGGGTCGTCGTACACCAGCGCCCACCCGCGTGCGCGTCGGTAGAACAGTTGGATGTCGTACTCCTCGGCGAATCCGTAGCCGCCGTGGAAGTGCAGCGACCGATCCGTGGCGTGCGCCGCACCGTCGGCGTTGAAGACGAAGGCCATGCCCGCCAGAACCGCGAAGTTGGAGTTGTCGTTGTCGTCGATGTCGAGATGACCATCGACGCCCGCGGCTTCGTTGTCGCCGGCCCACGCTGCCTTGTGTGCGAGCAGACGCCCGCCGTCGATGGCGATCGGTAGATCGGCAAGTGACTGTTGCACTGCTTGGAAGGCGCCGATCGGCTTGCCGAACTGGATGCGTGACTGCACGTAGTCGAGGGCCATGTGGAGGGCTTGTGCGCCGATACCCACGAGGGTGGCCGCGGTGAGCGTCTTCCATTCGTTCAACGCACGGTCGAACGCCGCGTGCGCCGCGTCGCCCGACGCGAGCACCGTGCGAGCACCGGCCGTCGAGCGATCGGCCAGCGGTTGCGCCGCGTGGTTGCGAGGTGCCGCGGCGGGAGGTGCGGACTCGACCGCGACCAATTCGTCGCCGTCGAGACCGATGGTGAGCCCGGCGACCGAACCGCCCGGTACCAACCACCACGAGCCGTTGACCGCGGGTCGCAGCGCAAACGATGCGAGGGTCTCGCCGTCGGTCACGTCGGTCCGCGCGCCACCGAAGCGGGCAAGTACGCGAGCCGCGACCTGATGATCGATCAACGGGATGGGTGCGATGCTGCGACCGAACTCTTCGGCGACGACGGCGAGGTCGCCCAGTGACGCGCCACCACCCCCTGCGTCTTCGGCCACACCCATGCCCGGAGCGCCGGTCTCGCAGACACGGCGCCACAGCTTGGGATCGAAGCCACCCGGCTCGGCGGCGCGCACCACTGCGGGGGTCGACTCTTTGCCGAAGAAGCCGGCGAACACCTCTTTGATGGCCAACTGGTCATCGGTGAGACCTAGTCGCATGCCCCATGTCTCCCAGGTGGTGCGGTCGTCGCGGTGACCCTACAGTGACGCTCGCTTCATTGCCGAAGCGCGTGGAGGTGGCCAAATGCACCCTGTTGTCATCGAAGTCGCGCTCAACGGAGGAACTCCGGTAGAGCGCAATCCCACGGTGCCGCGCACCATCGACGACATCATCGAACAGGGTGTCGCGTGCATGGACGCGGGAGCCAGCATCGTGCATACGCACCTGCCCGTGCACAACACCGAGGCCGCGCTCGCGGGTGAGCAGTACGACACGATCTTCCAGGCATGGCTCGACCACGATCCCAACGCGCTCGCCATGCCGACGATCGGTATCGGGACCGGCGTAGAGGAGAAGTTGGCACACCTCGATTACCTGGCGGGTACCGGGGCGATCCGTATCGGCTTCATCGACCCGGGCACGATCCTGCTCGGCTACGTCGAGCCCGACGGCACGCCCAGCCCCAACAGCCCGGTCTACGTGAATACGTTCGCCGACATGAACTACGCGATCGACCAGTGCAATCGCCACGGACTCGCGTTGCATTTCGCGCTCTTCGAGCCGGGCTTCCTGCGCAACGTCCTGACCTATTGGCGCCTCGGTCGCCTCACGCCCGGGTCGTTCGTGAAGTTCTACTTCGGCGGCCCCTACGGAGTCATCGCCCGCGGCAAGGGGGTCACGTTCGGCTTGCCGCCGACGGTAAAGGCACTCGACGCCTACCTCGAGATGCTCGAGCTCGAGAACTGCGACCTGCCATGGTTCAGCGCGGTCGTCGGTGGTGACTTGATCGACACTCCCGTTGCCCGTGCGACGATCGAACGCGGCGGTCACATCCGCGTCGGTCTCGAAGATCACGCGAGCGACAGCCGTCGACCGTCGAACCTCGAGCTCGTCAACGAGGTGGTGGCGCTGTGTCACGAAGTCGGCCGTCCGGTCGCGACACCGCAGCAGACCATCGACGTGTTGGGGATGCGTCCTCGGCAAAGCGCGGCATGACCGTGGACGAGATCCTCATCGACGACAGCGACGGGATTGTCACGATCACGCTCAACCGTCCCGAGATGAAGAACGCCATCAGCGTCGAGATGTTCGAGGCACTGCGCGATCACTTCCGCGCGATCACCGCGCAACAACAAGCGCGGTGCGTCGTACTGACGGGCACGCGCGACTTCGCCGCCGGCGCCGACCTGTCTCGCGCCGGTACGAGTGCCCGGCGTGTCCGTCCCAACACGCTGCTCTCGATGCGGGTCATCCACGACGCGGTGGTGGCGCTCCACGAGATCCCCGTCCCGGTGGTCGCCAAGGTGCGCGGTGTGGCCGTGGGCGCCGGGATGAGCCTGGCGCTGGCCTGTGACATGGTGCTGGCCAGCCACAACGCGCGGTTCGCGGCAATCTTTGCCCGGCGGGGCCTGTCCCTCGACTGCGGCGCGTCGTGGTTGTTGCCACGCTTGGTGGGCATCCAGAAGGCCAAGGAGATTGCCCTGCTCGCCGACATGTTCGGCGCCGACGAGGCGAAGGCAATGGGCCTCGTCAATCGGGTCGTGGCTGACGACGAACTCGATGCCGCGGTCGCCGCGGTCGCCGCCCGACTCTCGCGCGGACCGACGCTCGCTCTGTCGATGACAAAGCGGCTGCTCAACAACGCGCTCACTTCGAGCCTGCCCGACGCGCTCGAGGCAGAGGCAATGGCGCAGGCAGTCAACAGCAGCACCGACGACACGAAAGAAGGAATGCTCGCGTTCCTCGAAAAGCGCGATGCATCATTCAAAGGTCGTTGAACTGCAACACGATCAGTCGTTGCATTCAACACATCGACAAGTACGCGCCAACTAGGTTCGCGTGTATGCGGGTGGTGGTCGATGATGGCGACATACATCTGACCGCTGATGTTTCCGGTGAAGGTCCACTCATCGTTTGTCACCCGGGGTTCGGTCGATGGGGACGCGACTTCGAATCGGTTCGCAACGTGCTCCTCACTGCGGGCCGGCGCGTCGCGTTGTTCGATCCTCGCGGCGTCGGCGAAAGCACCGGGCCACTCGACGACCTGACGATGCACGATCTCGCGGCCGACCTGTTGCGCGTGGCGCGCCAGCTCGCCGCACCCCCGTTCGACTTCGTCGGTCATGCGTTCGGCAACCGGGTCGTGCGCTGTGCTGCCGCGGATGCGCGGTCCGAGGTCGGCCGCATCGCGCTGATCGGCGCGGGCGGAGCAGTGCCCGGCACGCCTGAGGCCTACGCCGCCCTCCGGCGCGCCATGGACATCGACCTGCCCCGTGACGTGCGCCTCGAGGCATTGCAGGCGTCGCTGTTCGCCCCCGGCAACGACGCCACGAGCTGGCTCGATGGGTGGCATGCCACCGCGATCGCCACACAGGGTGCCGCGCTGCGGGCGACCCCCGAGGCGGACTGGGCCGATGCCGGCACTGCGCAAGTGCTGGTCGTCCAGGGCCTCGACGATGCCCTTGCGCCGCCGGTCAACGGCCGCGACCTCGTCGCCCGTCTGGGCTCGCGCGCGGTGCTGGTCGAGGTGGCCGATGCCGGTCATGCGATGCTGCCCGAGCAACCGCTGGTCGTCGCCAACGCGCTGATCGATTTCTTCGGTTCGCACTGAGGTCACCGCGCCGTGCGCGAGGGAGACCTGGGCGTGACGTGGCGTGGCGCGTGCCTTTCCCGTTCTCGCAGCACCTCATTTATTTTGACCTGCACGAACGCGCGAGTTGTGCTGCGAGAAGGGTGGATCAGATCGTTTTGGCGGGGCGACCCGGGCCTTCGTGAGGGCGGCCGTTCATGTCGGAGTTGAGGCGCGCGTTACCCATCAACTCGGCCATGATCGAACCCAGTTGGCTCGGGTCATCGGGCTGCTCGCGTTGCTCGCCGCGCACCCACCCTTCGGCAATGGCGAGCCGGTTGCCGCGCACGTCGAACACGCGGCCGGTGACGTTCTTGGCCTCGGGCGATGCGAGCCAGGTCGCGACGACCGCGATCCAGCGCGGCGAGAACGCCTCTTTGTCCTCGTCGGTCTCGGACACCGCCATCAACCCTTGTGTCAGCCGCGTCAGCGCGCCGGGCGCGATGCAGTTGACCGTGATTCCGTAGCGCACGAGCTCCATGGCCGAGATCACCGAGAACGCGGCGATGCCTGCTTTGGCGGCGCCGTAGTTCGTCTGACCGACGTTGCCGTAGATGCCCGAGGGCGAGGTGGTGTTGATGATGCGGGCGTCGAGTTGCTTGCCCGCCTTCGCCTGCTCGCGCCAGTAGACCGACGCGTGGTGGGTCGGTGCGAACGTGCCTTTGAGATGCACCTTGATGACGGCGTCCCAGTCGGCTTCGGGCATGGAGAACACCATGCGATCGCGCAGGATGCCGGCATTGTTGATCAAGATGTCGAGCGTGCCGAACGCGTCGACCGCCTGATCGATCATGCGCTTGGCGCCGGCGAAGTCGCTGACGTCGTCGCCATTGACGATGGCGTCGCCTCCCAGACCGGCGATCTCGGCCGCGACCTGTTGCGCCGGGGTGAGATCGGCGCCCGTGCCGTCGGGTTCGCCGCCGAGGTCGTTGACGACCACCTTGGCCCCGTGCGCAGCGAGCATGAGCGCGTGCTCACGACCGATGCCTCGTCCGGCGCCGGTCACGACCGCGACTCGACCTTCACACAGTTTTGCCATTTGCCAGTCCCCTTCGGCGGTGAGCGACGGGAAGGCTAATGGTCCGAGCGGCCTCCGGCAGATTGGAGCGCTAGACGCTGGCCGCCAAATCGGGCCCGATCGGACGCCCGTCGACGATCTGGTCGAGATATTCGCTCATGCCGAGCGCGACGCGGTCGCCGCAGCGGTATTCGGTCATCGCCTCGGTGATGCGGGTGACCTTGACCACGCCTTCGAGCTCGCGCCGGTTGCGCAGCGGGATCAGCGAGTGGACGTTGCCGGTCAACTCGAAATGCTCGCGTTCGGTCGTGACTGTGGCCCGCAACGATCGGTGGTGATAGTCGGCGTCCCAGTCGCTCTCGACCGTCGCGTCGATGACGTCATGGAACACACCGTCGCGGAACACCACCCCGGAGACCTCGCGATGCGGCAGCCGGCGCCAGTTGATCGTGAACAAGAACGCGAGGTCGGAGCCGAACTGCACGTGCACCCACCGGTACGCGTCGAGTGATTGCCAGTAGCGCGGTCCCCATGTGTGGTCGCGGTCGCCGAAGCCGTCGAGATCGGTGCGTTTGCCGTCGATCTCGATCCAGCCGGCGCCGTGCATGAACTGGTCGAAGTGGGCGCGGCCGAAGCTTGCCTCGGCGGGTGCGTACTCGGTTCCGTCGGGGTTGAGCGGGCGCCCGCCGATGACCGGGCTCGACGCAGTGAACTCGATCTCGAAGCGGGCCCGCACATGAGGGTGATCTTTGAAGGCCCGTGATGGGTTCGCCATGACGGTGGGGTCGCGGAGCAACACGACATCACCGTCGAATGTGGCGCGCTTGTGTACGAACGGCTCGAGGATCTCGAAGCGCAACCCACCGGCGGCCATCTCGCGGTTGTGTGTGATCGACGGCCGACCGGCCTGAAACGCCACCGACCCGTCGGGCAGGTAGATGCACACGGTGCGCTCGGCGTAGCCCTCGTTCGGCCGGTTGCCGAGACGGAACCACAGTCCGCACAACTTCGGCACATCGAACAGCGAGAAGTACATGCTCTCGTTGTAGTTGGACACCGGTTCGGGCTCGTGGGGATACGCATCGTGCGGGTCGACGAGATAGGTACCGCCACTCGGAGGCTTGGGCATACCAAAGTCTTCCACCGCATTAGCCTGCCCGCCGTGACCGATACCGCCGACAGTTTCCCCCGCCAGAACGCTCGCACGCGTCGGTTCACTCTGGGCGCGCCACGCGACATCAAGGTGGCGAGTGACGGCTCTCGCCTTGCGTTCTTGCGATCGACGTCGGGCACCGACGCGGTCAACCGGCTCTGGATCTACGACGTGGCGTCTCGGGAAGAGCGTGAGGTCGTCGATCCGTCGCAGTTGCTCCCGGCGGCCACCACCGATGCGACACCCGCAGCCGAGCGCTCCCGTCGTGAACGCGCCCGCGAGGTGGGCGGCGGGATCGTCGCGTTCGACACCGACCGCGAATTGACTCGCGCCACCTTTGCGTTCGCCGGGCGTTTGTTCGTTGCCGATCTCGCGACGGGCGCCACAGATCAGTTGACCTCTGAGGCATCGGTCTTCGATCCCCGCTTCGATCCGACGGCAACCCGTGTCGCATACGTGTCGGGCACGACACTGCGCGTCACGGGCGATGACGGCGATCGATTGGTGGTCGGCGAGGACGAAACAAACGTGTCGTGGGGTTCGGCCGAGTTCGTCGCCGCGGAAGAAATGCACCGCACACGCGGCTACTGGTGGGCGCCCGATGGCGAGCGCCTGCTCGTAGAACGCGTCGACGTGTCGCCCATCGCAGTGTGGCACATCGCGTCACCCATCGAGCCATGGGTCGCGCCGACAGCGGTGCGCTATCCCGCGGCAGGCACGGCAAACGCCACTGTCGGCCTCGCGATCGTCGGGCTCGACGGCAGTCGCCTCGACGTCGACTGGTCGCAGGGCGAATTCGAGTATCTGTGCGACGTTTCGTGGCCCGCGCAGGGCGAGCCCGTGGTGGTCGCGCAGACACGCGACCAACGCACGCTCGCGTTCCTCGCCGTCGACGCGACGACCGGTGCGACGCGTGAACTACGGCGTGTCGTCGACGGCGACTGGACCGACCTCGTGCCCGGAGTGCCGACCTGGTCCGGCACCCGGCTCATCACCGTCGAGGTCGACGACGACACCTATCGGTTGTGCGTCGATGGTGAGCGCGTTACGCCCGTCGGTGTGCAAGTACGCCGGGTGCTCTTTGCCGACGATCACCATGCGCTGATTGCTGCCAGTACCAACCCCACCGAGACGCAGGTGGCACGGGTCGATCTCGGCACGAACGAAGTGCAATGGCTGTCAGACGGTGCGGGTGTGCACGGTGCCACGACCGGCGGCGGGGTGGTGGTCCTCGTGTCGCAATCGATGGATCATCACGGGTCGGCGGTCGAGGTGTTGGCCGACGACCGGCCACGTGGCGCGCTGCGGACGTTTGCCGAACGGCCGATCGTCGAGCCGCGCGTCGAGTTCGCCGTCGTGGGCGAGCGCCGGTTGCACACCGCGGTGGTGTTGCCGACGAACTTCGACGGCGACCAACGACTGCCGGTGTTGCTCGACCCCTACGGTGGCCCCGGCCATGCGCGTGTCGTGAAGTCGCGCGGTGCCTACCTCACCTCGCAGTGGTTCGCGGACCAAGGGTTCGCAGTGGTCGTCATCGACGGTAGGGGCACGCCTGGTCGCGCGCCGTCGTGGGAGCGCGCGATCCACAACGATTTGGCCGGTCCTGCGATCGATGACCAAGCCGACGCGCTGGCCGAGTTGGCCGAACTGCATCACTATCTCGATCTGTCGAAGGTAGGTATACGCGGTTGGTCGTTCGGCGGTTACATCGCCGCCCTCGCGGTACTGCGCCGGCCCGATCTGTTCCACGCCGCGGTCGCGGGTGCGCCCGTGACCGATTGGCGCCTCTACGACACGCACTACACCGAACGGTTCCTGGGCGACCCGGCGACCAACTCCGGCGCGTACGAACGCAGCGATGTGGTGCGCCTGGCACCACAGCTCGAACGCCCGCTCTTGATGATCCACGGGCTCGCCGACGACAACGTGGTGTTCGCTCATACCCTTGCGCTGTCCCAGGCGTTGCTCGAAGCGGGGCGTCCCCATCGAGTGCTGCCACTGTCCGGTGTCACGCACATGGCGTCACAGGAAACCGTCGCCGAAAACCTCCTCAACTTCGAGGTGGCGTTCCTCCGAGAAGCACTGCGCATCGAAGGTCCGCAGCCGGCATATCGGTGGCGGGCAATGTTGCCGCGGCGCGACAGTCCACTCTGACCGACATCACTCGAAGGTGACGCGCACCGCGAATGCATCGGCGCCGGCCATCGTGTAGGTCGCGACCTTGCCGGCGGCCGCGACGTCGTCGACCACGAGCCGCAATGCGGCCAGCCGCTCGGCCGTGTCGAACATGTCCACGTGTGCGACCGGTGTCGCCAATGATTTCTTTTGCTCACTCTTGGCCTTGCGTACCTCGGCGAGCGTCTCGGCCGCGACGACGTAGGGGAGCACGTCGTGCGCGGGGCCGAGCTCGGCGGGATCGGGCCACGCGGCGCGATGGATCGAACCGGACTGCCACCAAGACCACACTTCCTCGGTGACGAACGGAAAGATCGGTGCGAAGAGCCGCAGCAATGTCGACAGCGCGAGTTGCAGCGCGGCCGCCGCCGATAGCTGGCCCTCGGCGTCGTCGGCAGCACCGTCATAGAAACGAGCCTTGACGAGCTCGACGTAATCGTCGCAAAAGCTCCAGAAGAAGCGTTCGGTGCGTTCGAGCGAGCGGGCGTAGTCGTACGCGTCGAACGCGGCCGTGCATTCGGCGACGACGCGCCCGAGCTCGGCGAGCATCGCCCGATCGAGCGCGCGCGTGACCAAGGCGGGGTCGGCGGGAGCATCGCCGGCAGTGCTGAGCACGAACTTGGACGCGTTGAGCATCTTGATTGCGAGTCGTCGCCCGACCTTCATCTGGCCTTCGTCGAACGCGGTGTCGGTGCCGGGGCGACCCGACGCCGACCAGTAGCGCACCGCGTCGGAACCGTATTGTTCGAGCAGATGCATCGGCGTGACGACGTTGCCCTTGGACTTCGACATCTTCTTGCGGTCGGGGTCGAGTATCCATCCGGACAGCGCGGCGTTCATCCACGGAAGGCTCTGGTGCTCGAGGTGCGCACGCACGACGGTGGAGAAGAGCCACGTGCGGATGATGTCGTGGCCTTGTGGGCGCAGGTCCATGGGGAAGGTGCGCCTGAACAGGTCATCGTCGGCCTCCCACTGACACGCGATCTGCGGTGTCAGCGAAGAGGTCGCCCAGGTGTCCATGACGTCGGCCTCACCGACGAAACCGTGCGGCTTGCCCCGTTGCTCTTCGCTGTAGCCGGGCGGCACGTGCGACGACGGATCGACCGGCAGTGTTTCTTCGGTGGGGATGATCGGGCGGTCCCACAACGGCTCGCTGTCGCCGTCGAGCGCATACCACAGCGGGATCGGCACACCGAAGAACCGTTGGCGGCTGACGAGCCAATCGCCGTTTAGGCCGCGCACCCACGACTCGTAACGGCCGCGCATGTAGGGCGGCACCCAGTTGAGCTCGGTGCCGCGTGCGATCAACTCGTCGCGCAACCCTTCGTCGCGACCGCCGTTGCGGATGTACCACTGGCGGGTGGTGACGATCTCGAGCGGCTTGTCGCCGCGCTCGTAGAACTTGACCGCGTGCGTGATCGCGCGTGGCTCGCCGATGAGCTCGCCGGTCTCGCGCAGGATGGTGACGATCTCTCGCTGCGCACCCGCGATGGTCTTGCCCGCCATGCGCGCGTACGCGTCGCGCGCGGCCGGCGACGCGATGGCTGCGGGAGGTTCGGCAGCAATGCGACCGTCGCGCCCAACGATGGCGCGCACGGGCAGGTTGAGCTCACGCCACCACGTGACGTCGGTGGTGTCACCGAACGTGCAGATCATCGCGATACCCGTGCCTTTTTCGGGATCGGCCAAGTGGTGAGCGAGAACCGGCACTTCGACACCGAACACCGGTGTGTGCACCGTCGTGCCGAACAGCGGGCGGTAGCGGTCGTCATCGGGATTCGCGACGAGCGCGACGCATGCGGCGAGCAGTTCGGGCCGCGTGGTGTCGATGAGTAGATCGTCGCCACCGTCGCGGTGGAATGCGAGCGCGTGATACGCGCCGGGGCGCTCTTTGTCTTCGAGTTCGGCCTGCGCGACTGCGGTACGGAAGGTGACGTCCCAGAGGCTCGGTGCTTCTGATTGGTAGGCCTCGCCACGCGCGAGGTTGCGCAAGAACGCGCGTTGCGACACGCGCTGGCAGTGGTCGTCGATGGTGGTGTAGCTGTGCGACCAGTCGACCGACAGGCCGAGGCGACGAAAGAGTGCCTCGAAGGCCTTCTCGTCTTCTTGCGTCAGCCCGTGGCACAGCTCGATGAAGTTGCGGCGCGAGATCGGTACCTGATGATCGGGATCGGCCTTCGCCGGCGGTTGATAGGTCGAGTCGTAGGGGAGCGACGGGTCGCAGCGCACGCCGTAGTAGTTCTGCACGCGGCGTTCGGTGGGCAGGCCGTTGTCGTCCCAGCCCATCGGATAGAAGACCTCGAAGCCCCGCATGCGTTTGTAGCGGGCAATCGTGTCGGTGTGCGTGTACGAAAAGACGTGGCCGACGTGGAGCGACCCGCTGGCGGTCGGCGGCGGAGTGTCGATCGAGTACACCTGCTCACGGGTGCGGCTGCGGTCGAATCGGAAGACGCCCTCGTCGCTCCAGCGTGCGTCGAGTCTGTCTTCGAGGCCGTCGAGCGACGGCTTGTCGGGCACGGTCGGTCGTGGAGCCATGGCGCCCACGGTAGCGGGCGAGTTCGGGCGCCCACGTATCGATAGCCCGCCCGGTGCCCGCGCGCGGTTCAGATGAAGTTCAGATGGTGTCGCCGGAGGCCGAGGGATGGCCGTGCACCCGCGCCGCCGCCGCCAACACGACCCGATTGCGGCCGTCCCGCTGCGCGTTCTCGAGGGCGGTCGCGGCCAGGGAGATGATGCCGTCGACGACGGGCGACATCGACGAATGCGAGAGCCCGAAGCTGCAGGTGAACAGCGGCTTGGGCCGCATCGCCTGGACGATGATCAAGTGCTCGCGCACGCGCTCGATCGCCTTGAGCGCGCTCTGTGCCGTCGAGCCGGAGAGCACCACGGCAAATTCGAAGTCGCCGACTCGCGCCACCATGTCGGTCGGGCGCACCGCGGCGACGAGCGATTCGGACAGCAGCAGCAACGCCTCGTTGGCGGCGTCGACGCCATGCAGTTCGCGGTAGATCGCGAAGTGATCAATGTCGACGAGGGCCAGGGTGAACGGAATGCCGGCGTCATTCAGCTTGACGAGTTTCTCGCGGGCCGCGCGTTGGTCCGGTAAGCCGGTAACCGCGTCGACCGGCGCCGCCGGCTCGGTCTTCGTGGCCGCGCGTACGAGCCCGAGGTGCACTGCGGCGCGTCGTGCCACCGACTCGATGCAATCGACGGAGTCGCTCGAGCGCGGACCGACTTCGCCGACCGCGTAGAGAACTCCGAGGATGCGACCCATCACGATCAACGGCACGCAAACCGCGGATGAGGGCCCGTCGATACGGCTGCGCAGGTGCGGGCAGACGTCGAGGCGGTCGGTGGTGTCGTAGGTGATGGTGAGGCCTTGTCGCGCCGCGAGGCTGTCCCATGGTGACCATGCGCGTGTGTGCGTCTCGGCCGCGGGGGGGTCGACGGTGGACATCGCCAGAACGAGCTCGGGGTGCGTTGGGTCGACGAGGTGGAGTTCGAACTCACTGCTCGGTTCGAGTCGCTTGAGCGCGGCCCGTGTCATGTCCAGCACCGCCGTCTCGGTGTCGAGCATGTCGAGCGCGCGATCGAATTCGCTGTCGAACGCGCGGCGCGCTTCGTCCGCCGCATGTTCCACTGCAAACACGTGCAATGCGGTGGTCTGATGGCCGGCGCCGCGCGTGGACAACGCGAGCGCGGTGATCGCACTGGCGGCCACGCACGCAATGCTCACTCCGGCTTGGATCGCCCACGCGGCCATCGCGCTGACATCGAGCGCGGCCACGATTGCCGCGCCGATCACGATGCTGACGAGGGCGGGCGCGACGATCCACGCGGTGAGGGTGGCCGGGCCGATCCCCGGTCCCGCAGCGTTGAGGTCTGACTCCGCGGACGAGCGCACGTTCGTATTGTCGGCGCCTGGGCCTGGGTCTTTAACGCGGTCCTCTTCCGATTTGACGCCGATTCGGCCGCCGCCATCAGCTAGGGGTCCCCCTATGGCCCACGATTCGGCGACGACCCGCGACCCCAAAGGCACTCCGCCGGGCTTTTGGATCATCTGGCTCACGGTCGCGACCGACCTGATCGGCTTCGGCATCGTGTTGCCGTTGCTGCCGCTGTTCGCCAAAGAGTTCGGCGCGGGGCCGCTGGTGGCGACCACTTTGGTGGCCTCTTATTCGGCGGCGCAGTTCGCCGCGGCACCCTTGTGGGGCCGTTTGTCGGATCGCATCGGACGCAAGCCGGTGCTCGTTTGTTCCTTGATCGGCACGGCGATCGGCTACGCCATCACCGCCAGCGCCAACGTGGTGTGGGTGCTCTTCGCCGGCCGCATCATCGACGGCCTGACCGGGTCGACGTTCGGTGTCGCGCAGGCATCGGTGATCGACGTCGCCGAGCCGCGCGATCGCCCCCGGCTGCTGGGATTGCTCGGGGCGGCGTTCGGGCTCGGGTTCGTGGCGGGCCCGATCATGGGCGGGTTGGCCGCGATCGGCGGTCGGCGCCTGCCCTTCATCGTCGCCGCGGTGCTCTCCGGTGTGAACGCGATCGCGGCGATCATCCGCGTGCCGGAAACGGCGAAGCGATCCGGCAAACGGGTGCGCACCGAGAGGTCATGGTTACCGCACCTCGATGTGATGCGCCACGCCGGTGGGTCGGTCTTGGCCCGGCTCGCGCTGTTGGGATTGATCGGCACGATCGCGTTCAGTGGCTTCGAGTCGACGTTCTCGCTGCTGCTCGATCA
>JBDTLT010000100.1:0-18424 GCA_039934635.1 Acidimicrobiales bacterium
GACATCAAATTCGATGCCCGCAACATTCTCATCATGGGATGGACCGATACCACCGGTATCGAAACCGGTGACGACATCTTGTACGAGCGAGAAGACGCAAAACTCGCCGACACCATGATGGTGGTGCGCATGGACCCCACGGCCGCCACTGCCGCCGTGCTGTCGATTCCCCGCGATCTCACCTTCGATGGCCGCAACAAGATCAACGCCGCCATCGCATTCGGAGCCGATAACGCGGTCAAGAAGGTGTCGCAAGGCCTCGACATCGAGATCCACGATTTCGTCCAGATCAACCTCGCGGGCTTCCGCAAGATCGTCGACTCGATCGATGGGGTGCCCGTGTACTTCCCCAACGCGGCGCGTGACCTCAATTCGTTCTTCTCGGCGCCCCAAGGGTGCAACATCTTGAATGGCACACAGGCGCTCAACTACGTGCGCTCTCGCTATTACCAGCAGAACATCAACGGCGCTTGGGTCGCGGACAACAAGAGCGACTATGGCCGCGCCGAGCGTCAACGTGACTTCCTCATCCTCGCCTTGGAACGGGTGATTGCCAAAGGAGGGCGTAATCCGTCGACGATGCGCAACCTGATGAAGACGGCGATCGACAGCAACTCCTTCGTCCTCGACCAGAATCTCACCCCGAACGATTTGCTCGATATCGGACGAGCCTTTGGCACGTTCGAACCCGAGGCGCTGCAGCGGTACTCGCTGCCGACCTATGGCGACGCAGACGGGTATCTGCATCTCGACGCGAGCAAGTCGAACCAAGTGCTCGACGTCTTTCGCGGCAACGTCCCCGACCTACAGCCATTTCAGGTGCCGTTGCGAGTGATCGACGCTCGCCCCCAGATCGCCGAACCGTTGCCGACCAAGCAACTCGCCGACGTGAAGTTCAACAGCGGCTCACCGCAGAAGTCGACCAGTGGGCCGGCCGCGCAGACCACGATTCACTTCACGTCCGACGAGCGCTTCGCCGCACTCCTGCTGGCCCGCTATCTCAACAAGATTCCTGCGTTCGAACAGATCCAAGGCTCCAAGGCCACACTGGGTAATGGCCAGACACTGCAACTCGTCGTCGGTGCGGATTGGGAGGGTGTGCGGGCGACGCCGCGGGGTGATGAAGACACCGCGCAGCTCAATCGGTTGGTCGACGAATCGGCCACCGGTCGCGTGTCCGCCTCGCCGGCCACGACGCTGAGCGCGCCGACGACGACGCGCTCGGGCAGCGCTGCCACAGTCACCACGACCACCGCCGCGGTGGCTCCAAACGTAATCGCCTCCGCGGGCGGCATCATCGGGCGGCCGCCCGACGGTGTGCCCTGCGTGCGCTACCAATAGGCGAGCGCCGCGCTCGGCGCCAACGGCTATGACGCGGCCGGCATCGGCGCGAGATCGGCCAGACTCTCGCCGGACTGCTGCGCGATGGCGAGCGCGAGCAGCTCCATGAGCGTGAGTGCAAACAGCCGATCGTCGATATCGACTGCGCGGCGTGCGTGGCCCCGCAGCACGACTCGGCCGTGGGGTGCTTCCTCGGCGCCGACGCGGAGTTGCACTCCTTCTTTCGGAAGCGCGAATCCCGAGCCGACCCAGTGGTACACGCGACCCTCGACGATGCCGCTTGCCGCGACTTTCGGTAGCGCACCGGAAGCAGAGATCGCGTCGGCGGGCTCGAACCACACATCGGTCGCGTCGAGCGCTTCGACCAGGTCGCGGCGCACCTCATCCCACACCTCCGCCAACGGCCGAGCCGCGGCTACACGCTGTGCGAGGTCGTGAAGTCGCTCCACCTCGACGCTTCGCGACGTCGCGACTTCTTTCGCCTTGCGCCGCCGATTCGCGACCTCACCAACGACGAGCCCGGATACGAACAACAGTGCAGCCGTGATCGCGTCGTTGCCGCGGTCGATGCGCAACGACTGATATGGCTTCGTGTGGAAGTAGTTGAACGACAGCGACGCGACGATCGCAACCGTGATGCCCGCGACCCGCCCACCGACGATGCCGGCCACCACCACGATCGCCATCAGGATGAGCGCCACGTTGGCGTTGTCCAACTCGCCCCGCACGCCGACCAGCGCCGCGGCCACTGTCAAGGCGAGCAACGCCATGACCGCCGCAGTGGCCACGTCGAAATCCCGACCTCGGTTCATGGGTCGAGTATCAAGCCGCGCCCCCCTCCCCGGAAGCGTCTTAGCGACTTCTTAATGCCTTGGACCGCTTTCTTAGCGCGTTGCAAACGGAGGAAGCCCCGGCCGCTCGGTAGGTTCCGAGCTGGGAGAACGCGACCATTCGCGTCGCGACGAGGTGAGACACGTTGTTGCATTCGCTGAAGCGCATCGTCATCGGCAAGCCGTTGCCGTCGAACGAAGAGCAGCATCAACGACTCACCAAGCGGGTGGGGCTGGCGGTGTTTGCCTCAGATGCAATCTCGTCCACCGCATACGCCACAGAAGAGATCTTGTTCGTTCTCTTTCCGGTCGCGGGCTTCGTATCGCTGAAGTATCTGGTGCCGTTGGCATGGATCGTCGTGTTGTTGCTGGCGATCGTCGCCACCAGCTACCGGCAGACGATCAAAGCGTATCCATCGGGCGGTGGCAGCTATGTTGTTGCCCGCGAGAATCTCGGCGTATGGCCTTCACTCGTTGCCGGCTCGTCGTTGCTCGTCGACTACGTGTTGACCGTCGCCGTTTCGGTGTCGGCCGGCGTCGCGGCGATCACCTCAGCGGTCGACGGCTTGGCCAGCTCCCGAGTCCTCTTGTGCATCGTCGCGATCGCGATTATCGCAATCGCAAACCTGCGAGGTGTGAAGGAATCGGGTCGGGTGTTCGCGATACCGACGTACGCCTACATCATCTCGCTCGTCGTACTTCTCGCGGTTGGCCTCTCGAAGACCTTCTTCGGTGATCTGGGACGTATTCCCGTCGACCCCGAGCGTCTCCAAGAGATCAGCAAGGATGCCGCGTTCGCTCAGGGTGCGTCATTGTTCTTGTTGATGCGGGCCTTCTCCTCTGGCGCGGTCGCGTTGACCGGTGTCGAAGCGATCTCCAACGGTGTGAGCGCATTCAAGAAGCCCGAATCGAAGAATGCGTCGACCACGCTCGTGTGGATGGCCGCCATCCTCGGCTCGATGTTCTTCGGCGTGTCGGTGCTGGCTCATCGCCTGCATCCGATCCCATCGGAGCACGAGACGGTGCTGTCACAGGTCGCCCGCCAGGTCTATGGCGGGTCGGGCGTCATGTATTGGATCATGCAGGTCACGACCTTCGCCATCTTGATCCTCGCCGCCAACACGGCGTTCGCCGATTTCCCCCGGCTGTCGTCGATCCTCGCGAAAGACCGCTACCTTCCCCGCCAGTTCGCCAACCGCGGCGACCGGCTGGTGTTCTCCAACGGCGTGCTGATCCTGGCGGTGTTCGCCGGGCTGTTGATCATCGCTTTCGGTGGTAAGACCAACGCGCTGATTCCGCTCTACGCGGTCGGTGTGTTCGTGGCCTTCACACTGTCCCAGGCGGGCATGGTGGTGCACCATCGACGACTGCGTGAACCGGCGTGGCAGCGGGGCGCGGTCATCAACGCGGTCGGTTGCGTCGCGACCTTCGTCGTGGCGATCATCATCATGGCCACCAAGTTCACCAAGGGTGCGTGGGTGCCGATGGTGGTCATCCCCATGGTCATGGTGCTGTTGCACTCGACGCATCGCCACTATCAGCGCGTGGCCAACCTGTTGCGCATCCAAAGTGACTTCAACCCGATTCAACGCAAGAACACTGTCGTCGTGTTGGTGTCCGGAGTGCACCGATCGAGCATGCAAGCGATGGCGTTCGCCAAGTCCATGCATCCCGACCGCCTCGTATGCGCAACTGCATGCGACGAGGATCAGGCGGCGTTCTTGATGTCCGAATGGGAGCGTTTCGAAGTTTCGCGCAAGCTCGATGTCGAGCTCACCGTCATCGACTCGCCCTATCGCGAGGTGACGCGCCCGCTGCTGGCCTTCCTCGACGAACTCCGTGCGCAACATCCGAACGACAACACGACGGTGATCCTGCCCGAGTTGGTCGTCGACCGATGGTGGGAACAGCTGCTGCACAACCAGAGCGCGCTCGCGCTCAAGGCGCGCTTGTTGTTCCGCCCGCGCACGATTGTCGTCTCGGTGCCGCTGCATCTCAACCCGAGCTATCACGAAGTCGAAGCGGGCTCCTTCGTCCTCGACTGTCAAGACCTGCCCGAGACGATCACCGATATTGCCGTCGCGGTCGAACGCGGCGGATGAGCAGGGGGCGACGACATGGTGACATCGATGTGGTCGACATGGCAGCGGGAACGCCGGCGTGAGCTGCCGTTCGAACCGACAGAACGGCAGCCACTCGGCGCGGTGCGCACGCGACTCGCGTACGTCGCGGCAATCGTCGCGCCGCTCGCCGTCGGCGCGTTGATGATTCCGTTGCGCGACGAGCTCGACCAGAGCACGGCGCTGATCCTCGTCGTGCCGGTTCTGCTGGTGGCGTTGGCCGGCGGCATCGGACCCGCCCTGTTGGCCGCCTTGTCGGCCACGGTCACCTTCGACGTGTTGTTGACGCGGCCCTACTTCGGCTTCGCCATCCACGGAGGCGACGATGTCGTTGCGGCCGTGACACTGCTCGTCGTCGGCGCGATCGTCGGCACAGTGGCCTCACGGTTGGCGCGCGTCGACACGCGGGCGGGCGCGCGTCGGCGCACGATCGGCCAGTTCACCTCGTTCGTGCATACCGTCGCGGACGGCGGGGCCGACGACCAGACGATCATCGGCGCCGCGGCGTCGGCGGTCGCTGACATCCTCGGGCTCGCCGGCTGTGAATGGCGTACCGGCAAAGCGCCGACCACGGCGCCGATGATCCTTCCCGACGGCCAGCTGATGGCCTACCTCAGCGACCTGTCAGAAGACCGCGCGCAGTTGCCGGACCACACCGAGTTGCCCGTTGCGACCGATGACAGCGACCTCGGGCGATTTGTCTTGCATCCGACCCGGGGCCATGACGTCTCGATCGAAGAACGGCGCGCCGCGGTCGCCGTCGCGCAACTTCTCGCCCATGAGCTCACTCTCCGAACCGCCCGGCGCGATGGCGTAGCGGTGACGGGTTGATCCGGGCGAGAACGCGTCTGCGCAATTTGTAGGTAGCTTCCCGCCCGTCGTGTCGACGAAGCGGCCACGGTATGAGGTCGAGCCGGCAACGCCGCCCCGCGAAGTTGTCTACCTGCAACAGATCGACCGGATATCGCTGAGTTTCAGCTTGTTCCTGACGGTATTGTGTCTCGCCACACTGGGATTGATCGTCGCAATTCCGTGCGGCGTGCTCGTCGGAGCGTTCATTTGGCGACGCGTCGCCGAGGGATCCGCGACGCTCGGCCACGTGGGTTGCCTGCCGCGATCCCGGCACGCCGCGCCCCGAGTGGAGATGCGATGGCCGAAGCAGACGTATCCTGATTCAGTTGTCGTCGCTGAGCGTCTGCAATCGGCGGTGGCGCACGACGAGCGAATCAGCAGGACCGAGCGTCATGTGCAGGCGTTGCAGGCGTGCCGCGAAGAGTCGAAGCAATGCGATCTCGTGCTCGCTGGCGGCCGCGTCGATGAAGTCGAGCAACGCCGCGTCGGCCTGAGCGTCGTCTGCGAGCCCCTTCTGCACGAGTTGCGCAATGTCGGCGCGGTTGTCGGCGTCGACCGTCGCACCGATCTCGTCGACGCGCTGCAGGTGACGGGCGAGGCGATACGCGCACCGCGCGCGCCAGCCGATGAACTCGTCCGCCGGGCTCGATGCAGTGTTGCGTTCCGCGATATTCGGGTCGACGACGATGCCATAGCGCGTGAGATCTTTCTTGGGTTCGCTGCGGGCCAGCGTGCGCGTCGACGTCACGAGATGACGAAGCCGCGTGTGATAGGTCGACGGTGCCGCGACGGGCACGGCGACGTCGTCGAGCTCGACGCGCAACAACTCGGCCATGACGTCGAGCGCGTAGCGAGCGCTGTCGATGTACCAAGTGAGGTGAGTGACGTAGTCGCTCTCGGGGTCGGGGTCGATGAGCACGGGGAACTGCAGCATCAACGTCACCGTGAGTTGTGAGATCTCGAAGTAGTGCAGTGCCTCGAGGTCGATGGGCTCGCCCATGAGCCGTTCGTATTCGGCGAAGGTGACGCGGAGATCACCGAGCGGCTCGATGCTGTCGCGGGTGCGCATCGCGGCGAGATCCATGTAGGCATCGCCGACGTGCGCCAACTCGAAGTCGATCAACGCGGTGAGCTCTCCGTCGTGTTGCAAGAATTGCGCAGAATCCCACGTGACGAACGCCGGTCGGGTGCGCTCGGGAATGTGGCGCCAGAGCCATGATCGCAAGAACTCGATCAGCGGATCGCGGCGCCCGAGCGCGAGATACTTGGACTCGACATTGCGGAAGACCTCGCTCATCGCGGTGTCGGTCGAGTTGTCGGGCACGCGAAACCCTGCCTCGCGTAGGCGTTGGGCATCGATGCGATGAACGCGCCCGAGGTAGCCGAGGTACGTCGTCATCAGCGCGCGGCGGGTGGCGTCGTCGCGGGCGAGTGCCAAGCCCTGCTGACCGGGCACACGCGCCATGATGAGTGTGCGCACCGGCCCATCGGCCAACCCGTACACGTGCGGCACCGGCACGCCCGCCACCTCGAGCAGGTGATGAACCCGCGCTTCGTGCTCGAGATCGAACGGCGAGGCGAAATCGGGGCCGCGCTCACCCCGGGCGTACAGCTCGATGTCCGTACCGTCGCGGTGCACCGTGAGATACCAACCGGCGCGCCAGCGCGGGATGCGTTCGATCGCGGTGACGGTGCCGCCGAGTTCACGCTCTACGAACTGCACGACATGGGTGGCCCCGGCTTCGGCCGCGACTTGCTCGACATCGGACATCCCGCGACGCTAACTCACCCGCGCCATCCCCGTTCTGGCTGTCGAACGTGGGCTGACAGCCCACATTCGACAGCGAGAACGGAAGTAGGTGCTCGGACTACTTGGCGATGACGATGGTGCGCGGGCCGAGTGGGCTTTGGAGGTCGGCCGTCGCCTGATAGAGCTTGGCCAGCGCGATGCATGACTTGGCTTGCGCGTCGGGTGGCGTGCCGCCGAGCACGGTCACCTTCACGTCGGTGGCCGATTCGACGACACGGATCTCGACGCCGTAACAGGGCTCGACACCGCCCCAGAAGCGAATCAGCAGGCGCTGGTTGTTCGTCGGGTCGACGGTCACAGACTCGGGCTGGAACGCCCGCGCCTCGATCAGGTCCGTGCGACTGCGGATCGGAGCGGCATCGCCGCCGGCCCCGGGGATGGTGCCATCACCGTTGGGGAGCGGCGGCGAGGACGACGAACCCGAAGGATCGCTGGTCGGTGGGGCCGACGTGCCCTGCTCGATGGCATCGTCACCGCACGCGACGGCGAGGATCGACAGGGCACCGGCAAGGGACAGCGCGGAGAGGAAGTGTCGTGATCGCATGTTGTTCAGACGATGCCCCGCGCCGGTCGGTTCCCGGGCATCGCTGAAACGCTACAGTCGGCGCATGTGCGCGCAATGTATGAGCAACACTGAGTTCGCAGTCGCAAATGCGGCGTTGATCGCGGCGGCGTTGAAAGGCCCCGTGCATCGGGCGCTGGCATCGGTCGGCATCGCCACCGAGCCGCTCGCCATTGCTCGGGATGCGCGCACGATCGCCTTTCTCCGCGGGCTCGATCTCGATCCGGCCGATGCACTCGGTGCCCCCGCCGTCACGGCCGCCGACGAGTGGGTCGCCCTGGGTGGTTACGAACGCCTCGAGGACGAGCGACGGGCCCGAGCTGCCTCTTGGGCGCGGCCCATCGGCTCCCACAGGCGGTTGGCGCCCCAATAGACGAGGGCCAGCAACAGCAATACCACCGGCACCACCAGCAATGGGCTGACGTGGTGGAGTGAACGCGAATCGAGCCACCATGGTCCGTTCCACGACAGGTCGAGCGGATAGCCATGGTGTTCGACGCCGTTGATCACCGGCCGGGCAACGAGATGGGCCCATGTCGACCACGCAACGAGGCGGCACACGCCGTAGAAGAACGTGGCGCGATACAACGCGAGCAGCGCGCGCTCGGGCAGCCGCCGGCCGAGCGCGGACCAGATGTGCGGATCAGCGGGCACGATGTTGGTACGCCAGTAGTCACGCGTGAACACGCGCCACGAGCACAACACCACGACCATCCAGAACAGATCCATGACGAGGCCGAGGCTCGAGTAGTAGGACGCGGCGTCGAGGTACTTGCCGCCGTTGATCGTCGCGGCGTACGCCCAAGTCTTGAGCGTCCAACTCAGAACGGTGAACGGGAAGAGCAACATCGTGCCGACACTGTCGTTGACGTCGGTGAGAACGTGTGCGGCGTAACCCAACACATAGCCGATGGTGAACGCGCGGTTGCGCTTCCATGCCCAGATGATGGCGGTGAAGACGATGCCGAGGAACAGGGTGTGGGTGATGCCCATGCCCGGCCACCCCCGATGCCATCTCTCCGGCACCTTCGAGCCGTAGTGATGGCCGTTGTAGGTGATGCCGTACACCCAGAACTTCGACAAGAAGTCGGGGGTGAAGTCGCCGAGGTAGATGCCGAAGTAGCTCACTTGCGCTTGCATCTTGCGCGGCAGGTGCGCCTGCACGGCATAGATCTCGAACTGGTGCGCGGCCCAACTCATGCCGCGCCCCCCGAAGTGGGCCGGCGCCGGATGCGATCGATGATCGCCGGGCCGATGGCCACAGTGGCAACGAGCCACAGCGGACCGACGATCCAATTGAGGAGCCACTTGTGGTAGATGCCGAGGCTCACATACGAAATGGCCGCAAAGGCGTACCAGAATATTTCTTCGCGCCGGCCGAGGCGCCGGCTGCCACGATGATCGAGCGACGGGGGAACGGGGTCGGTCACGGGCTGCGACGCTAATCTCGACCCGTGTCCTATGACCCGCTCGGCCTCGACGAACTCGCCGATCCCTTCCCGAGCTACGCGGAGTTGCGTGAACAGTGCCCAGTGCACCACTACGACCGGTTCAACCCGCCCTTCTTCACGCTGTCGCGCTACGACGACGTCATTGCGGCGTTGCGCGACGTAGAGACCTGGTCGATGCGCTACGGCCCGAGCCCGCAGTACACGCGGCCATCGGGGCTGGTCAACGATCCGCCCGAGCACACCGAGTTCCGTCGCCTCTTCCATCGGGGCTTCACGCCGCGCACCGTGGGTGGGCTCGAAGAAGAGATCACTGACCTCGCGGTCGAACTGCTCGACGCAATGGCGCCGCTCGGCCACGGCGACTTCCACGAGCAGTACGCGGTGCGACTACCGATCACGGTGATCGCTCGCATGCTCGGTGTACCCGAGGCCGACCACGCGTTGTTCAAGGACATGACCGACACGCTGGTGGCGACCTACAACGAGCCCGATCCGCGCGCATCGGCCGCGCCGCGCGCCCGGTTCGACGCGTACTTCCAGCGCTTCATCGACGCTCGGCGCGACGCGCTGCGGGCGGCCGGTGTCGATCATGCGGACGAATCGCATCTCGGCACAATCGTCCCCAACGACATGGTGAGCGGGTTCGTCGTCGCCGAATACCAAGGCCGGCGCCTGCAAGACGGCGAGATCCACTGGGTGCTGTTGCTGCTGTTGCTCGGCGGCAACGAGACGTCGACGGCGCTGCTGACGAACTTGTTGTGGCGGCTACTCGAAGACCGCACCAGGTGGGACGCCGTCGTCGCCGACGAGACACTCATCGACATCGCCATCGAAGAAAGCCTGCGCCGCGATCCTCCGGTGCTCGGTCTGTTTCGCACGGCGACGGACGACGTCGAGTTACACGGCGTGACGATCCCCCGCAAGGCCAAGGTCATGTTGTGCTACGCGTCGGCCAATCATGACCCTTCGGTGTTCAACGACCCCGACGCCTTCCGTCTCGATCGCGATCTCGAATCGATCCGCCCGCATCTCACGTTCGGCCACGGCCATCACTACTGTCCCGGTGCGGCGCTCGCGCGGCTCGAAGCGCGCATTACGCTGCGCCTCTTGATCGAACGATTCCCGCGAATGCGTCTCGCAGGGGTGCCAGAGCGAATCGTGCCGTTCAACTTGTGGGGCCGTGCCACCATGCCGGTCGCGTGGGACTGAGCGCTGACGATGGACGCCGCAGGGTGGGACGAGCGTTACGCGAAGGGTCAGGTGTGGTCGAGCGAGGCCAACCGGTTCTTCGTCGACGCGGTTCGTGAACACGGTCTCGATCATCCGATCGAAGGGAAGCACGCCATCGATCTCGGCTGTGGCGAAGGCCGCAACGCGATCTGGCTCGCCCTGCTCGGCTGGTCGGTCACCGGGGTCGACATGTCGGCGGTCGGCGTCGACCGTGGCCGGGCCATGGCCGCGAGCAACGACGTGCGTGTCGACTGGGTCGTCGCCGACCTCGAGCATTGGGACCTGGGTGCGGGCTCGTGGGATCTGATCGCCCTCGTATATGTCCATTGGCCGACGGACAAGCGGCTGCCGTTCATGCAGCGCGTCATCGACGCGCTCGCACCGGGCGGGCATCTCGTCATCGTCGGCCACGATCGCACCAACATCGAACACGGTCATGGCGGGCCGCAGAACCCTGATGTATTGACGACACCGGATGAGCTCGCGGCGTTTCTCGGCGCTGCGGGTCTCGAGGTACTGGCGGCGCGAGAGCTACTACGGCCGGTGTCGCTCGAATCGGGCCACGGATCGGCCGCGCTCGATGCGGCCACAACGGCGGACGCAATCGATCACGTGGTCGTCGCCCACCGGCCAGAATGAGTCCATGACAACTCGACTCGGTATCGCCGCGATGTGCCGCAACATGCAGGACTACCTCGAATGGGTCGAGGTCGCGGAAGCGTGTGGCTATGACCTCGCCGGTTATGGCGATACCCAGAACCTGTTGCCCGACCCCTATGTCGCGCTCACCGCGATGGCGATGCGCACGAGCCGCATCAAGCTGTGCACCACGGTCAGCAATCCGATGACGCGCCATCCGTCGGTCGCCGCGAGCGGGTTCGCCGCGCTGCAAGAGCTGTCGCACGGCCGCGCCATATTCGGCATCGGCACCGGTGACAGCGCGCTCAAGAACGTCGGCCGCCGAGCGGCGCGGCGCGACGAGCTCGAGGCGTATTGCCGGGCGTTCAAGGCGATGGTGCGCGGAGAGATTGCCCGCTACGACGACCGCGAGATGTGCCTGCTGTGGGATGTCCCGGCCGAGGATCCAGTGCCGGTGTTCCTCGCGGCCGAAGGCCCCAAGATGATGCAGCTCGCCGGGGAGATCGGCGACGGGGTGATCTTCGGCAACGGCATCTCACAAGAGGTGGTCGCCGACAATCTGCGTCGTGTGCGCGAAGCGGCGGTTGCAGTGGATCGCGACCCTGATGGAGTCGAGCCGTGGTTCCTGACCAAGGTCGTGCTGAGCGACGAGCCCGAGCCGGATTTGTGGCACCGCTTGGCGTGGACGCTCGCGGCGAGCGCGAACCACGCGTTCAAGTTCAGCTTCGACGACAAGTTCGTGCCCGAAGAGCTCCACGAGCCGATGCAGCGCCTGATGGACGAGTATCGCTCCAACGAGCACAACCAGGTCAACGCGGGCGACCACAACGCGTCGCTCGTGAACGACAACGGGCTGACCGGCTTCCTGGGCCCCCGGTTCCTCATCGCCGGCAACGCCCAGCACGTGGCTTCGCGCATCCGTCAACTCGACGAGTGGGGTGCGTCCAACCTCATCTTCACCGCCATGTGGGGCGATCCCATCGACTACACGCGTCGTATCGCCACCGAGGTGATGCCGCTGCTCACGTGATGGCACGAGCGGCGCCGACAGAGCATGATGGATTGTTTCCAGGGGGTCATCATGCAAAGTAAGAAGCTACTCATCACCGGTCCGGCCGGGCAGATCGCGTTCCCGTTGGCCGAGGAGCTCGCGCAACACAACGAGGTGTGGGGCATCGCTCGATTCAGCGAGCCGGGCTCACAGGAGCGGTGCGAAAAGGTCGGCGTCCGCACGGTCGTCTGCGATCTGGCCAAAGGCGATTTCTCCGCGCTACCGACCGACTTCGACTACCTGCTGCACCTCGCGACATTCCAGGGCGGCGGTCTCGACTACGACCAAGCCATTCGCGTCAATGCCGAGGGCACCGGCTTGCTGATGCAGCACTGCCGCGAAGCGAAAGCGGCGTTGGTGGTATCGACGTTCTCCACCTACAAGCCCAACGACGATCCCCATCACGCGCACAAAGAGACCGATCCGTTGGGCGACGTCAATTCACCGCACGCGCCGACCTACAGCATGTCAAAGATCGCCGAAGAAGCCGTCGCTCGGACAATGGCGCGTCTGCTCAACCTGCCCACGACCATCGCCCGCATGAACGCGTCCTACAGTTGGAACGGCGGCCTGCCCGCGTATCACCTCGATTGGATGATGAACGACCAAGACGTGGCCTTGCGCGCACCGGGCAGCACCGGTTACAACCCGATCGATCAGTTCGACATCAACGCGCAGGTGCCCAAGCTGTGCGACATCGCCACGGTGCCGGCCACCATCGTCAACTGGGCGGGCGACGACATGGTGACGCCCGAGATCTGGTGTGCGTACTTCGCCGAGCTCACCGGCAAGACGCCCCGCTTCAGCTATCGCGAGTATCCCGGCGCATCCAAGGGCGGCGGGTCCGACAACACCAAGCGCATCGGGTTGATCGGCAAGTGCGAAGTGGGTTGGAAGGAAGGGTTCAAGAAGATGTGGGAGCAGCGCTATCCGGGCGGCAAGCGTCGTACCGATATGCCCGACGGCGCGGCCGCGTTGCAGAGCTCCTACGTCGGCGACGCGAGCTGAAGCCGGTCGGCGGCCATGAACCTCGAGGTATCCGCAGAACACTCACCGATGTCGGGCATAGATGAGTACCTGATTCACAACTATCCGCATCCGGTGCGCGTGATGTGGACGTCTGATCCACGGGCGTACGAGCGTCTCTGGTTCACCGCGCAGGACAAGGTCGGTGAAGTTTTCTTCGTGTGCGGCCTCGGTTTCTATCCCAATCTGGGCACGGCCGAGGCCTACGCGTTGGTCAACCACAACGGTGTGCATCACAGCGTGCACGCGCACCGCAAGCTGGGCGACGACCGCACCAACATGAAGGTCGGCCCGTTCGAATTCGAGATCATCGAGCCGTTCAAGCAGTGGCACATCTCGCTCGCAGACAACGAGTTCGGCCTCAGCTTTGACCTGCAGTGGTTCGACACCAAGCGCGCCGTCTTCCAACAACTCGGCGCGGGGATGATCCACAACGGTCGTACCGCCGGCAACACTGCCGGCTACGAGTCGTTCGGTGAGCAGAGCGGCACGATCACCGTTGCCGGTAAGTCGATCTCGGTGGCACGCGATGCGTACTGCGGGTCGCGCGATCACCACTGGGGCGTGCGCGATGGTGTCGGCGGTCCCAAACATTGGATGGGGTCCAAGTGGCCGATGTCGGGTCAATGGGTGGAGTTTCGCGACTGGTCGTTGTGGAGCCCGCGTGTTCTCTACAACTTCGGCGATCCGCGCCAGGGTGCGGGTGCGACCGTGCATCGCGAGCATCGCATCCGTTTCGAGCCCGACACCAAGATCCCCGTGTCCGGCGAGATCGATGTCTATCTGCCCGACGGCAGCAAGAAGATGCTCACGTTCGAACGTCTCGGCAACCAGATCGGCTTCCTGCGCTGCGGCATGTACGGCGGCATCAACGGGGGCACGCCCGTCGGCGATATCTGGCACGGCATGGATGTCGGCGAGACGGTGATGGGGGAGACGCACGACGCCAACGACCCCGCCGTGCGGGCCGCAATCACCGGCCAGGACAACCTGCATTGTCGCTTCGAATGCGACGGCGAAGTCGCGTACGGCATTGTCGAGCCCGTCACGCCGGTGTGCTACGAGTTCGCCAAGGCGGGCCTGATGGGTTTCTCAATCATCGAGTAGCGGCTTGCGGGCAATCACAATCGCGCAGATCAGCGCGGCCCATCCACCAAAGCTCACCAGCAGGACCCGCGTGTCCGCGACGCTGAGGATGATTGCGGCAAACAGCGGCGCAGTGAGTTGTCCGAGCCGCACCGACGTCGCCCACGCCGCGACCATTGCGCCGCGTTGATCCGGCGGTGAGATGGCCGCGGTGTGGCTTTGCAGCGGCACGGTGATGAGCACCTCGCCGAAACCGATGAAGAACACCGGGAGGGCTGCCAGCAGCAGTGTCGGTGCCAGTCCGCACGCCACGATCAAACCGGCGTAGATCGCGAATCCGCACGCGGTGAGAAAGCCGGTCGTCACCCGGCTCGCAATGCGGCCGAGCAGCAGCGCCATGCAGACGGACCCGGCGGCCGGCGAGGCGAGGATCAGACCGCGAATCGACGGGCCGGCGTCGTATTGCTTTTCGAGATGCAGCGGCAGCGCGGTGACCGACGCGCCGAAGAACATCACGTAGCCCATGAACGCGATGAGCAGGAGGAACTTGACCTCGGGCCGGCGCACCTGCCCGCGGGCCGCAGTGAGTTGCCGCCCAAACGAGGTGGTGATCTCGGGTCGATCGTTGCGCAACACCTTGGCGGCGGCGACGGCGACGAAGAGGGGGAGGGCAGTGAGCACGAAGGGGCCGCGCCAGCCGAATGCCTCGTCGAGAAAACCGCCCACGGCGGGGATGATCGCAATACCGGCGGTAATGGCCATCGAGTTGCGTCCGAGTACGCGCGTGCGCTCGACGCCGGTGTAGTTGTCGCCGATGATGACAACGGCGAGGTTGACGAACGCCGCCGAGCCGATGCCCTGTAACAACCGCGCGCCGATCAACATCGTGAAGTTCACGGCGGCCATCGACAGCAGCCCGCCGATGCCGAAGATCACGAGGCACGGCACGATCACGGTGCGTCGCCCGTAGCGGTCCGCCGCGACACCGATGATCGACGCCATGAACAGGCCCGGCGCGTGCACCGACATCAATATGAACACGCTGGCCGAGTCGGACTGCCCGAAGTGATCGCGGATGTCGGGTATCGCCGGCGCGATGGCTGCGTTGGACAACAGCGCCGAGGCCGACATGGCGAACAGCACCGCCTGTTGTGCGCGCGTCAGCCCGGTTGTCTCCACGGCGTCGTCTCGAGTTAGAGCTCGTCGAGCCAGACGGGGGCGCGGTCGACGAGATATTCGCTGACGGCGCGACAACGTTCGAGCACGTCGCAGAGATGCTCTTGGCCGAGATAGATCTTGCCGAGGGAGATCTCGACGCGAGCGACGATGTTGAGCGTGCGTTGCGTGGTGTCGGTCACGGCCGGGAGCGAGTCGACCGCCGACACTTCGAGCGGCAGGTCGAGACCACCGATGCCGGCGAGCTCGGTGGCGAGCACCAGAAGATCGGGGCCTTTGAGCAGCGGCGGCATCGACCAGTTGAACACGAGCGGGATCTTGAGCGTGTCGGACGGTTCGCCCTCGTCAGGTAACGCGAGCACCTCGTCCTCGAACGCGAGAAGGGTGCGCGGCTCGACTTCGATGGCGAGGTGCAGGTCGAGCGGACCGCCGCAGGCGTCCTCGGGGTGCAGGTCGACCTCCCACGCCTGGCGCATGGAGTAGGTCTCGACGAAATGGCGCTCGTCGTGGACGTGGAAGCCATGTTCGACGGCGTGATCTTTGAGATCGGCGACGAATCCAGCGACATCGATGACGGCCACGGGCGAAAGCCTGCCACGTCCCTGGGCCAAACCCACCGCTGTGCGATGCTCTCGCGGTGGATGCCGACGACATGCTGGAGCTGTTGGGCTCGACCGCCGACGCGGTGACCATGGCCATGCACCAGCACCGCGAGTGGGGCCTCGCCGGCACCCGCCGGGGGCAGTACCACCACGACCTGGCAGCCGACGCCGCTGCGCTCGAGGTGCTCGAGCCGTCGGGCGTGACCATCTTGTCCGAAGAATCGGGTGTGCAGGCCGGCACTCTCGGCGTGACCGTGGTGATCGATCCGATCGACGGATCGACCAATGCGTCGCGGGGCCTGCCGTGGTGGTCGACCAGTCTGTGCGCCGTCGACGGTGACGGGCCGTGGGTGGCGTTGGTGGCCGATCAGGTCACGGGCGAGCGGTGGCACGCGGTGCGCGGGGATGGTGCATTCCACAACGATGAGCGCATCACGCGTCCGGCGACGCCGCCGCTGCGCGACTCGATCATCGGTTTGGGCGGCTGGCCGCCGTTTCATTTCGGCTGGGCTCAGTTCCGTGCGTACGGCGCGATCGCGCTCGACCTGTGCGCAGTCGCCGACGGGCGCCTCGATGGCTATGTCCATTGCGTCACCGACGAAGTCGCAGAGTGGGATTACCTGGGCGGCATGCTCGTGTGTTTCGAGGCCGGCGGCGAAGTGATCGACATGCACGAGCGCGCGCTGGCGCCGCTCGATCATGGGGTCAGGCGCACGCCGGTCGCGGCGGGCGATCGAGCGTTGCTCGACGAGTTGCTGCTCGCGCGACGGAAGTTCGCGTGACCAACCGCAAGCGCCGTTGGATCGGACGGATCTTGCGCGCCGTGCCGACACCGATTCGCGAGTTCGCGGTGCGGCGCACGACGCCGTCTTACATCATGGGCGCGATGTGTCGCGTCGAGCGCGACGACGGGCGCGTCTTGCTCGTCAAGCCGAGCTATCGCACCGTGTGGACCCTGCCCGGTGGCGTGTCCGAGCGCGGCGAGACGCCGATCGACTGCATGCGGCGCGAGTTGCTCGAAGAGACCGGCCTGCGCTGCGACGTCATCGGCGAGCCCGTGGTGATGGTCGATCCCAAGCACCGCATCTTCGATTTCGTCTACCAGGCGCGGCTAGCGCCCGGCGTCAGCCCCGACGATGCGCGTGCGGTCTCGCTCGAGATCACCGAGGTCGGATGGTTCGAGCCGGGGAAGATCCCCTCCATCACCGGCCCGTTCGCCCGCAAGGTGTTCTCGGCCAATTCCTCAGGCGACGGACGGGTGGTCGTGGTGGAAGCCCACGAAACACCAGACCGCGGGTGGCGGCACAGGCGATAGCGTGACGCAGCCTCCGAAATGGGGCACGCGGGCGCTTAGCTCAGTTGGCTAGAGCACCTCCCTTACAAGGAGGGGGTCGGGGGTTCGAGCCCCTCAGCGCCCACCATAAAGGACCTGATCAGAGGCAATATTTCGGTTTCCACACCCCTGTGGAAACTGTGAATAACCGCCATTTGTCAATATTTGTCAATGCGCCATATCCTGCCCTTTCATGCGAGGCCACATTCGGAAGCGGTCTGGCCCCGCGGGTGTGTCGTATCAAGTGATCGTGCCGACGACGCGGGATCCGATCTCGGGACGAGTCCGCCAGGTGTCCGCGACGGCGCACACCAAGCGTGAGGCCGAGGAGCTTCTGTCCCGCATGTTGAGCGAGGTCCACGGAGGCCAGCATGGCGGGCCCGACGTGTCGATGGGCGAGTTGTTCGAGCGTTGGTACGAGCTCGCCTCGCCCGACTGGTCGCCGAAGACGGCGCTCGAGACGCGGCGATACCTCAACAACTACCTCATCCCACACCTGGGCAAGGTCAAGGTGCGCAAAGTGACGACGGCGTCGCTCGATGGTTTGTATACAAAGCTGCGTAAGAGCGGCGGGCGCAAGGGCGCGCCGCTGTCACCGTCGTCGGTGCGCCGCATCCACGTGGCGGTGCGAGGCGCGCTGACGCAAGCGAAGCGTTGGGGTTGGATCGTGCACAACCCGGCGGCGGACGCGTCGCCGGGCAAGTTGAAGGCAGCGGAGATCACACCGCCCGACGCGGCTGCGGTGGCGAAGTTGATCCGTGCCGCCGGCGCAGAGGAGTCAGAGTTCGGGATCTTCTTGCGCATGGCCGCCACGACTGGCGCTCGGCGAGCGGAGCTGTGCGCGCTGCGGTGGAGCGACATCGATATGGCGAAGGGCTCACTGGTGATCCGGCGCGCGATGGTCGAGCATCCCGGTGGCGGCTTCTTGGTGAAGGACACGAAGACGCATGCGTCGCGCCGTATTGCGATCGATCCAGTGATGGTCAAGGCATTGGCGTCGCATCGCGTGCGGATGGCCGCGAGGGGACTGGCCGCGGGCACTCCGCTCGGCAAGCACGCGTACGTCTTCAGCTACGCCTTGGATTGCGCCGATCCCTGGCGGCCCGACGTCGTGACGCGTCGCTTCGTCCGGTTGCGTGACCGCCTCGGCCTCGAGGACGTACGTCTGCATGATCTGCGGCACTTCGTCGCGACACGAATGCTCGCCGATGGGGTAGCGGTGCCCACGGTGTCTGGCTGTCTCGGGCACGCAAGCTCGGCGACGACGCTGAACGTCTACGCGCATTTCCTTGCCGCAAGTGATCGCGACGCGGCC
>JBDTLT010000101.1:0-17931 GCA_039934635.1 Acidimicrobiales bacterium
GCGTAGCGAGCGACGCCAGCACGGCGAGCGTAGCGAGCGACGCCAGCACGGCGAGCGTAGCGAGCGACGCCAGCACGGCGAGTGCGGAGTCGACCGACGAGCTCGCGGCGCGCCTCGCCGCTCGGCTCGATCGGCTCAGCTCAGGAGATCGGTCATGAGTCCGGCCGACCACGACCACGGCGCGCTCCTCGGCCGCGCGCTCGTGGCGCTCGATGAGATGGAAGCGAAGTTGGACGCGGCCGAGTCGGCGCGTCACGAGCCGATCGCCATCGTCGGGATGGGCCTTCGTTTGCCGGGCTCGGTGAGCGACCCGGAATCGTTCTGGGATCTGCTGATGAGTGGCCGTGACGCGGTCACCGAGGTGCCGCGCGAGCGGTGGGACGTCGACGCGCTGTTCGATCCAGATCCGGACGCGCGAGGCAAGAGCTATTCGCGTTGGGGCGCGTTCATAGACGACGTCGATCGTTTCGACCCGCAGTTCTTTTCGATTTCGCCGCGCGAAGCGCTGACGATGGACCCCCAGCAACGTCTTTTGCTCGAAGTGGCATGGCACGCACTCGAACACGCGGGCATCGTTGCGGCGAGTCTCGCGGGTACCGCGACCGGTGTGTTCGTCGGTATGACCGGCACGGAATACGCAGACCTCGCCCTGCGGGGCGGCATCATCGACGATGTCGACGCGTACTTCGCATCTGGCGTCGCGCAGAGCGTCGCCGCGGGCCGCCTTGCGTATCTGCTCGATCTCCATGGGCCTGCGGTCGCGATCGACACCGCATGCTCGTCGTCGCTTTTCGCGACGCACATGGCGTGTCAGGCGTTGCGCAGCGGCGAGTGTGACACTGCACTGTCGGCTGGCGTGAACCTCATGCTCTCGCCGAGCGGCCACATCATGACCTCTCAGGCTCGGATGACCTCGTTCGAGGGCCGGTGCAAAACGTTCGACGCGTCCGCCGACGGATATGTGCGTGGTGAAGGCTGCGCGGTGCTCGTCCTCAAGCGGCTTCGTGACGCGATCAGCGACGGAAACCGTGTCCTTGCCACGATCCGCGGCACCCACGTCAATCAGGATGGACGAACGAACGGGCTCACCGCGCCGAGCGCGGCGGCGCAAGAAGCGGTCATCCGCGGCGCGCTTGCTGATGCATCCGTCGATCCGCAAGACGTCGATTTCGTCGAATGTCATGGCACCGGTACCACGCTCGGAGATCCCATCGAGATTCGCGCGCTGCAGGCGGTGTTCGGAAAGGGCCGCCCTGCCAACCGGCCGCTGGCGGTGCAATCGGTCAAGACCAACATCGGGCATCTCGAACCGGCGGCCGGCATCGCCGGGCTTTGCAAGCTCGTTCTCGCGTTGCAACACGGTGAGCTGCCGGCACACTTGCATCTCACCGAACCGAATCCGTACATCCCGTGGCGCGACATCGCTGTCGAAGCGGTGCGCGGTCCGCAGGTGTGGCCTACCGCTGCAGGCGCACGACGAATCGGCGGCATCAGTTCGTTCGGGTTCAGCGGCACCAACGTGCACATGATCGTGGAACAGGCACCCGAGCGCACACCGGTCGACATGGCCGACGATTCCGCAGAGCCCGAACCAGTGGTGTACACCGTGTCGGCGCGTTCACCCGACGCGCTCGTGCAACTAGCCAACGCGCACGCAACGCGCCTCGACGAGTTCTCGGCCGATCGGTCCGGCGCCTCGTTCCGCGACGCCGCGTTCACTGCGAACACGGGCCGGGCGCACTTCGAGGAACGAGTTGCGGTCATCGCGTCAGATGCCGGGCACGCGGCGCGTTCGTTGCGGGCCGCGGCGAACGGCGAAACGACGACCGATGCCATACGCGGGCGCGTGGGTGTGCCCGACCCAGATGTCGTCATGCTCTTCACCGGACAGGGCAGCCAAGCCGGCGGCATGGGCGCGCGGCTGTATCGAACCCGGCCGGCGTTTCGTAAGTCATTGGATGAGTCAGCTGCGGTGCTCCGTCGTATCGCCGGATTCGATTTGCTCGATGTCATGGCGAACGGAGCGGGACCGCACGGCTCGATCCACGACACGCGCTACGCTCAGCCGGCGCTGTTCGCCTACGAGGTGGCCATGGCGCGGCTGTGGCAGAGTTGGGGCGTCGAACCGGTCGCGGTGATCGGGCACAGCATCGGCGAGTTGGCCGCGGCGCACATCGCCGGTGTGATGGCGCTCGACGATGCGTTGCTCATTGTCGACGCGCGGGCTCGACTCATGCAGAGCCTGCCGCGCGACGGCGGGATGGCGGCGGTCTTTGCCGACGCCGATACGGCGCTCGTAGCGATCGCCTCCGCTGGAGGCCCGCTCTCCGTGGCCGCGTTCAACGGCCCGCGAAACACGGTCATCTCCGGTCGGACCGATGCGCTCGATCGAGCAGTTGCGGCGCTCGAAGCGTCAGGGGTTCGAGTTGTGCGGCTCGAAGTCTCACACGCGTTCCACTCGGCGCTCATGGAGCCGATGCTCGACGATTTCGAGCGGGTGGTCGCCTCGGTGAATCTCGCTCTGCCCGAGATCGACTTGATCAGCAACCTGTCGGGCGCACTGGCGGCCGATGATCGACTGACCACGACGCAATACTGGCGTGATCACATACGCGAACCCGTGCGGTTCGCGGCATCCGTCGACGCCGCGGTCGCGGCCGGCCATCGGATCTTTCTCGAAGTTGGCCCGGGCTCGGCACTCACCGCCATGGGCCGCGCCGGCGACGTGCCGCCCGACGCGCGGTTCATTGCGTCGTGTCGCCGCGTCGACGACGAATTGATCGATCTCCCGCGCGCGGTTGCCGCGATGTACGCGGCCGGGGCGCGCATCGACTGGGCCGCATACGAAGGCCAACGCCGACACATCGTGACACTGCCCGGGTATCCGCACGCCCGCGAGCGGTTCTGGCATCCGGCGGTCGATGCCGGCGGAAACGGCGCATCTATCAGCCGTGGACGTGTCGCTACGACACTGCTCGGCCAGGAAATGCGCTCGCCGCGCTTGTCCGGCCGGGTGTTCGAGACGGAGCTGTCGGGTCGGTCACCGCAGTGGCTGGCCCACCATGTGATCTACGACCGGCCGGTCGTACCCGCAACGGCCTTGCTCGAGCTGATGCGACGGGCCGGCGTCGTCACTTCGGGCGCCGCGTGTGCAATCGTCGATGTGCAGATCGAAGCGCCGCTCGTTCTCGGCGACGAAGCAGCCGCCGTGGTGCAGACCATCGTCGATGATGCGGGTGCCGTCGAGGTCTTCTCGACGGCGGGCGGCGAATGGACGCGCCACACCCGCGGGCAGATCTCGATCGACCAACACGACGACCTTGCTCCTCGGGTCGATGTGGATCACCGAGAAACCGATCATGAGGACCCTCGTTGGTCGTCGGTCGATGTGGCGGCGTACTACGACGCACTCGAACGCGGGGGTGTCGCGTACGGCGCGATGTTCCGCGGCCTGCAGCGGGTCAATCGGCGCGATGGTGCGGTGGTTGCCGCACTCGTCCCGTGCGAACCCGACGAGCTCGGCGCGATGCATCCCGCGCTGGCGGACGCCTGCCTGCAAGCGCTGGGTTTGGCCATGACGGGCGCGGATGCCCTCGACGCCGCCGAATCGGATATCTATCTCCCGGTCGGGGTCGAAGAGTGGCGCGTGCTGGGAGCGCCTTTCGGGCGCGGTGACTTGACGGCACGCGGCACGCTGCGCGAACCGACCGGCGGCGCGGCCTCGGGCGTGGTCATCGGCGACCTCGAGGTCGTGGACGACTCGGACGTAGTCGTCGCGTCATTCCGTGGGGTGCGCTTCCGGCGCGTCACGCGCAACTCGTTGGCGTCGTCGCGAGGGGACAATCACGACTGGTATTACGCGACGCGGTGGCAGCCCGTTTCGCTGACGGTCGGGCCCGACGGTGGGGCGGTCGAGGGGGTCTGGCTCATCGTGGGCGATGCCGGAGCGGCGAACGCGCTGGCGGGCGAGCTGCGCGGCGACGCCGCCACGGTGACTGTCGTGACGAACGCGGACGATGGCTTGTCCCTCGACGCTTCAGTCGAGCCGCCGACCGGCGTCGTGGTGATCCTCCCACTCGGTGGCCAGACGCCGGCCGAGGAGGGAGCGTTCGTCGCCGCGATGGCTTCGCAGGTGGCCAAGCTCTCGCCCGCGCCGTCGCTCACCATCGTCACTACGAGCGCGATGGCGGTTGTGCCCGGCGACCGCGGGCTCGGCTACGCGCAGGCGGTCGGTTGGGGCGTGGGGCGCGTCGCTTCGGCCGAGCACCCTGATGCCTTCTACCGTCTGCTCGACGTGCCGACCGTCGATTCGATGCCGACAGTACGAGCCGAGCTGGCCGCCGACGACCGTCGCGAGCCGCACGTCGCGTGGCGCGAAGGCGTGCGCTACGCGCCGCGCCTCGCTCGCTGCTCGGAGCTCGACTTGTTGCACCGACCCGCCGGACCGTACGCCTTGCAGATCGTCGAGCATGGCCGGCTCGACGGTTTGCGTCTGGTCGAACAACCGTCACTATCTCCGGGGCCCGACGAAGTGCTCATCGACGTCCGAGCAACGGGCCTGAACTTCCGCGATGTGCTCTCGGTTCTCGATCGCTATGAAGGGGAAGGATCCACCGTCGGCAGCGAGTGCTCGGGCGTCGTCGTTGCGGTCGGGACGGCGGTCGATCGCGTGCGTCCCGGCGATCGGGTCATGGCGGTCACGGCGTCATCCTTTGCTACGACTTGCGTCGCCGTGCAGGAAGCGGTCACTCGGATGCCGGCGTCGTTGACCGACGCCGAAGCGGCCACGATTCCCATCGCATTCCTGACGGCCCACTACTCACTCCAAGAGCTCGGCCGCATGCAGGCCGGCGAACGTGTCCTCATTCATGCCGCCGCGGGCGGCGTCGGTATGGCTGCGATCCAGCTCGCCCGCCGGGCCGGTGCGGAGATCTACGCAACCGCAGGATCGGAGACCAAGCGCGCCGCGCTTCGTGGGTTGGGCGTGCGCCATGTCTACGACTCGCGGCGGCTCGACTTCGCGGACGAGATCCTGCGCGACACCGATGGCCACGGCGTCGATCTGGTGTTGAACTCGCTCTCGGGTGAGTCGATAGAACGCAGCGTCGCGGTGCTTGCTTCGGGCGGGCGATTCGTCGAGATCGGGATCGCCGGTACGTGGTCGAGAGAGCAATTCCGCATTGCCCGACCAGACGCCGAATATCACGTCGTGTATCTCGGCCAGACCTGCATCGATCAGCCGCATCTCATCGCGAAGATGCTCGATGAGCTGGCCGAGGAATTCGAGCGCGGCGACCTGGTCCCGCTCCCACTCATCGCGTTCGACATCCGCCACGCGGTCGAGGCGTTCCGGTACATGGCGCAAGCGCGCCAGATCGGAAAGGTGGTCGTCACCGCGTCGCCTGGGTGGAACGTCGAGGAAGCCGGTGGCGCGTGGATCGTCAGCGGGGGCCTCGGCGGCTTGGGCCTGGCGGTCGCGGCGGAGCTCGCGGCTGCTGGTGCCGCCCGCCTCGTCCTGTGCTCGCGGCGCTTGCCGGTCGAAGGCAATCTCCCCGAAGTCGACCGCCTACGCGAGGTTTGTCCCGATGTGCAGGTGGTGACGCTCGACGTCGCCGACGCCGAAGCGGTGGCCGCGATCGCGGCGAGTGCCACGGCCGATGGCACCGCGCTTCGCGGGGTCATCCACGCGGCAGGTGTGCTCGACGACGGGCTCGTCGCGGATCTGACCGTCGAGAGGTTCGACGCGGTGATGCACGCAAAGATCGGCGGCGCGACCGCGTTGGCATCGATCGTCGACTGCTATCACGCCGACCATTTCATCCTGTTCTCCGCCGGCGCAGCGCTTCTCGGCGCGGCGGGGCAAGCGAACTACGTCGCCGCGAACACGTGGCTCGACTCGTTTGCGTCCGCGCGTCGCGCCGCGGGGTTGCCGGCACAGGCCATCGCATGGGGTCCCTGGTCCGGGGTCGGCATGGCGGCCGGCATGCACGGTGCGCTTCGGCGGTGGGAATCGCAAGGCATCGTGGCGCTCGACCCGCGCGAAGGTCGTGCCGCCACGCGGGCCGTGGTCGACACGGGTCTCGCCAACGCAGCGGTGCTGAACCTGCGCTGGCCCACCCTCGTCCACCACTTCTCGAAGCACGGCCTGCCACCGGTGATGAGTGATCTGGCGCGATCCGAGCAGCGCAGAACGGTGGCCCAGCACGAACCGGGCCCGTCGGGTGACCTGATCGCCGAGTTGCAGGCACTCGAGCCGAGCCAGCGCCGGGCCCACCTCGGCGAACAGCTCCGGAACCAGGTCCTACGGGTGCTCGGACTGAATGCGCATCATCCCGTAGGCCAACATCAGGGTCTGAGTGATCTCGGTATGGATTCCTTGATGGCCGTCGAGTTGAGTAATCGCTTGGCCGTCATCGTCGACCGGTCCCTGCCGTCCACCCTCGCGTTCGAACACCCCACCCTCGACCTGTTGACAGCCCACCTCGAAGATCTACTTGCCGATCGGGTCGTGTTCGCGCGCGACGATGGCGCACGCGATGCCACTGAGGGCGCGCTCGACGAAGCGCTCCAGCAACACCGGATCGAGCAATTGCAGGCCATCACCGACGATGAGGCGGAGCTGGCGCTGATCGAGGAGTTGAACCGAAGCGGGTACTGAGACGCGGCCTGGGTTCACACGACCTTGTTCACACGACCTTGTTCACACGTGCTGGGCGATGTCGGCCGTCAGCGCGTCGCGGGCCGCGTCGAGGTAGAAGTGGCCGCCTTCGAACACCCTGATCGACACCTCGTGCACGGCCACGCGCTGCCAGCCCCCGAGCTGTGATGGCCGTGGGTTGCGGTCGCGGGCACCGCCGTAGACGCGTACGGGGCAGCGCACCTGGCGAGCGGTCAACGGTGCGTAGTTTTCGTGCGCCTTGATGTCGGCGCGCAGCGATGGCAGGAGTAGCGCGAGCAACTCCGGCTCGTTGCGAACGAGATCCGGGACGCCACCGTAGGACCGTTGTATCGCGTCGAGGAACTCGTCGTCGGCGAGCGCGTGCACCTTGTCGCCGTGGTGGAGCTCGTCAGGCGGGCGCCGACCCGAGACGAACAGGCGAGTAGGGATGAGGCCACCACTCTCCTCCAACGCGATTGTGACCTCGAAGGCCACCAGCGCGCCCAGGCTGTGGCCGAACAGCGCGAACGGCAGTGGCTCCGCGCGGTGCAACTCGGCGATCGATGCCAACACCGCGTCGACGATCTCGGCGATCGAGTCGGCCGGGAGCTCCGCATTGGTTGGATCGCGGCCCGGCGGGCGAACGGCGACGACGTCGACGTCGGCGGGCAGCGAGCGCGGCCACATCCGATACGTCGAAGGCCCACCGCCGGCGAACGGAAGGCAATACAGGCGGCGCGACTTCGAATCGACGGACCCGAACCGGATGAGCCCGCGCGGCATCCGACCCGTTGGACCGGCCGGCGACGTCAGACGCCACTTCCTCGTGTGGGCATCGGCTCGACGAGGGGCCAGGTCGTGTCGTAGCCGAGCTCGTCGGCGATCTGGCGCAACCCGCGGCCGGGCCGTTCGGCCAGCTCGACCGTGCGCCAGTCGTCGAGGCGCTCACCGTCGAGCACCGGGGCGGCCCCGACATCGCCGACCTCGCGCCCGGCGCCGACGATCGCCAGCAGCGCGTCGACCGGGCCACCGGCCTCGATGAGGTCTTCGAGCCGGACCATGCGGACGCGCTCGGGCCCGAGGCGTTCGGCCAAGTCGAGGAGGTCGCCGTTGACGGTGCGCCAGACCTCTTCGGCGCCGCGCTGGCCGAGCTCGGCCGCCAGCTCGGCCACCGAGGAAAACGGGTGGCGGACGAGGTGCACGATGTGCAACCCGGGCAGCTCGTCGAGGAGGGCGGCCAAGTCGTTCGGTTGCGCCGCCAGCTCGGTGCTGAGCGCCACCGCGCGATCGGCGAACGTGGCCGCGCGGAGAATGGCCGAGCCGTCGTCGACGGTCGACGGGGCAGCCGCGGCAAGCGCGGTGCGCACGGCGGCAATGCCGCAGCCGGGTGCGCCGACCACCAGAACGCAGCCGGAGCCGGAGAGCGGCTCGCCCGCATTCGCGTCGGCCGCGGGCGACGCACCGGCTCGCTCGCCGAGCGCGCTGAGCAACGTGGCCGCGAGGCTCTGCACCGACGTCTCCTGGAACACCTCGCGGGGGTTCAGGCCGATACCGAGCTCGATGGAAAGTCGGGTCGTCATCTCGACGATCATGATCGAGTCGAGGCCGAGTTCGATCAGGCCGCTGTGCGGCTCGACCGCGTCGGCGTCGAGGCCGAGCACCCCACCGACGCGCGTGCGGAGGACAGCGAGCATCATCGCGGCCCGCTCCTGTGCCGGCGCGGCGAGGATCTCCGCGCCACGGTCCCGTCGCTCGTCGGCTTCGGTCGGGATGTCCGTGGCATCCACCAGCTCCGACAGCAGCGGGCTCGCCGCGGCGGCGGCCACTTGGGCGCGCGTCATCGGCATCACGAGCGACTGCGTGGCCTCGGTGGTCAGCAGGTCGAACATCAGCGCCATACCCGCATCGACGGGGATGACGAGCTGGCCCTGACGTCCGCGCTGGCGTGCGAGGTCGTCCCGATCAGCCATGCCCGCCGCCCATGCACCCCAGTCCACCGACAGTGTTGGCGCGCCTTGGCGGCGCCGCAGGTGCGCAACGGCGTCCATGAACGCGTTGGCGGCACCGTAGTTTGCCTGACCCGGCGAACCGAGCAGCCCGGCCGCCGACGAGAACAGTACGAAGTGTTCCAATGGCTCACCGCCGAGAAGCTCGTGAAGGTTCCACGTTCCCTGCACTTTCGGCCCGAAAACAGTCTCCACATCGTCGTCGGTCATGTCCGATATCGATCGGTCGCGCAGGACACCAGCGGTGTGGAACACGCCGCGGATCGGCGGCCAGCCTTCGGCCCGGTACGCGGCCAAGAAGGTGGCCAGCGCGGCGCGGTCGGCCACATCGAAGGACGCGACGTGCACGGTGGCCCCGCTCGCTTCCAACTCGCGGATGGCGTCGACGCGGGCGCGCGCCGGATCTTCGGCGGTCACCTCGGACCACGACGCCCTCGGCGGCACGGCGGAGCGGCCAACGAGCACAAGACGGCGCGCCCCGCGCTGCACGAGGGCGCGCGCAGTTGCCAAACCGAGAGCCCCGAACCCGCCGGTTACGAGTTGGGCTCCTTCAACCGCGATCGATCTGCCGGGGCGCGTCGCGGGCGGAGGCGACGGCCGCAGCCGCGCGACGTGGGTGCGACCGGCGCGCCGCGCCAACCACGTCTCGTCTCCCGACGAGGTGATGAGGTCGATCACATCGTCGTCGGTGCCTTCCGGATCGAGGTCGATCATGCCGCCGTAGAACAGCGGCAGTTCGGTGGCGATCGTCCGCAGCATGCCCCACAGTGCGCCCTCGGCCGGCGCGGTGACGTCGCTTCCGTCGACGGCGATGGCGCCGCGCGTCACGAGCCAAAGCTGGGGTGGGATCGCGACCCGTCGTCGCCACGCGGCCTCCGTCACCACCTGCGTGAGCCGAAGCAGGGCGCGACCGCCGGCGAGGGTGTCGGCCGGTACGTCTCCGGTGATGGCGCCGACCGGGCCGACGATGACGTGGGAAAGCGGCGGCGTGGCGCCCAGCGCTTGGTCGACCGCAAGCTCGACGGCCTCGCGGCCGTCGGGGCCAACAAGCGCCGCCCCGTCGAGTCGCCGGACGGGCACCCGGTGGTCCGCGAGGCCGGACGCGATGGTGTCGAGGCGCGGATCGGAGCCGACCAGCAACCACGTCCCGGAGGGTACGGCGGGCCGGACCCCCGCCGGGATCGGCCCGTCGTCGATGGCGCGCCACGTGAGGTCGTAGACCCAGTCGGCGCGGGGCGGCGCCGTTTCGAGATTCAATTCGCGGAACGTGAAACCGTCCGCGACTGCGACGACCTGGCCATCGGCGTCGAAGAACCACAACGTGTCGTCGTCCGGCGCGCTGAGGTCACGGACACACCAGGCCGGTGGCTCGTCCGACACCAGCCGCACCCGTTCGATGCCCCGCAGCCCTCGGGGATTGCCGGCCAGAAGGGCCAGGGCGCACGCCTCGAGTAGCGGCGGGTACAGCGAGAAGCGGTCGGCACCGAAGGGCAAGGCGATGCGTACGGTCGCAGTGCTCGCACTCGACCACATCGCGTCGATGCACTGGGCCCGAGGCCCGAGGACGAGTCCGCTCTCTCGCCACGTCTCGAACAACTCGCTCGCCGCCGCGGCGCCTTCGCCCACCGGCGGCCGAAAGGCGGGCGGCACCAGGCGGGCGATGTCGTCGAGCGCGACGCGCGCCACGGTCGCGGTCGCCGCCAAGTTCCAGCTGTGGCCGCCGACGTCCGCGACCCGCACTGCGACGGAGGCAACCGTGCGACTCTGTATCTCGACCGCCGTCCCGTAGCGCAACGCGGAGCTGTCGACGACGATCGGCTCGTCGACCACGAGGTGGGCGACCTCGAGGGCGTCCGTGGCGCCCCAGAGTTCGCGGGCGGCGGCGAAGGCGGATTCGACGAACGTCGCCGCCCCGATCTCGACGCGACCATGGACGAGTCGATCGTTGAGGAAGCTCGGTCGATGGGCGCTGATGCCCGACTCGAACTGCATCGGTCCCACCGGGGCGACGACCTCGACGCCAAGCAGCGGGTGCCCAGTGCTGAGCGCGGTCGCGCTCGCCCGGGATTCGCTCGCGGGCACCCAGTAGCGCTGCCGCTGAAACGGGGCCGTCGGCATGACGACGCGGCGGCGCCGGTGCCGGCCATCGAACGCGCCCCAAGAAACGTCGACGCCGGCCGTCCACAGCTCCCCGAGCGCGAGCGCCGTGCGGGCCACGTCGGGCCGCTTGGGTTGCAGGCTTGCCGCCCACACCACGTGGGCATCGGGTAGGCAGCGGCGCCCCATCGCGCTGAGGATCGGCGCCGGACCGACCTCGAGAAAGACGTTGCAACCCTCCTGCGCCAAGGTCGTCATGCCGTCGGCGAAGCGCACCGCCCGGCGCAGGTGCTCGACCCAGTAGGCAGCCGACGCGACCTCGGCGCCGGCGATCGTGCCGGTCATGTCCGACACCATGCGGCGTCCGTGGGGCGGCTGCATCGCGACGTCGGCCGCGACACGACCGAACTCGGCGAGGATCGGCTCCATCAGCTCGGAGTGAAAGGCGTGCGACGTGGTGAGCGGTCGCGCGTCGATGCCCGCGCCGGCCAGGGCGTCGATCGCCGCCCGCACCTGCTCGTGGGGCCCCGAGATGACGGTGTTGTCCGGTCCGTTGATGGCGGCGATCGAGAGCTGGCCACCGAGGGTCGCCACGACCTCGGCCACCACGGCGTCGGATGCGAAGACCGAAGCCATCGACCCGCCCGCCGGCAGCGATCCCATGAGCCGACCGCGAGTCGCCACGAGGACGAGGGCGTCCTCGAGGGACATGACGCCCGCGAGGTGCGCGGCCACGTAGCTGCCGATGCTGTGCCCGAGCATCATGTGCGGCGTCACGCCCCATGCGTGCCACATCGTCGCGAGGGCGTACTCGAGCGCGAAGAGGGCGGGCTGCGTGTAGGTGGTGTCGTCGATGGGGCTCGACGTGTCCGGCGCGGGATGAATCACCGACAGCAGCGGACGGTCGAGATGATCGCGCAGGATGGCGTCGCATCGGTCGAGGGCGGCGCGAAACGTCGGCTCTACCTCATACAGCGCCTGGCCCATGCCCGCGTATTGCGAGCCTTGGCCGGTGAAGAGGAAGGCGAGTTTGGGTAGCGCCAACGTGCCGAGGTCGCGGGCGACGAGATCGGGCGAGGGTGCGTCTTCGACGAACCGCTCGAGGGCAGCGGCCGCCTCCTCTGCGGTCGCCGCGACGACGGCGAGGCGGTGACCGAATGCGTTGCGCCCGGTGTTCAATGTGTAGGCGGCGTCGGGCAGCCCGGGGGCGTTACGCGCGGTCAGGGCCCGCGCCGTCGTGCCGGCCAGCTCGCGCAATCCGACGCCGGATCGGGCGGACAGCGTGAGTACGTGCGTCGGCCGGTCGGGTTCGTCGGAGGGCGCGGACGGCGCGACGACGGGCGGCGGATCGCTGATGAGAATGTGGCTGTTGGTGCCGCTCAAGCCGAACGAGTTGATGCCGCCGATACGCGGCCGCTCGCCCCGCGGCCAGCTGCGAGCAGTCGTGGGCACCTCGATTGCCATCTCGTCCCACTCGAGGTGAGGCGTGGGCTCGCTGAGGTGGAGGTGCGGCGGGATGCGATCGTGTTGGAGGGCCAGCACGACCTTCAGCAACCCTGCGATGCCCGATGCCGACTCGAGGTGGCCGATGTTGGTCTTCACGGAGCCGATCTGCAGCGGTTCGTGGCGCTGCGCGCCGTACACCGCGTCGAGCGCGCGCACCTCGATCGGGTCGCCGAGCGGCGTGCCCGTGCCGTGGGCCTCTACATAGGACACATCTTGCGGGTCGACGCGGGCGTCTTCGAGCGCAGCACGGATGACCGCTTGCTGTGCGATTCCGTTGGGCACCGTCAGCCCACTGCTGCGCCCATCGTGGTTGACGGCCGTGCCGCGGATGACCGCGAGGATGCTGTCGCCGTCGGCCACGGCATCCGACAGCCGCTTGAGGACGATCATGGCGGCGCCCTCGCTGCGCACGTACCCGTCCGCCGAGGCGTCGAACGTGCGGCAGCGCCCGGTGGGGCTGAGGGCGCGCATCTGCGACATGTAGAGGTGCGTGCCCGGCGTGAGGATGAGGCTGGCGCCGCCGGCTATGGCAAGGTCGGCCTCGCCCGTTCGCAAGGCTTGGCAGGCGAGGTGCACCGACACGAGCGACGAGGAGCACGCCGTGTCGACGGCCATCGCCGGACCCTGCAGCCCGAGCGCGAACGAGATGCGTCCGGCCGCCACGCTGGCCGAATTGCCGGTGCCGACGTAGGCGTCGAGGTCGAGGGCGCTCGACTCCATGCCTTCGCGGGCGACGTGGGCGTAGTCGTAGATTCCCATGCCGACGTAGACGCCGGTCTTGGTCGCACCGAGCGATGCCGGCGCGATGCCGGCGGCTTCGAGCGCCTCCCACGACACCTCGAGCAGCAGCCGCTGCTGCGGGTCCATCGTGACCGCCTCGCGCGGCGAGATTCCGAAGAACTGGGGGTCGAACAAATCGACGTTGTCGATGAAGCCCCCGTCGCGCGAGACGATCTTGCCGGGAATGTCCGGGTCGGGGTCGTGGAAGTCGTCGATGTCCCACCGATCGCGCGGGATCTCTCTGATGGCATCGACGCCGTCGATGAGCAATTGCCACAAGGCCGCCGGATCGTTGGCGCTGCCGGGCATCCGACAGCCCATGCCGAGGATGGCGATCGGCTCGTGGGCGGCGCGCTCCGCCGCTTCCACCCGCGCCCGCATGTCCTCGATCGCCAGCAGGGCGCGCTTGAGCGGCGACAGCTCCACATTCGCGGCGGCGCCATCCATCAGGCGGTCCACCTCGGGCGCCCGCTCGACAAGTCGACAGGTGGTCGGTAGCCATCGATTGGTGCGCCCACGTCCTCCCGCCGATCCGAGCGTGGGGGAAACCCGACGTGTCCCCTGAAGTGGATCAAGGGTATCGGCGCCCTCAGAAATCGGCGAGGGGCCATTTGCCCCTGTTTCGGTCAGAAGTTCGACAGCGTTCCGGTGCGGCGGGCGGCGGTTAGCGAGCGTGAGAACAGCGCCACCGACAATGGCAACAGCGCGATGTCGAACACGACCAGCACGACGATGTCGGGCGCGATGCGGCGCCACCCGCTGTCGGTGAGCAGGGCTTCGCGCAATCCGTGGATTCCGTAGTAGGCGGGGAACACCCGTGCCAGAACGCGCAGCACCAAAGGGAAGGTCGACACGGGGAACACCGCGCCACTGAGAATGGAGGTGAGCGCGGTGATCGGGCCGGTGAGCGGGTCGCCCCGCTTGGTCAGCACGACGAGCGCGGCACCCATCACGCCGAACGCGCAGAACGAGGCGAGCGTGAGGGCCAGGAGCGGGACCGTGTAGAGCAGCCCGATCGGGCGGACGCCGTCGCCGAACGCGACGATCCCGACGCTGTAGAGCACGAGGTCGATTGCCGTCAGCGCGAGCGGGAAGACGAATGAGCCGGCAAGCAGGACGGCGACCCGCGTCGGGGTGGCCATGAGTACCTCCAAGGTGCCCTGTGTCTGCTCGCGCACGATGTTCGAGTTGAACGTACTGATCCCGAGTCGAGCCACGGTCATGACCGCCAGGCCGACCAGCGCGAACTCGAAGTAGCCACCGTCGTAGCGCGCCAGTTGTGGTGAGTCCACGATCAGCTTGCTCAGCTGGTAGACGACCGCCCCCGTGATCGCGACCTCGATCAGACGGTTGACGTAACGCAGCCGGTACGAGCCTTCGATGTGGAGGTCGCGCCGCGCGATGGCGGAGATACGGGCGAGATCACGAACCATCGGCGACGTCGTCTTCCACTTTTCGGTCGTCCGAGGTCAACAGGTCGTGGAGCGCTTGGGCGAAGCCGGACTGGCCGGCAAGCTCCGACGCGGTGCCGTCGAAGCGCACGCCGCCCCCGACGATCGCCACGATCCGGTCGCAGACGCGCTCGATCTCCTCCAACCGGTGGCTGGATAGGAGCACGGCAACGCCCTCTTCCGCGGTACGCCGCAGCATCTGTCCGATCGCCATCGCGGCCACCGGATCGAGCGCGCGAGTCGGCTCGTCGAGCACGAGCACGCGCGGACGGTGCAATAGGCCGCGGGCGATCGACAGGCGTGAACGCATCCCCGATGAGTAGCCGAAGACGAGCCGGTCACGTGCGGCCAGCCCGACGGACTGCAGCAGTTCGTCAGCACGGGCGATGGACTGCGCGCGAGTCAGGCCCTGCATCACGCCGAAGAACTCGAGGTTGCGGCGGCCCGTCAGGCGCCAATACAGCGCCCGGTCATCCGACAGTACGAGGCCCAGCACCTGGCGAACGGAGTCGGCTTGCGTCTTGACGTCGAACCCGCATACCGAGACGTGCCCGCTCGTCGGCTCGAGCAGCGTCGAGATGATCTTCATGAGCGTCGTCTTGCCGGCACCGTTCGGTCCGACGAGACCGACGACCTCGCCGGGAGCGACGCGCAAATCGATGTTCGAGAGGGCGGGAACGTCGGTGTTGGACGCGGTGCGGATCAGGCGCCGCTGCAAACCACGCGGGCGTCCGTACGTGTGGCTGACGTCTTCGACGAGGAGCATCGGGCTAGCGGGTCCTGCCGCTGACGGGCACCCCGTCCCCCGGTCGCTGGAGCATCCGCCGCACTCTACTGCCGACGAATCGTTTCGATTCTCGACCCCCGGTACGCCGCCCCTTCTCACCAGCACCGACGATGTTACGATCTTGGCTGCGCTCGCAACGGAGGGGACGCATGGCATTCGGCGATCAATGGCTCGGCTGCATGAACCAGACCAACGGGGCCCTCGGGCTGCCGGGACCGACCCAGATCTATCACGGCGTCGAAGAGGTGCTCCACGCGGCGCATGAGATCCATCTGGCGTTGAGTGGCATGGAGCCGGCAGAGGCGGTGGAGTACCTCGTCCATTCCGGAGCAATTCCGGCGGGCATGATCGCCACCGCGACAACGGCCGGGCCGATCGCGGGGGAGGCCGCCGCGGTGGCCCTCGCGTGGTACGCGGGCACGTCCATCGGCTGTGCGTCGACCGCGGCTCGCCGCGAGTGGGGCGACCAGATCAACGAGTGGTTCATCCAGCAGCTTGCGGACTGGGGCAACAGCTACTTCAGTGGCGGCGCCGTGGTCGCGGTTGCGCCGCCGATCGGTCAGCCTGCGCACACGGAGCAAACGACGTTGCGCTCGAGCAACACGGCCCACGAGGACCCGGCGCCGGCCATCCCCAATGCGCCACAGATACAGGAAGGATGCGGTGCGTCGTACGCCGACTGGACCAGACACCTTCAGGAGTTGCTGATCCAACGCGGCTACGACGTCGTGGCCGACGGTGACTTCGGCCCGCGCACGACTGAGGCCGTGAAAGCCTTTCAAACACAGGCGGGGCTCAGCGCCGACGGCGTTGTCGGCGACGCAACGTGGGCCGCGTTGATGTCCTGAAATCTGGCTGACGCTCTTTCCCGCCATCCGCCGGACTCGATCGTCGCGTCTTCGGCAGGTCGGCAGGTCGGCGGGGCGCGACTGCATCAGCGCGTAGAACCCAAATCGTCGTGGTTGAGCACCTCCACCATCCTGTTTGCAGCCGCAGCCCGCCGCGAGGCGCGCCCAGATCGCGATCAGAGCACCGAGGTCGGGAGTGAGCGTGCTGTAGGACCGGCTGGTCTCATCGTTGCACCACCGCGTGGAGTTGGTGTTGCACCGAGGCCTCAAGGGATGCCGTCTGGAGCGACTCACGGACGAGGCGCGTCACGAAGCGTTCGAAGACCGCGTTCATATCAATCAAGAAGGCGGACACGCTGCCCGCCGAAGACATCGAACCGGTCATCGAACGCCAGGCCCCCGAGGGACAAGCTTGGCCACGCTGCTCTACGATGGGTTGCCCGCGGGACGGACCATCGATGGTGAGCACGACTGAGCTATTACGACGGTCGCCGAATTACGACAACGCGAGCGCAATAGCCGAGGTCGACGCGACCAACCTGACTCCCTACGAGTTCCACAACACGTACGTCCTCGCGCATCAGCCATGCGTGATCCGCGGCGCTGCCGCGCACTGGCCGGCGATCACCAACTGGAACGTCGGCAGTCTGCGCGCCGCGGTTGGTGAGACGACGATCGGCGTGCAGACCATCGGTGTTCTCTACGAACCTCTCGTCGAGTACTCGCTCAAGCGGCTCAGCGCGACGAGCCCGATGACCATGAACGAATTTCTCGACGAGATCGAAGGCCCACGTCCGAGGGTGCAACTGTATGCCGAACGCCTCACCGCGCTCGGACAACTCTCCAGCGATCTCGGCAGTTTCACAGGGATCGATGTCAGCACTCGCGGGGCCCGGTTCTACCAGGACCGGTTCTTCCTTTCCCGACGCGGGTATACCGACTGGCACGTCCACACCGGTGATGAAACCCTCACTGCTCAGCTCGTAGGTGACAAGGAGTTCTTGCTGCACGAGCCAGCAGCGATGAAGACGCTCCTGCCGATGGCGAAGATCGGAGTGTGGCAGACCGAGTCCGGGTCGTGGCCCGTGTCGTTCGCCTCCCTGGTTCCTCGGCGTGTCGTCCTGCACCCTGGCGACGTGATCTACATCCCGATGCACTGGTGGCACGCTGTTGAAGCCCTCGGCGACTCACTCAACGCCACGTACGCCCATGTGTTCGCCACGCCCTGGCGCTGGATGGGCGATGTGCGCCTGCAAAATGTCCGCTTCGCGGTCGTCGCTGCGCTCGGCCGTTCACTGACCGAATCCATGCAGTCGGGGCGACCTCGGCAACTTCGCCACGTCGCCCGCGTACTCGGGACCGTCGTCGTCGGCCTCCCCGCCGCGCTGTGGCACAACCGCACCAAGACCGGCAAATGAAGCCACCGCCAGGCGAATAGGGCCTCACGTCCCTCGACGTCGACGGTGAACCCGAGTTCTTTCAACCGGGAGATCGGGTCCGCATCTGTCGGATCACCTGGCGGACTCGTGGGTCGCACTCGACGCCGCGCTTTTATCGCATCGGCGTCTCCACCGAGTCTCGCCAACGCGTCCGCGAGAAGACGACGCACGTCGATCGCGCACCAACGACGACTCGTCGCACAACGCCAAGCCCTCGGCCCCAAAGTCAACCCTCGAACCCGCCGCCTGACACCGATGTCGCACTCACGCCCAAGGGGCGAAACACCTGGCTGAACTGCACCGATGATGGTGGTCGGGCGGGGCGTCGATCCCCGGACCTACCGCTTTTCAGGCGGCTC
>JBDTLT010000102.1:0-17727 GCA_039934635.1 Acidimicrobiales bacterium
CCGGAGTGGGCCGTGCGGGACTTGAACCCACGACCCCTTGCGTGTCGAGCAAGTGCTCTGCCAACTGAGCTAACGGCCCCGGAGGGGCAAGATCGTAGCAGCTAGAGGTGCGACTCGGGTTCCGAGTTCTGCCAGCGAAACGCCCCTTTGAGGGGGCCGAGAGCCAGCAGCGCGCCCGCGGCGACGACAAACGCCGCGAGGCCGACGAGCAACAATCCCCCACCCATGGTGATCGGCCCGATCTTCGAGCGACTGTCGGCCTGCTGCACCCGCCAGCGGTTCCAAAAGAACAGGCCGGCGAGCACTACGGCGCAACCGGTGATGCCGAAGCGCACGATCGGATGCGAGGAACCGACCCACACCGCGCCGGCGAGCCCTGCCGCGACGACGGCGACGACGAGCACGACCCAGCCGTTGCCGTTGTGCGTGCCGGACATGTCAAAGCCATCGGTGTAGCGGGCCCACGGCAACAGCGAGCCGACGATGGCGATCGCGGCGCCGAGGAACGTGAACGCTCCCGCCATGCGCGCTCTCGGCGCCACTTTGGGCTCGGGGATCGGCTCGGCCGGGGGCACCGGCCAACCATCGGGCGGCGCGACGTGCGGAGGCAGCGGCGGCTCGGCCGAGTACCACGCAGATTCGCGAGTCATCACGCCCACACGGTACGACGGCCGGTCAATGGTTCCACGTCAGCTAGCGAGGTGGACGGCTAGCGCGCCGCGGGCGTGGTCTGCTGCGCCTTGGCGGCGATGTTCATGAACGCGGAACGGTCGGATGCATCAGCCTTGCGGCCGACTCGGGTCACGACGTCGACGTCGAGTGCCTCGGAGCGCAGGGCCCGCACCGTGCACTGCTCACGCGGGCGCACTTTGAACGGATCGAACTGGTAATTCCGCATGGCGTTCTCGTGCGTGATCTTGTTGAGTATCTCGTCGGAGATACCTACGAAAAGTTCTTCGATCGCCTCGGGCCCGAACGGCCACGAGCTGTCGCTGTGCGGGAAGTCGGACTCCCAACACACGTTGTCGATGTTGAACTCGTCGAGCAACTTCACCCCGATGCGATCCTTGATGAAGCAGCACATGATGTTGCGCTTGAAGATGTCGGTCGGCGACATGCCCGCGGGGAACTCGTGCATGGTCCAACCCGAGTGACGATCGTGGATGTGCTCACCCCGCTGCAACACGTAGGGGATCCAACCGATGTCGCCTTCGGTCAACGAGAACTTGAGCGTCGGAAAGCGATTCCAGAAATCGGCCCACACGAGATCGACGAGCGTGAACATCGACATCGTCGACGACAGGTTCATCGGGATCGACGGCGGCGCGTCGGGCGAAGTCGTCGAGCTCTTCGACGACGAACCGACGTGACACGCGAGCACGGTGCCCTCGTCGCAACACGCGGCGAACAGTGGGTCCCAATAGTCGGTGTGGATCGACGGCACGCCGAGGGCGGCGGGATTCTCGGAGAACGTCACCGCGTGACAGCCCTTGGCCGCGAGGCGATGCACTTCCTTCGCCGCTTCGTCGCTGTCGAACAGCGGCACGATGCCGCACGGGATGAACCGTTCGGGATACGCACCGCACCATTCGTCGACGTGCCAGTCGTTGTAGGCCTTGATCATCACGAGGTTGACGTCGCGGTCAGGCCCTTCGCTCAACACCTGTCCGGAGAAGCCGGTCCAGTTGGGGAAGTTGAGCCCGGCGAGTTGACCGCCCGCCGACATGTCGCGCACCCGCTCGTGCACGTCGTAGCAACCGGGTCGCATCTCGGCGAACGACGAGGGGTTGACGTTGTACATCTCGCGCGGCTTGCCCGCCACGGCGTTGAGGCCGAGATTGCGCCCCTTCTTGTCGCCGTACCACCACTGCTGGTAGCCGTTCTCGTCGGTCAGCACCCGCGGGGCGCGATCCTTGTACTTCGCCGGCACGTGCGCATCGAACATGGTCGCCGGTTCACAAATGTGATCATCGACGCTGATGAGGATCATGTCGTCGCCGTGCATGGCCACCCCCTGAAGAACGTTGCCCACGTTACCCGACACCCTTCGGCCACCGAGGCAAGATGCCGGACCACCGCTCGCGCCACCACTCCCCGTGAACACGTTGCATCGAAAGGGACGCACGGGGGCTCTCGGTCCGGACGAGTCCACCTTTTGGCGGCGCAGGCTTTACATGGATGTAACTCTGCGTTTCCCGAGCAGACTTTTGCCCGTCGTACAGTTTCCCCATGAGCACAGCACTCAGAATTCGAGCCATCGAGGAATCACTCGATGCGGTACGGGCCATCGCAGAGCTGTCGCCTGAAGGCAGCGCCGACGTCCAAGACCGTGTCGAACAAGCCCGTTCGATGATCGAGAGCCTCCCCGAACCCATCGGCGTCACCGAGATCCGTGTCCGCCGGTCGCGTATCCGCCGAGCCGCCTGAACACCCACGCCCGCCACTGGTTCTCGGAGCGTGTACCTACAGCGCATGTAGGTACACGCTTCGACAACAACACCTTGGAGCGCCGGGCGGGATTTGAACCCGCGATACACGGCTTTGCAGGCCGCTCCCTTTGGCCGCTCGGGCACCGACGCATGCTTGGATCACACTGACGCCGAAGCACCCGTTGATTCCGTCGGGCATGCTACCCGGGATGGACGGACCTTCGGCCAGTAAATCGCCCCTCGAATTGCTCGGCGCGATCGGCATGACCAACTCCGAGCTGCGCCCGGGGCTGCGCCTCGTCGAGATCTACACCATGCAGCGCATGCTCAAGTTGTTGTGGTTCGGCAACCCTGCGGCCAGCGACGTCGTCGTCATGATGGCCGGAGCGATGGGCGGATTCAGCGGCCCGGCCCGCGCGCTCTACCTCGAATTCGCCGACCGTCAGGTGGCGCGGGAGCGTGGCGCGATCATCGTCGACTACCGCAAGCCGGGCGATCTCGACCGATCCCTCCTCGACGTCGCGGCCACCGTCGACTGGTCGATGCGCGAAGGCGGACGCCGCTTCGTGATGGTCGGGCACTCCTTCGGCGGTGCCGTGGCGGTCCAGGCCGGCGCCATGCTCTCGCAGCATTGCGCCGCCGTCGTGACCCTCTCGACGCAGAGTGCCGGCTGTCAGATCGCCAACCAGCTGGGCGACATCCCGTTGTTGCTGCTGCACGGCGACCGTGACGAGGTACTCACCCCCGACAACAGTGCGATGGTGCGGACGATGGCGGGCTACGGCGACTTCCGCATCATCGAGGGCGCGGGCCACGGTCTCGAGAGCGCCCGCGACGAACTGATCGAGTTGCTCGACGAATGGATCGACGATCGCTTCGCCGGCCGGGCAGACGCGGGCGCCTGATCCCTACACTCGCGACCATGTCGCCGCCCGAGGTTCAACCATGAGCTTCGACACCCTCGACCTCAGTCGCGTCGAAGCCGTGCTCTTCGATGTGGGCGGCGTGTTCTTCATCCCTAGCCATGTGTTGCTACGGCCGCTGCTCACCGACCTCGCCGTCGACGCGCCCGACGACGATTCATTTCGCCGCGCGCACTATGTCGGCATCCGCCACTGTGAAGACGAGCTCGAAGACGACGCGTTCTGGACGGGCTACAACTCGCGCTACGTCGAGTCACTCGGCATCGACGACCTCGACCGTCAGCGCGTCGCCGAAGCGATCCACGGCGTGTGGCTGTCGGGCATGCGCTTGTGGACATGGGTGCAAGACGACGCCGTCGCCGCGCTCGCCCGCATCGCAAAGGTGACACGCGTCGGCATCGTGTCCAATGCCGACGGCACCGTCGAGCGCGACCTCGGACACTTCGGCGTGTGTCAGGTCGGCGAAGGCGCAGGCACCAACGTCGAAGTCATCATCGACTCGACCGTCGTCGGTGTCTCCAAACCGAATCCCGAGATCTTCCGCTTCGCGCTCGAAGCGATGAACCTGCAGGCCGAGCAGTGCCTCTATGTCGGCGACGCGTATCGCTATGACGTCGTCGGCGCGTCCCGGGCCGGGCTCCAGGCGTTGCACTTCGACCCCTACGAACTCCACGACGGAGCGGAGCACGCTCGCGCTCGTTCGCTCGATCAACTCGCCGACCTGCTCGAGAGTCTGCTCGGTTGATCTGCCGATCTCGCCCATTCGAAAGGTGATCATGACCACGATCGTCGACACCCACGTGCACGTCGTCGCCCGAGACCGTGAGCTTTATCCGTTGGCGCCCGGTGTCGGCGTACACGCGTGGTACGACCAACAGCCGGCCGACGCCGAGGCGCTGCTCGGCGAGATGGACAAAGCCGGCGTACACGCCACGATCATGGTGCAGGGCCACGGCGCGTATTCGTACGACAACAGTTATTGCGCCGATGCACGATCGGCCGCACCCGATCGCCTCGCGAGCGTCTCGATCATCGACATGACGCGACCCGACCGCACCGAACTGCTCACGTATTGGGCGCAGCGCGGCATGGGCGGCACGCGCCTGTTCCACATACCGATCCCGGACAACCCGTGGCTCGACGACGAGGCGACGCTGCCCTTCTGGCACCAGATCGAGCGCCTCGGCGTGCGGGCCAACGTCTGCATCGTGCGCCGCGACCTGCCGCGAGTCGCGCGCCTGCTCGAGTGGGCGCCCCCCGTGCCGGTCTCGCTCGACCATTGCGGGCTCATCGAGATCCCCGGCTTCGACGCGACCCGCGCCCAACTCGAAGAAGTCTTCGCGCTCGCGCGTTTCCCCAACGTGCATCTCAAGGTGTCGACCAACGTGTTCGCGTTCGCTTCGCAGATCGGCCTGACACCCCCCGCGCTCGTGCGTGAGCTCGCCGATGCATTCGGCGCCAACCGACTCATGTGGTGCTCCGATTGGCCGCAAGTGCACGACCGGCCCTACACACAGCTCGTGCACGAAGGCATCGAGGCCGGCGCGCTGTTGTCCGACAGCGAACGCGACAGCTACCTCGGCGGCACCGCGCTGTCGGTGTGGCCCGAGCTCGCGCCGCGCCGATAACGGCTACCGGCCTGAGCGGCCTTTCAGAGCGGAGAGCTAGGGGCGACGCGCTCGAACGCGATGACCGCGTCGCGCACCGCCTGATGCACCGCCGCCGGCGTGCGCGTGACCGGGTGCGCGTTGACGTAGATGTTCTCGCCCGTGACCAAGAGATCGTCACCGCGATAGAGCGCGAACAAGAACTGCATGCTCGATGTGCCGATGCGACCGATGCGCACATGGCAATCGAGCTCGTCGTCATACCGCGCCGGCGACTTGTATTCGACAGTTGCCTTCGCGAGGAAGAGATCGCCGTCGTACGCGAGCAACCCGTCGGGGTACGGGATGCCGATGGCGCGTAGATACTCGGTCATGCCGACGTCGAAGTAGGTCAGGTAGTGCGCATTGAACACGATGCCCTGGGGGTCGACCTCGGCCCACCGCACGCGCAGCGGATGCGAGAACGTGAACTCGTCCTTGCTCGTCATGCCGCGCTCATCATGTCAGTACGACCGCGGCAACCCGAGCAGCCGCTCGCCGATGCGGTTGCGCACCATCTCGTTGTTGAGCGGCGCAAAGCTCCACAGGCGCACGTCGCGGAACCATCGCTGCATCGGCAACTCGCGGCTGTAGCCGAATCCGCCCATGAGCTGCATGCCCTTGAGCGTGATGTCCTGCGCCGCTTCCGATGCCATCAGCTTGGCCATGAGCGCCAGCATGTCGGCGCGCCCACCGCCCAGCTCGACCTCGGCCGCTCGCACCATCAGGCTGCGAGCCGCTTCGAGGTGCACCGCGGCATCGACCATCCAGTGTTGCGGTACCTGGAACGAACCGATCGCCTTGCCGAAGACCTGCCGCTCACGCGTGTAGTCGGTGATGAACTCGAGCGCTCCCCGACCGACCCCGAGGCTGGCCGCGCACGCGATGATCCCCTCGCGGTTCAACGTGCGAAACGCCTGCCGGAATCCGGCGTTTTCTGCACCGATCAGCGCATCATCGCCGAGCGCGACGTCATCGAAGAAGACCTCGCACGTCGACAGGCCGTGAATACCGAGCGTGTCGATGGGGCGGATCTCGACGCCCTTCGCATTGGTCGGCACGAGCAGCATCGACACGCCGTCGATCGCGGAGCGGGTGGCTTCGCCGGTGCGAGCGAGCACGATCAACCACTGCGCCCGCGTCGCGCCGGACGTCCACATCTTGTGGCCGTTGAGCCGCCACCCGCCGGCCGTTTCGCGCTCGGCGCGGGTCTTCATGATGCGGGCGATATCGGTGCCACCGTCGGGTTCACTGAGCGAGAACGAGACCTTGGTCCGCGCCGCCACCAGGTCGGCCAAGATCGCCCGCTGTTCGTCGGTCGACGCGAACGCGCCGAGCACCTGGATGATCATGTACTGCACGATCATGAACGCGGCCATCGACGTGGGGCCGGCCGCCAGCTCTTCGATGACGACCAGCTGGTCGCGCACATCGCCCGCGCCGCCGAGGGCCGCGGGGGCGTCGATGCCCAAGACGCCGAGCTCGTCGAGCTTCGCGTAGAGGTGGTCATCGAACTCCTCGGCCTCGTCGAGTTGACGGATACGGGCCGGCGGCGCCTCTCGCGCGATCAACGCCTGCAGCGCTGTCCGCAATTCGGCCCGCTCGGGCGAGTCGGCGACCGGATCAGCGAGCCGTCCGGCCTCGTCGGTGATGTCCATCCGGTCGACAGTACTAGTGTCGACCCGTCGAACTTCAGGGGGATGCGATGCGCGCAGTGGTGATTCACGACTACGAGAAGGGGGCCAACGTCGAGGACGTCGAGATCGTCGATCCTCGACCCGACGAGGTCGTCGTCAAGGTCGCGGCATCCGGTGTGTGCGGCAGTGACATGCACCTGTTGCACGGACGCAGCGTTGCCGCCAACCTGCCGATGGTCGTCGGCCACGAAGGCGCGGGTGTCATCGAATGGGTCGGGTCGGCTGTCACCGACGTCGCGGTCGGCGACCACGTCGTGATCGCGCTCTACGGGCCTTGTGGTCAGTGCAACAACTGCCGCAGCGCCGACTTCGTGAACTGCAACGGCAACGAGCGCATCAAGAACATCTTCGGCACGCGCGGGGACGGTACGACGGCGTTGCGCCAGAACGGCACACAGATCCATCCGATGGTGGGCACCGGCACGTTGGCCGAGTACTCGATCGTGCGCAGCGCGCAGGTCGTGCGCATACCCAAGGACATCCCGCTCGACGTGATCTGTCTGGCGGGTTGCGGCGTCACCACCGGCGTCGGCGCCGCGCTCAACACCGCGAAGGTCACGCCCGGTTCGACGGTGGCCGTGGTCGGTTGCGGCGGCGTCGGGCTCAACGTGGTGATGGCCTGCAAGCTGGCAGGCGCCGGCCGCATCATCGCCATCGACACCAACACGATCAAGCTCGACATGGCCTCCAACGCGGGCGCCACCGAATGCATCGACTCGAGCGCGCAGCCGATGCACGACGCCGTGATGGCACTCTCCCCCGGCGGCGTCGATTTCGCGTTCGAGGTCGTCGGCAACGCGGAGCTCGTCGCGCAGACCTTCGAACTCACCAAACCCGGTGGCACCTGCGTCATGGTGGGCTCTCCCCCGACCGGCGCCAAGATCCCGATCGACGGGCGCTCGCTGTTCAACGAACGGCGCCTGCTCGGTACCATCGGCGGCAGCAATGTGCCGGGGCGCGACATCCCCCGCATCGTGGCGCTCTATCAAGCGGGCAAGCTGCCGATCGATACGTTGATCTCGCAGCGGCTGCCGCTCGACCGTGTGCACGAGGCGTTTGCCGCCGCCGAGGCCGGTACCGTTGCCCGCAGTGTGATCGTGATGAGCTGAGGTGGCTGTGATCGAAGTTTGCCCATTGACCGGTGTGATCGGCGCCGAGATCCACGGTGTCGACCTGCGCGACGACGTCGACGACGCGACGATCGCCGAGATCCGCGCCGCCCTCGACGCGCACCTCGTGATCTTCTTCCGTGACCAGCAGATCGATACGGCCGATCATCTGCGATTCGCCCGCAAGTTCGGCGAGATCACCGTCAACCCGTTCGGACCAAAGCACCCTGACTTTCCCGAGATGTCCGTGCTCGACCAAACCACGCCCAAAGGCGAAGGGGCCGATGCGTGGCACACCGACAACACCTATCTCGCAAAGCCGCCGCTCGGCTCGGTCCTGCGGGCCGTGCAACTGCCGGCGATCGGCGGCGACACGCTGTGGGCCAACATGTACGCGGCCTACGAAGCATTCTCACCGACCATGCGCAGCTTCCTCGATGGGCTCACCGCAGTGCACGACCTCACGCGCATGCTCACGATCGCTCGCAGCAACGGTCAAGCCACCGAAGGCATCGACGAGATGCAGCGGCAATATCCTCCGCAGCGCCACCCGGTCGTGCGCACCAACCCCGTCACCGGGCGCAAGGCGCTGTTCGTCAGCCGCAACTGGGTCAGCCGCATCGAGGGGTTGAGCGAGCGCGAGAACGAGGTCCTCAAGCCCTTCCTGTTCGATCACCAGCGCGACCCCATGTTCCAGTGCCGCTTCAGTTGGCGGCCGGGCAGCATCGCCTTCTGGGACAACCGTTGGGCGCAGCACTATGCCGTGCCCGACTACACCGGCGAGCGCCGCATCATGCAGCGCTGCACCATCGCCGGCGACCCCGTTCTCTAATCCGTAAACGACTCGTTCTCGCTGTCAAACGTCGCGATATGTGCGACGTTTGACAGCGAGTACGGATGAACGGGGCTACGTGCGGGTGGCCTGCGTTGCCTGTTCGATGAGTTCGCGGACGCGTTGGGGCGGCAGGTGCGTCTCGGTGATGGCCACGCCGAATGGCGCGAGCGCGTCGGCCACCGCATTGAGCACCGCGGCCGGGGCGCCGAGCAGACCACCTTCGCCGACACCGCGTGAGTTGACCTCATGTTGCGGCGGCGAATGGAGATGCTCGATGTCGATCACGGGCACATCGCAGGCGGCGGGCACGAGATAGTCGGCGAGCGACGAGGTCAACAACTGCCCTTCGTCGTCGTAGATGTGCTTTTCGTGCAGCACCGACGCGATGCCCTGGATGACGCCGCCCCGTATCTGCCCGTCGACGATCGCGGGGTTGATCAGGTCGCCGCAGTCTTCGACAACGAGGTAGCGGGGAATCTCGATATGCCCGGTTTCGACGTCGATGTCGACCCAGCACACATGGCAAGCGCTGACCCAGCCGCCGTTGGGCGGCACCTTGAAATCGACCGATGCCTCGAGGCCTTGCGTCATACCCTCGGGCATCGACGATGGTGCGAACCACGCCAGACGCGCGACGTCGGCCATGGTGACGGCCTTGGCCGGCGTGCCCCTCACGCTGATCGCTCCGTCGACGATCTCGAGGTCGTCGGCGTTGGCTTCGAGCAACTGCGCGGCGATCTGCAGCACCTTTTGCTTGACCGCGCGCGTCGCCATCTTGGCCGCGCCCGCGCCCATCGTCGCCGAGCGCGAACCACCCGTCGACATCGTGTTGAACGGCGTGTTGTCGCTCGAACCCCAGTCGATACGCACGCGGGCCAACGGCACGCCCATCTCGTCGGCGACCACCTGTCCGAGCGTCGTCTCGTGCCCTTGCCCGTGGTTCACCTGCCACGTCTGGATGACGACATCGCCCGTCGGTTCGACGCGCGCCCACGCGGTCTCGCTCGGCAGATCGAAACCAAGTGACTTGGCGAAGTCGGGCGGGCCCGGCGCGATCTCGACGAATGACGAGAAGCCGATCCCGAGGTAGTGGCCGTTGCTGCGGGCCTTCTCTTGGGCGACTCGGAATTCGGCGAGACCGGCCGCGGCGACCGCATGCTCGAGGCACTCCTGGATCGTCACGCCGGTCATGCTCACGCCGGTGATCATGCGCGTCGGCTGATCTTCGGCCCGCACGAGATTGACCCGCCGGATGTCGATGACGTCGAGACCGACTTCGCGGGCGATCTCGTCGAGCAGTCGCTCGCGCACCACGGTCTCGATCGTCCACGGCGCGCGGTACGCGATGTAGGAGGCCTTGTTCGTCATCAGGGTCGTCGTCGAAAACTCGTACGACTCGAGCCGCAATGCGTTGGGCAACAACGCCCGCACCATGCCGGCGAACATCGACGCGGGGAACGGCAGCATCGGATACGCACCGACGTCGATCTCCATCGCGACGCGCAAGCCGAGCACCCGACCGTCGGCCGCGACCGCGGCCTCGATGTCGACATTCTCCTCACGGGCGTGGCCGGCCGCTTGCAAGTTCTCGCCGCGGTCCTCGATCCACTTGACCGACCGGCCGAGCAGCTTGGCCGCCGCACCGAGCGCGATGTCCTCGCGCGTGGTTTGGCCCTTGGACCCGAATGCGCCACCGATGTCGCCCGAGCGCGCGTGCACGTTGGGATACGGGATGCCCAACATCGTCGACAGCGACAGCTTGAGCGAGTGCGGGCGCTTGTTGGCCATGTCGTAATCGAGCGACTGGGCGAAGTTCGAATAGTCGGCGATCGCGCCTCGGCCCTCGATCGGCACGTGCGCGTAGCGGTGTTGCGTGTAGCGCCGCCGCACCAGGTGCGCGGCGCCCGCCGCGACCTCGGCGAAGGGCTTGCCGTAGACCGTGTTGTCTTCGTAGATGACGTTGGTGCCGGTCTCGTCCCACAGTGCGGGCCGCGACGCGTCGCGCGCCTGTTCGAAGGTGATGACCGGCGCGAGCGCGTCGTAGATCACGTCGACCATGTCGGCCGCGTCGACCGCGTGTGCCTTGGTGTCCGCGACGACGATCGCGACAGGGTCGCCGACGACGCGGACCTTGCCCCGCGCCAGCGGCCAGTAGGGCGCAGTCTTGAGCGCGGGTGGGCCCATGACCGACATTGGTCCCGTCATGGTGGCCGCGATGTCGTCGCCGTCGAACACGGCCACCACACCCGGCGCCTGCCGTGCCCGTGACGCGTCGACCGACACCAGCCGCGCGTGCGCGACAGGGCTGCGTACGAATGCCGCGTGCAAGAGCCCCGCGCGATCCAGGCCACCGACGAAGCGGCCCTGCCCGGTGAGCAACCGGGCGTCTTCGACGCGCTCGATCGATTGTCCCGTCAGCCTCGAAGCCACGGGCGTCAGTTGGCGTAGTTGGTTACGGAGTCGCCACCACGAATGGTGAGAAACACCATGCCCTCGGGCCCGGCAGTGAAGCCATAGACCGTGCCGCCCTTGATGCAGACGGCATCGTTGGCGCCCATGGTCGTGCCGCCGTCGACGGTGCAGCTGCCCGAGAGCAACGTGATGACCTCGTCGTGGCTGTGCGCATGCGCATCGATGCGAAAGTTGGCCGGCAGTTCGCTGTACTGCACGTAGATGCCGGTCTCGCCCTGCGCCAACATCTTGCGCCGCGCGCCGGCCTTGGATGCTTCGGCGATCACTTCGGCCGGTACGGCTTTCTTCTTGGTCTCGTCGACCCACGGCACCGTGTCGAAGTGGTTGAACGTGACTTCGCTCATCTCATCCCCCTATTTGTTCAGTCGAGTGAAGATGCGCCGCGCGTTGTCGTGCAACAGGTTGTCGCGCACCTGATCACTGAGATCGAGTTCGGCCACTTGCGCCAGTGAGCCGCGGTGACCCACGGTGGGAAAGTTGGTGCCGAAAATTACCTTGCGCTTGCCCGGCCCGCGCAGGAATGCATGCACTGCAGGGTCCCAGTGCTTGGGCGGATACGCGCACGTGCCGAGATACACATTCGAGAACTTGAGCGCCATGGCAACGGTCTCGGCGACCCACGGCCACCCCGTGTGCGACAACAAGAAGTTGACCTCGGGGAAATAGATCGCCGGCCGATCGATTCCGACGGGCATGCCGCATTCGCTGGGCATCAGACCGCCCGACGTACCGGCCTGCATCGCGACGGGTACGCCCCACTCGGCCGCCAGCGCGTAGTAGGGGTAGTAGTCCGCGTGATCGAAGCGTCGATCGAAGCTGTGCGTGTGGATCCAGAGGCCCGCGACCCAGTCGTTTTCGAGCACCTCGCGGCAACGCCGCACACCGGCCATGCCCTTTTGGGGGTTGACCGCCCAGAGCGCGGCGAAGCGTCCCGGATATTTCTTGGCCAGCGCGGCCGTCTCGTCGAAGCGGTTGGCCACGGGGTCGTATTCGAATGTCGTGCCGTGGTGCGACATGTCGCTGGTGGCGACGAGGCAAGTCGCCACACCGAGCTCGTCCATGCGCGCCACCATCACGGCGGGCTCGCAGAACGAGTCGGTCGGGTCGCGCCGCACCTTGATCGGTACACCCTGCGCCGCGATCGCGTCGTCCCACACCTTCTCGCGATCAGGCGTGAAGGCATTGCACAGGTAGTCGATGGCGCCGCTCATCGGTTCACGGTCCGATCGTCGCGGAATCGCTTGGACTTGGGCGACGTGTGGATCTCGGTCAAGTCATCGAGCGCACCCGGCCGCACGACCTCGGCAAAGATCACCACACCGATCTGCGCTTTGAGCCGACGCTCGATTTCGTCCTTGATCGATTCGAACTCAGAAGGATCGCGGTCGGACACGACCGAGATGATCATTTCGTCACGCGCTCCGTTGCGGCGTGCGATCACGAAATAGTCGGGCAGTGTCCCCGGCACATCGCAGGCGATCGAGCCGATGCCCTCGGGCCACACGTTGACGCCCCGCAACTTGATCATGTTGTCGCCGCGGCCGGTGAACGGGCCCATCTTGCGCAGCCACGAACCGCACCCGCACTGGCCTTTGGGATACAGGTACGAGAGGTCCATGATGTTGTAGCGGAATTGCGGCGAACCGGTCTTGTAGAGCTCGGTGACGCACAGCGAACCGAGCTCGCCGTCGGCCTTCGGCTCGCCCGTCTCGACATCGACGACCTGCACGATGAAACCGTCTTCGTAGATGTGCAGGCCGTCGTGCATCGGGCATTCGCTCGAGACCCACTGCACTTCGTGGAAGCCGTACGAACGGTAGTAGTCGGGGCCGAACGTCTGCGTCAGCAACTCGGGGTCACCGATGTTGGGCAGCGCCCGGATCTTGAGATCTTTCGCAGGGTCGTAGCCCAACTCGCGCGCAACATCGGCCAAGCGCAACAGGTAATCGCCGGTCGTCAAGATCGACGTCGCGCCGTACTCGATGGCCAACTTGACCTGGCGCTCGGTGGACGTGACCGTGCCCGTGCTCGTCGTGAGCACCGTGCAGTTGAGCCAGTACCACAGTGCCTCGTCGAAACACCACGCGCCGTTGTGCGTGCCGTAGAGCCATGAGTTGAGCACGGTGTCGCCCGGGCGGATGCCGAGTTGATAGAGCGCCCGAGCGGTGAACGACGCACCGGCGATGCGATCCCACATCGTGTAGAAGGTCGGCCGAGACTTCCCCGTGGTGCCGCCGCTCATATAGACGCGCATCGGCTCGAGCAACGAGCGCTCGGGCGTGATGCCCTGGTAGTCGCCGAACGGTGGATGGTCGTCGATGCTCTTGCGGATGTCGTCGATCGTGTAGAACGGACACTTCCACAGATCGTCGAGCGTCTTGATGTGGCTCGGGTGAAAGCCGGCGGCGTCCCAACGGTCGCGGTGGAACGGCACCTGGTAGGTGCGCCACGCCTTGTCGATGAGCCGCGCGAGTTGCTTGCGCTCGATCGTGTCGCGGTCCTCGAAGTACGCCGTCTCGAAGTACTCCGGCGGCGGCGGGTACATCCGCTCGATCGCTGCGAAATCAACCGCTTCGTGCGGTCTGCGGATGCCTTGTGCCATGGGTATCGCCTCTCTCAGGCTGGCTGCCATCCGACGAGGGCAACGTTGCCATCGTCGGTGGCGATGTCGTCGTAGAACACTTGCACGGCCATGTCGATCGCCGGCGGGTCAGGGTGATGCCAGGAGCCGGGCATGACGATGTCGGCTTGCTCATCGAGCGATACGAACACCGTGAAGAAGGGCTCGGACATGTTCGGCAGGAAGAAGTGATGCGTGCGGATGAAGCTGACGACCGTGCCCCGACCGCTCACCGGCTGCCATGTCCACTCGAAGCTGGCGCATTCGCCGCACATCGCACGCGGCGGCCACCGCCATGCGCCGCATTGCGAACACCGCTGCTGCACGAACTCGTGGCGTGCGATCGACTGCCACCACGGCGTCGAATCGCGATCGGGGTACGGGACGACTCGCTCGGCCTCGCTCACTGGTCACCTCGGCGCAAGATAAGCGCGGACATCGTGCCCGCGACGAGACCCGGTTGGCCGGTGCTCAGCGCGACTTCGGCGCCCGGCGTTTGGCGTTCGCCGGCGTCGCCCCGTAGTTGCTGCACTGCTTCGGCAACGTGGTTGAGACCGTGCACGTAGCCCTCGGACAGATGCCCACCGTGCGGGTTGACCGGCAGCGAGCCGCCCTTGACCGTGTTGCCGTCGCGCACGAATGCCGGCGCTTCGCCCTTCTTGCAAAATCCGTAGTCTTCGAGCTGCAACAACACCAGTGGCGTGAACGCGTCGTAGAGGCAGGCCACGTCGATGTCGGCCGGGCCGACGCCGGCCATCTGGTAGAGCCGAACCGATGTGTCGGCCGCGGCCGTGACCGTGAGGTCGACGTGATGATTCGAAAAGACGTTTTGCCCGCCACCCCAGACCGCACCGGATACGAGCACGGGGCGATGGCGCAAGTCGCGCGCACGCTCGGCCGACGTGACGACCACCGCGATGGCCGCATCGGTTTCGAGGCAGCAGTCGAAGAGGCACAACGGCTCGACGATCATCCGGGACTCGAGATAGTCCTCCATGGTGATCGGCGCGCGCATCATCGATCGGGGGCTGCGTGATGCGTTGTCGCGTTGGATGATCGCAATGCGGCCGAAGTCTTCGCGCGTCGCGCCGTACTTGTGCAGGTACTGCTGCGCCTGCACCGCGAACTGCTGCGGTGGGGTCGCGTAGCCGTAGGGCGTTTGGTACTGGTACTCGACGACATCGGGCGGCGGGCGGCCGGTGCCGCCCATGCGCCATTCGCTGCGGGCGTTGATGGCGCGCCAGCACACCACATAGTCGGCCACCCCTGTGGCCACCGCCATCGCGGCCTGCCCGACCACAGTGTGCGACGCGCTACCCCCACCGAATTGGTCGACGAAGAAGTGCGGATCGCGCAAGCCGAGCGACTGCAACACCACCGCCCCCTGCACGCTGTCACCCACGCGGTGGCAGGCCACGCCGTCGAGGTCGTGCACGGCGATGCCGGCGTCGTCACACGCTGCCGCTATCGCACGGAGCGCCAACGCCAACGTCGACACGCCGCTGTTCTTGGAAAATTCGGTGTAACCGACGCCGACGATCGCGGCGCGATCGCGCAGAGGATGAACCATCGACGAGGACTACAGGCCGTAGACGCGAGCGGCGTTGCCCGACACGATCTTGTCGACCGCCACCGGATCGACACCCTTGGTGAGCTTGGCCAGATGCTCTTTGGAGTTGGGCCACAGCGTGACGCTGTGCGGGTAGTCCGTCGAGAACATCGCGGTGTCGGCGAGGTACGGATAGCGCTCGATCAACTCGAAGCCCATGTAGTCGTCGAGCACGGTGACGAAGAGATTGCGTCCGAGATACTCGGTAGGTCGCAGCGTGTTTTCGAGCGAATCCTCGTCGACGAACGTCGAGCGGATATCGAAGTTCTGCTCCATCGTCTGCGCCCAGAACGGCAGCCACGCGAAGTTGACCTCGGCGCCGACGAACTTGAGCTTTGGGTGGCGGCTGAACACACCGCTCATCACCATGTAGGTGAAGGGCTTGACCGCCGCGAAGAATCGATAGACCGTGCCGGCGGTCGTGATCTTTTGATTGATCAACTCGTCCCAGTCGGCATCGGCGGGCTTGCCGCCGAAGGTGCGGTGGAACGTCAGCGGGATGCCGGCCTCGGAGGCCCGTGCATAGAGCGGGTCGTAGTACTGCGAGTTGTACGGCTGCGCCGGAAAGCCGGGGATGAAGAAGGCCTTGGCCCCTTTGGCGACGCCGCGATCGAACTCGGCGAGGCACACGTCGAGCCCGTCGTCGACCGGGAGCATGGGCAGGCCAACGATGCGATCGGCGCCGGCACCCTGGAACTCGTCGACCATCCAGTCGTTGTACGAACGCATGCACGCGAGTGCGAGCTCACGGTCGTCTTCGACGTAGGTGAAGATGGCGCTCGACGGATAGACGATCGATACGTCGACGCCGTCTTTGTCCATGTCGGCAACGTGGGCTTTCCCGTCCCAGTTGCCGCGCAGGATCTCGTCGAAGCGCAGGCCCGAGATCTTCTTGTTGTCGGCCGACTGGCCTGCGGTCGCCTCGATACCGAAGCTGCGTTTGGGCGCTTCGCCGCCGAAGCTCCACCCATCGCCACCGTCCGCGCAACGCATCATCTTGGGCGTGCGGTCTTTGAGCGCTGCCGGCACATTGTCGAACACATGTGGTGGCTCACAGATGTGACAGTCAGCCGAAATTACCCGCATGTCGACCCCCTTGGGACAGCCCGATTCGGGGGGCAGCCTAATCGTTCATGTAGGTCGGTATCTCTGTCGCGCCACGGTCGTCGCCGACGACGAATACGACTTCGTGGAGTTTTCCCTGGAACGCGAACCGCCCGTCGTAGTCATTCGCCACTGCCGAGGCGCGACCCATGCCGATCGACAGGCCGAGTGGTGCGAACGTGACACCGATGGTGGGACCGATCGTTGCCGCGGCGATCTCGTCGCCACCGACAAAGAGCCTGCCCGTACCCCGTAAGGGGCCGGTCTTTTCGAAGCCGAACGAGACAGAGAGGTTGCCGTGCGGCAAGTCCGTCGACGACCGCACGAACGAGTGGCTACCGGCGGCGTTGTAGTGGAACCGAAGGTGGCCGTCCTTGATGTAGAACGCGTAGCCCATGAGACGGTCGCCACACGCGGCGATCACACCGTCGCCCGATCCCGGCGCGCGGTCGAGCCGCGCCCGGATCTCGAACGACACGTTGCGCACATCGGGCATCGCCTCGGTCGGTACGTACGCGCCGGCGTAGTACACGAAACGCCGGCGATCCGTGATCGGGTTGGGCGGGCTCACGAGGAACCGTTCGAGGATGCGGTCGTCGAGGGGTAACACCGAGTATTTGCGCGCCTCTTGCCACCACGCATCGACGAGTTCGGCCACGAGCAACGGATGCTCGGCCGCGACGTCGTGGCATTCGCCGACATCGCGGTCGAGGTGGTACAGCTCCCAGCGGTCGTTGTCGAACGGGGTGTTGGGCACGTGGAAGGTCACCGCCTTCCAACCGTCGCGCCAGATGCCGCGGTTGCCGTGCATCTCGAAATACTGCGCGCCTTTGGGCGACGCCACAGTCGGGCTGTCGACGCATTTCGCGAGGCTCACGCCTTCGATCGGTTGCTGATCGATGCCGTTGATCGTGGCCGGCACCTCTACGCCGGCGAGCGCAACCACCGTCGGCAACACGTCGATGATGTGGCAGAACTGCGAACGGATGCCGCCGTGGTCGACGAGACGCGCCGGCCACGAGATGATCAACGGGTCACGGATGCCACCGCCGTGCGTGTTGCCCTTGTAGCGCTTGAGCGGGGTGTTGCCGACCATCGACCATCCGGTGGCGTTGACCGGCGCGGTGTTCGGGCCACCGACGTCGTCGAGCTGACCGATCTGTTCCGCGATCGAGCCGAGCGGCATCACGTTGGCCGAGCGGTACCAGTTGACATCGCCGAGTGAACCGCCTTCGCGCGTCGCACCGTTGTCGGACACGAGAATGACCATCGTGTCGTCGCGC
>JBDTLT010000103.1:0-17668 GCA_039934635.1 Acidimicrobiales bacterium
ATGTCGGCGAGCGGGTCGCCGTCGACGACGAGCAGATCGGCCTTCTTGCCCACCTCGAGTGTGCCGAGATCGTTCTCCATGCGCATCGCCCACGCGCCGTTCTTCGTACAACATGTGATGGCTTCGAGTGGCGACAAGCCGAGGTCGTTCACGAGCACCTGCATCTCGCGCCCATGCCAATGTCCGTAGGGCGTGACAGAGAAGCCGCTCTCGCTGCCGCAGATGATGGGAACACCTTCGTCGTAGGCGGCCCGGATCATCTTGCCCGACGCGGCGATCTCGCCGCGAAAGATGTCCTCCATGCCCGGACTGGCGCCGACGCGAGCGCCGAAATCGGCCATGTTTGCGAGGAACGTGAACGTGGGACAGATAGGGGTTTTGGCGTCGATCACGGCCTGGAGCGCGCGCTCGTCCATGAACGAGGCGTGGAGCACGAGGTCGACACCGGCCTCGACCGCGATGCGCACGCTCTCGCTCGACCGGCAGTGCGCCATCACCGGCGTCGCCAGCTCGTGCGCCGTGTCACACGCGGCGCGCAGTTCGTCGTAACTCCACACGAGCAACTCGCCGCGGTGTCCCGGAATCGAACCCGTCGCGTGGATCTTGATCCAGTCGGCTCCGTATTTGATGTGGCGGCGAGTCCACAGGATGACATCTTCGATCGAATTGACGACCTGCGCATAGCCGGCGCGCCCCTCGTCGGGAACGAGACGGCCCGCCGTGCCGCCGACCGCGGTGAGTAACGCCTGCACGCCGGTCTTGATTCGGGGCCCTTCGATGACGCCGCACTCGACCGCATCGCGGATCGAAGGGCCCATGGAGAAGATCGTGTCGGGGTCGACGATCGAGGTGACCCCCGCCCGCAGGATCTTCTGCAGATTCTGTGCGGTCACCAGCGCGGCCATGGTCTGATCGCGATGGAAGAACAATTCGTCGTTCGATTGCACGTCGTCGAAGGTGCAATGCACGTGGGCATCGACGAGCCCGGGCATGACCGTGCAGCCCGTCGCGTCGATTCGGGTGGCGCCGGTCCCCGCTTGCGCGTCCGCTTCACTGCCCAACGCGACGATGCAGTCTCCGTCGAGTAACACCGAGGTGTCAGGCATCGGCGCCGCGCCGGTGCCATTGACGACCGTTCCTCCGGACACGAGCAACTGGGACATGGCTCCTCCTCGTGGCAGGTTCACAATAGGTGTGGGGCGCGCTTTTCCAACCGGAGCAGGCGACCAGCGTTGGCATTCAACGTGCCTTCGAGCGCCGATACATCGGGCGCGGTGCCCTTGTCCCACCCACCGAAGTTGGTGCCGTAGACAAGCTGTTCGGTGCCGAGCTGTTCGACCGCGAATGCGAACTCCCGCGTACCGCTGATGTGGCAGTCGAACCACAGGCGCTGGAAGGCCGCGTCGAAGGCACCGGGTTGACGGATCCACTCGGGCATGGCCCTCCGTCGCTCCGCGAGCTTGCGCAACTTGGCGAGGTGCATTGGAGTCGAGCCTCCACCGTGCGACAGGCAGATGTCGAGTGTGGGGAAGCGTGTCGTGACTCCTCCGAAGACGAGCAGCGCCACGGCGAGGACCTCCTCGTAGGAGAACTCGATCACGAGGTCGAGATCGAAGCGGCGGATGCGGCTGTCGCGCAGCGGGCCATCCATGCCGGACGGCGCGGGATGGAAGAACAGCGGGACGTCGAGGTCGACGCAGGCGCGGTAGAAGGGATCGAGGCTCGTGTCGTCGAGGTGGAGGCCGAAGTCAGTACCGATGTACCCGCCGAGCAGACCGAGATCGCGCACGCTGCGTATCAGCTCTTCTATAGCGCTGTCGACATGTTGCATGGGCAGCGACGCGAACCCGACGAGGCGATCGGGATGGCGGCGCACGACCTCGGCGAGGTCGTCGTTGTGGCGACGGCAGTAGTCGCGTGCGTTGGGAACGTCGATGAAGTGGAGGTACGTGAGTGGGTTCGGTGACAGCGCCTGTACGCGGATACCGGCGTCGTCCATCGCGGCGATCCGTAGGTCGACCTCCATGAAGAGCGAACCACGGTACGGAACGCCATCGAGGCGGTAATCGCCGACGCGGAACCATGGGGTGCCATCATCGTGCGCCCCGATCTCGGGCCCACACGCGGGACCCGCCGCGCCCATGGTGCCTTCGAGCACCACATGTCCGTGTACATCGATGAGCCCCATGCGTCCCCCAATCTCCGTATGTTGTTCGTTAGGCGTCAGAAGTCAGCACCATCGAGGTTGACGATCTGGCTGACGATCAGTCCGCCTCGCACGACGATGTCGTCGCGACCGCTCGAGCCGTCACCCGGCCCGCCGACCAGGCGCCACCAGACCGAGCCGCGCTCACCGTCGGTTTCGACACGGTGCACTTCGACGCGACCGGGGGCGAGCCGGCCGGGCACTGTCCGGAAATACTCGAGGATGGCGTCGTGACCGTCGTAGCAGTCCGCGCCTCGTACGAGCACGGCGTTTTGCGCGTAGTCGAGCGCCATCGCGACGGGGTCGCCGCCGGCCACACCGACCAAGTGATCGTCGACGACTTGACGAGTTGTGCGCACCGACGGGCGACACTAGCCCTTCCCTCCAAACTCAGCTGGCCCGAGACGCGCGTGATTACTAGGCTGGCCGCTTCACATGCTGAGGGGGACTCATCGTGAAATTGCGTACGTTGGTCGTGGCTGTCGTCGTGCCGCTGGCACTGCTCGCGGCAGCGTGTGGGGAAAGCGACGAGAAGAAGGCCGAGAGCGGGCCAGCGGCCACCGCGGCCCCGGGCGGCGCGACAGGGACCACAAAGCCCGACAACACGGGTGTTCCCGGCATCTCCGACACCACGATCAAGCTCGGTTCGACGCTACCGATCGTCGGGACGGCGGCGACTGCGGGTGTCGGCCTGCGCGACGGCATCAAGCTGGCCGTTGACGAGATAAACGCGGCCGGGGGCATCGACGGACGCAAAGTCGAAACCGTTGTCCTCGATGATGGCTTCGACGTCAACCGTCTCGTGAGCAATGTGCAGAAACTCGTGAACGAGGACAAGGTGTACGCGATCGTGGCGCCCGCGGGCTCGCAGGCGCTGCCCGGCACGTACGACTTCATCAAATCCAGTCGGACCCCGATGTGGGGCCCGGTGTCGCCGCCCGATCCCAAGATCGAACCGGTCTTCATCCTCGCAGCGACCCGAACGGCGCAACTCCGCGTCGCCATCGACTACATGGGCTCTAAGGGCGTCAAGAAGTTGGCCGTGATCGGTCAGAACAACACGCTCGGCGCCGAGGCCAAGGCCGCGGCCGAGGCCCAAGCGCCCAAGAACGGCATGACGATCGTCGCCCAGGAAACGGTCGAGGTGCAGTCGAAAGACGTCACCGCCGCGGTGAACAAAGTTCTTTCCTCAGGCGCCGACGGGATTGTGATGGGCGTCGACAACGCGCAGGCGGCACTGGTCCAGAACCAGATCAACCAAGCCGGCAAGCGCGGCTCGATCATCGTCGCCACCGACTCGGGGGCCGGCGGACCCGGTGGTGACAACACGACAAAGCTGTGCGAGCCCAACGCGTGCGAGGGTTTCATCGGTGCAATGCAGGCCGAGCTCACAACCTCTGACGTGGCGCAAGTGGCCAAGGTGCGCGACCTTTCGCAGAAGGCGAACATGGCGCAGGGTGGACTCAACTTCATCCTTCAGTCGTACGCGTATACGACCGCATTCTTCGAAGTTCTCAAGAAGATGAACGGCAACTACAAGTACGAGAACTTCTACAAGACCGCCGAGGCCATCGACTATGACTCCGGCATCCTCCCGAAGATCAAGTGCGGCGCGCTCCCCGAGGGCCACTCTTGTGGCGCAGGCGCCGGCTTGGCCGAGTTCAAGGCCGGTAAATGGACTGTCGTCCAGAAATTCACCGTTCCCAAGTGACCTGACTCCGTAGCGAAGGCGAGATACGCGGCCTCACTGCGCGATTCGAGGGCACGACAATGTTGCAGCAGTTGATAAGCGGACTCGAGGCGGGAAGTTGGTACGCGCTCATCGGGATGGCCGTCGTGGTCATCATGAAGGCGACCGACGTTCCCAACTTCTCTATGGCAGAGATGGGCCTCGTCGCCGCATACGTCTCGTGGGGGCTGCTCGACAAGCTCGATCACAGCGGGGTCAAAGCCTTCAAGGTCGGCATCTTGGCCTTCGTCGTCGCGACGCTTGCGGGACTGATCGTCGCGTTCGCACTCGGCGCGATAATCGAACGCGTGCTGATGCGTCGCTTCGGCGGTCTGTCGCACTTTCCGATGCTGCTCATGACGATCGGGCTCACGGGCGTCATCCGATCGGTCATCGACAAGGTCTGGGGTGGTGACGATCGGGCCAATCCGGCACCATGGAGCGGCCGTATCTGGAGGGTGGGCGACACGATCATCAGCGTCAACCAACTGATTACCATCGGCGTTGGGCTCGCCGCAGCAATCTTGCTCGGCCGGTTTTTTCAGAGCTCGTTCGGTGCACAGATGCGCGCCGTCGCCGAGAACCGCGCCGTTGCCCGCACACTCGGTATCAACGTCGGTCGCGTCGCGGTCGTCGCGTGGGGCATCGCCACCGTGGTTGCCGCGCTGGCGATGATTCTCCAGACGCAGAAGACCAACCTCGGCCAGGGCAACGCCGACGCGCTCATCATCCGCGGCTTCGTTGCCGCCACCATCGGTGGATTCTCATCGCTGATGGGAGCGTTCATCGGTGGCCTCATGGTGGGCGTACTCGAATTCTTGGCGGCCGAGTACATCTCGACCGACTGGAAATCCGCGGTGGCGCTGCTGCTCGTCTTCGTCTTCCTCTTGTTCAAACCCACGGGCCTCTTCGCACCCGCGATCAAGCCGCGCGAGGTGTGATCATGGATCCCGAACTCGCAACCACGAGCGAAGCGCCTATCGGTCCTGCGTCGATTCCCCGCATCGGATTTCGGGCTCGCCCGGGGTGGCAGCAGGCGGTCATCGGCGTTGGCGCGGTCGCCGGAGCGTTCCTGCTGTACGAGTTGCCGAAAACCGGACTCTCGCCGTACTGGATCAACCTCGCCTGCTTGGTGCTCATCTACTCCATCGGCACCCTCGGTTTCAACGTCGCGGTCGGCTGGTCGGGTCAACTCGCGCTCGCCCACGCCGGCTTTTATGGGCTCGGCGCGTACACGACAGCGGTGCTGTGGAAGGACCATGGCTGGCCGTTCTTCCTCGCGATGGCGGCAGCCGGCGCGCTCGCCGGTGTTGTCGGCGTCCTCATCAGTTGGCCCGCCATGCCGCTCAGAGGCTTCTATCTGGCGATCGCCACGCTGGCCCTCGGGCAGTTGTTCGTGCAGTTGTTCGTACAGTTCGACAGCATCACCGGCGGTGGCAGCGGCAAACAGGTGCCGCGCTTTCGCGTGCCCGGCACTGGTCGTACCGAAGGCTTGTACTACATGTGTCTCGGCACGGCGGTCGTGTGCTTCTTCCTCGTGTGGAGACTCGTTGGCACCCGTCTGGGCCGCACGCTCAAGTCCGTGCGCGACATCGAGATCGCCGCGCAATCAGTGGGCGTGCAGCCGGTCAAGTATCGACTGATCGCCTTCGGAGTCGCGTCAGGTCTTGCCGCAATCGCCGGAGGACTGCAGTCGCAATACAGCACGTTCGTGTTCCCGCTGCAGTTCGGTACGGCGCTCTTGGTGCAGTTCCTCACGATGATGATTCTCGGCGGCGTCGGATCGATGACGGGATCGGTGATCGGTGCTGCGTTCGCCGTGTTCGTGCTCGAATTCTTCCGCAAGGCCAAACCCGAGTGGGAGTCTTGGCAACCGATGGCGTTCGGCGGCGTGCTCATGTTGTGCGTCGCCGCTCTTCCCGGTGGGTTGGTGTCATTGCCGACGCGGCTGCGTGGACTACGAAGGCGTACCGTCACATGAGCGATGCACCGCCGCTGGAGCTCGACGGCGTGACCGTCGCCTTCGGTGGCAACATCGTTTTCACCGACGTCAGCATAAAGTTCGAGCGCGGTTTCACCGGTCTCGTCGGTCCTAACGGTGCGGGGAAGACGACCGCGTTCAATGTGGTCTCGGGTTACATCAAGCCCCTCAGGGGAACAGTGTCCATCTATGGGCGCGACATCACAGGCACCCGGCCGGCCAAGGTTGCAGCGCTCGGTGTGGGGCGCACCTTCCAGACACCGCGCCTCATCCAGGAGCTCTCGGTGATCGAGAACGTGATGTTGGGACGGCACCTCCACATTCCGAGCAACCATCTCATGGAGTTCGCCGGTCTGCCCCGCGCCCGCCGTGGTGAACGCGACGCGCGGCGCGCCTCGCTCGAGATGCTCGACCGGTTCGGCCTTGCCGACCGCGCGTTCGACGAGGCGTCGTCGGTGCCGCTCGGCAGCCAGAAGATCGTCGAGGTCGCGCGCACACTCCTGTCCGAGCCTCGCGTCCTACTCGTCGACGAACCGGCCGCCGGTCTCGGCGCGGACGACGTGGCGGCGTTGCTCAAAGGACTGAGAGCGGTCATGGCCGAGCAATCGATATGCGTCATCGTGATCGAGCACGACCTCGGGTTGGTCAGTGATCTCTGTTCGCGCGTCGCCGTCCTGCATTTCGGTTCGATCATCGCCGACGGCACGCCGGCCGAAGTCGTGCGCGAGCCGGCCGTCATCGAGGCCTACCTGGGAGGTGGCTTTGCTGCTCGAGATTGACAACATCCGCTCGGGCTATGGGCGCCTCGAAGTCCTCCACGGCGTGTCCTTGCAGGTTGACGAAGGCGAGGTCGTCGCGGTTCTCGGCGCGAACGGTGCCGGCAAGACGACCACGCTGCGCGTGTGTTCAGGGTTGCTCCCCGCTTGGTCCGGATCGGTCTGCTTCGACGGCCGCCCGATCGCCAAGCTCAAGACCGAACAGCGCGCCGCGCTCGGGCTCGCACAACTACCCGAAGGGCGGGGCATCCTGCACACCCTTTCGGTCAGCGAGAATCTCTACCTGTCGACGGTGGTGCGCAAGGACGGCAAGGCGGCGATCAAGGAGGATGCCGAGCGCATGTTGGGGCTGTTTCCCATCCTGAGCACGAAGCTCGATCACCCGGCGGGCTCACTGTCGGGTGGCCAGCAGCAGATGCTGGCAGTCGCGCGCGCCATGATGGCAAGACCGCGTTTCCTCATGATCGACGAACTCTCGTTCGGCCTCGCGCCCGCGCTCGTCGACCAGTTGTTCGGCATGATCGGCGACTTGCGCAAGCTCGGAACCTCCTTCCTCCTAGTCGAGCAGCACGCGTCGGTGCTCGACGTCAGTGATCGCGCCTACGTGTTGCGTACGGGACGCAACCAGGTCGATGGCGCGTCCAGCGAACTCAAGAAGGATCCGACGCTCGTCCGTTCGTATCTCGGCGCGTGAGGTCGCGATCAGAGAACCCCGGCGAGTTGCGCGCGCCATGGGGCGAGGTCGACGTAATCCCGGAACGCGGTGATGAGCCCGGCATCTTCGTCGACCTCGATCGCCGCGTGGCAGCACACGGCATACTCGGTTCCGTCGATCCAGAAGCGATCGATGCGCTCGAGGTGCGCGCGGCCGTGCACGTAGGCCTCAGTGACGATGTCCCACCGCACGCGTTGCGAACGCTCGACGATCGGCCCCAGTAGCTGGGCGACACCGGAAGGGCCGTGCACCGGTGGGTGAGGAACATTCTGGTAGGGCGCGTCGAGCGCGAAGCACGCCGCCGCACGCGCGACGTCGCGGGCTTCGACCGCATCGAGGAACCGACGCACGGTTGATCGGGTACTCACGACCGGCGACGCTAACGCCGATTCGATCGAGCACCTAGAGTCGGCGGCCGGCGATTTGATCGGGGGATCGAATGGACACGACGTTCGACGTGGTGGTCGCGGGGGCCGGCCCCGGTGGCATGGCAGCCGCCGTCGGAGCGGCGGACGCGGGTGCGCGGGTCGTCGTCCTCGAAGCGCTCGACGAGATCGGCGGCAATGCGATTTGGTCCACCGGCTACATGGCCTTTACCCAGTTCGACATGCAGACCGTCTCCGGTATCGACGACAGCGCAGAGCGGTTTCTCGCCGACGCGCATCGTGAGGTCGCGTTGCAGCGCGAGCGTTACGGCATCGTCTGGGACGAAGAACTGACGCGCCAGTTCATCGTCCGCAGCGGCGACACCTATCGCTTCCTCACGCACTACGGGGTGGAGTTCAGGCGCTTCATCCAACGGCCCCTCCAACACACGGCCGACCGCATGGTCGATCTCGTCGATACGTTTGCTCTCCAACGAGCCTTCGGTCAGGCCTTCGCCGAACGGAATGTGACGATCGCGCTGCGAACCCGCGCGCAACGGCTTCGTACCGACGGAGGTCGCGTGATCGGCATCGAGGCCGAGGCACCCAAAGGTGCGGTCTACTACGGCGCCGAGCGCGGCGTGATCCTGACGACGGGCGGCTATCAGGCCGGCGTCGACATGCGCCGGCGCTATCAACCCGAGCATCTCGCAACGACGCCGTATCTAGGACTCGCCACTTGTCGCGGCGACGGCCATCGCATGGGCCAGGCGGTAGGTGCTGATCTACTCAACATGACGATGGTGCAGCCGCTCGTCATCGTCGCCTCGGCGCTCGTCGAGGATTCGATCGCAGTCAACATGGACGGCCGGCGCTTTCACGATGAAGCCGGGCCGTATGACGATCGCGTGGCCGCGCTGATCCAACAGCGCGATCGGCAGGCGTACTACATCTTCGACGACGACACCGCGTGTCAGAAGCATCATCTCTTCGACCAGATGCCCGAACCAGGCACCAGCGCGCCGACGATCGAAGCGTTGGCAACGACGATCGGATGCCCGGCGCCGGCGCTGCAGGAGACCGTCGCCGCGTGGAACGCATTGCTGGGCACCGATGTCGGCCGCGATCCGCTCTTCGGTCGGGTGGTGTTGCCGGCCGAGCGGCGAGCGATCACGACCCCGCCGTTCCATGCCGTCCGCATGGTGCTCGGCGTCAATTTTCCAGCCGGCGGATTCCGCACGACGGATCGCATGGCCGTGGTCGATGTCTTTGGGCAGCCGATCGACGGGCTTTGGGCCGCGGGCGACACGGTCGGTGGCGTCAATCCGTGTCTGGGCCTCGGCGGCATTCACATCTCGTCCGCGATGACATTGGGTTTCGTGGCCGGCCGGGCAGCCGCCAACGGTGAAGTCGGTCGGGTCACGCCACTGTCGCCGGTGGCGGAGCCGTCACCGCCACGGGCCACCATGAGGATGGCGATCGTCGACGACGCGGCGAATGCGGGCGCATGAAGCGGGCAGCCGTGAACCTCGAGGAGATCGCGCGCCGAGCGCGGCGCCGTCTGCCGCGGCTCGTCGTCGACTTTGTGGAAGGAGGCGCCGAGGACGAGGCCACGCTGCGGGCCAACCGTGAAGCGTTCGCCCGTTGGGCACTGGTACCTCGCGTGCTCGTCGACGTCGCCGAACGCAATTTGGCGACTTGCGTGCTCGGTCAGGATCTGTCGATGCCGATAGGGCTCGGGCCCGCGGGCCTGGCCCGTGTCGCGCACCACGAGGGCGAGGTAGCAGCGGCGCGGGCGGCCGGCGAGGCAGGCACCGTGTTCACGTTGTCGACCGGATCGAGTCGCACGATCGAAGAGGTCGCCGACGCTTCGAACGGGCCGGTCTGGTTCCAGCTGTACTTGTGGCGCGACCGCGAGGTGATCGAAGGGCTCGTCAAGCGGGCGGCCGCCGCCAAATACGCCGCGCTCGTGTTGACGGTCGACGTCCCCGTTATCGGCCAACGTGAACGCGATCTCCGCAACGGGTTCACGCTGCCGCCTCGGCTCACACCGCAAAACGCATTCGACATGATTCGCCGGCCCCGTTGGCTCGCTGGACTGGTGCGGGGCACGCCGCTCACCTTCGCCAACTTCGTCGACGTACCCGGTCGTGGTCGGTCGGCGGTCGAGCTCGGCAAGTATGTCAACGTCGAGATGATGAACCCGGGCGCCACGTGGGAGACGTTCGAGTGGCTCCGCCGGATTTGGCACGGTCCGCTCGCAATGAAGGGCGTGCTGCATCCGCATGACGCAGCGCGAGCGGTCGAGCTCGGTGCGGACGGTGTCGTCGTGTCCAACCACGGTGGCCGCCAACTCGACAGCGCGGTGGCCGCGCTCGATGCGCTCCCCGCGATCGCCGACGCCGTGGCGGGGCGCGCCGATGTGCTCTTCGACAGCGGTGTGCGGCGCGGAACCGATGTGGTGAAGGCGCTCGCGCTGGGCGCGAAGGCCGTGCTGATCGGCCGGCCGTACGTTCTAGGCCTGGGCGCGGACGGCGCTGCGGGTGTCAGCGCTGTCCTCGATGTGTTGCGGCGCGAGCTCGATCGCGCGCTGGCGTTGATCGGATGCGCTGACGCGTCCGAGCTGACTCGTGATTTCGTGACGCGAGTGGGAGAGCCCTACATTTGACCGTGCGATCAGCTGCGCACGCGCGCGCGTTCAGCAATGCGCAGAAGGCCGACCACCGTCTCGGCCACCGGTACAGGGATCCCATGCGTGTGCGCCCGCCGCACCACTTCACCGGTGATGGAGTCGATCTCGGTCGGCCGTCCGTGGCGGATGTCGGACGCCATCGACGTGAAGTGACGACCGGTGGCCTCGTAGGTGGCAATCGCGGTCTTCCAACTTTCGTCGCGGTCGAGACGAACACCTTCGGCTGCCGCCACGGCAACGACTTCGTCGTGCAGGCGTTCGAGAAGAGGGGGTGCATCGGGCTGGTTCCACGTGTCGGTGACCATTGCGCCGACGATGGCGCTGAACGGGCCCATCACCGCCAGTGCGAGCTTGGTCCAAATAGCGTCGTCGATCGCGTGGGTGGCGATCGTCGGCAGCCCCGCGGCGGTCATTAGTTCGGCGAGTGCCGCCGCACCGCTGAGTTCACCGTGGGGCACGCGGGGTGGCCCGATGTGGGTCCGCGATCGCCCGCCGGCCGTCGCCCCCGACAACGTGATGCGCCCGGGTTCGTGGCGCTCGGCGCCGATGGTCGTCGTACCGGGTAATACGCGCTCGGGCCCGAACGTTTCGGCCAGCACGGCATCGTTGCCCAAACCGTTCTGCAGTGTCGTGATCCACGCGCCGGGCGTAGCAATTGCCGCCGCGGTCACGGCGGCTTCGCGCGTGTCGAACGTCTTCGTAAGGATGATGACGTGGTCGGCCGGCGCGACCGTCGAGGGCTCGGTGGTGGCCTCGAGTTGGACGGTCTGTGAAGTGCCATCGGGAGACTCGACGCGCAGCCCTCGTCCGGTAATCGCCTCGATGTGCTCGGGTGATCGGCCAACCAACACCACCGGCGTCTGGGCCGCGGCGAGATACGCGGCAACCGCCGAACCCATTCCGCCGGCACCGACCACGGCGACGCGCGGCATTCAGGCCCCCGCCGCGGCGGAAACGGCGCGGTGCCAGCGTCCCGATGCGACCTCGTCGGGGATCGGAAAGCGGAAAAGTTCGCTGGCGTTGCGCCACGTGAGCTTCTCGATGACGGGTTCGGGCAGAAAGCCGAGTTGTTGGTGCAGATAGTCCTGCGTGTCGGGCCACGTCGAGTCCGCGTGCGGGTAGTCGGACTCGACCATCACGATGTCCTCACCGATGCGATCGAGCATGGCGAAACCGGCGGCATCGTCGAGTGCGCAGAAACGGAAGTTGCGCTGGAGCACTTCGACCGGATGCAGCGCTTCATCGGTCCAACCGCCGGTGAAGTCGCGGTAGCGGAAGCAGTGCTCGAGCCGGTCGATCAGTGCGGGCACCCAACCGATGCCTCCCTCGGATATGGCGATGAGCAACTTCGGGAACCGCAGCGCGACCTTTGAGAACAACCAGTCGGTCGTCGCTATGACCGATCCCACGAAGAACAACGCGGTGATCACTTCAGCGGGCGCGTCGGACGACCCGCCGAGGATCGACGACGACGAACCGACGTGTAGACACAACACCGTGCCGGTTTCCTCGCACGCTTGAAGGACCGGATCCCAGTAGCCCGTGTGGATGCTCGGCAGCCCGAGCCGCTCGGGAATCTCGGGGAACGACAGTGCACGGAAACCGCGCGTGGCGTTGCGACGCACTTCTTCGGCCGCCAGTTGGGCATCGCGCAGCCAAGTGATCTGCAGCGGGATGAAGCGTTCGGGGTACTTGCCGGCCCAGCCTTCGAGGTGCCAGTCGTTCCACGCGCGGACGCACGCGAAGCCGAGGTCCGCGTCGTCGACCTCGTTGAAGCGGGCGCCCGCGAACCCCGCGACCATTGACGGGAAGCACAGCGAGGCCCATACACCGCCGAGGTCCATGTCGGTGACGCGCGCGTCGATGTCGTAGCAACCTCGTCGCATGTGTTCGTAGCGCGTTGGTTCCATCGAGTACTCGCGCGGTGGCCGGCCCGACACTGCATTGGTTCCGGCATTGGGGATGATGCGGTCTTCGAACAACCACACTTCGCTGCCTTCGTGCTCGACGACACGTGGTGCACGGTCGGCGAGTTTCTTCGGCATGCGCCCTTCGAACACGTCTCGTGGCTCGACGAGATGGTCGTCGACCGACACGACCGTGTACCGGCGCTGTCGCGGTGCCGGCTCGGGAAGGAACGATACGGTCTTGTCGCGCCCCGCACCGATCGTCAGGCCTTCGAGCGTCGTCATGGCTCTCCTCCCCGCGCAACGTCACGGCGCCGCGACCTCGAGGCTAGTCGGCGTTCGCCGGCGCCACGGCAGAGCTCGAGTCTCGCCGCATAGGGTGCGGGGGGCATGGGGAATGTGACGGCGTCGTCGGTGAACGCCCACTCGGGCGGTCGTAGCAGCACCGCGGTCGTCGTCGCCTCGCTCCTCGCGACCGGTTTCGGATCGACGCTCGGTTTCGTCTACGGCTTGCAGAGCCGGGTGGTGCAGGAAGATCTGTCGATCAGCAAAGCACAGGTGGGTCTCATCGCCAGCGTCTACTTCGGTTCGACCGGCTTGGGATCGCTCGCCGGCGGCCGTTTGGCCGACCGGCTCGGCACGCGGCGCGCGGTAGTCATCGACATGCTCGCGGTCAGCGCCGCGGCAACGGTCGCGGCGTTGTCGGGTTCGTACGCCGCGATCCTTCTCACGAGCGTCGTCGGTGGCTTGGGATATGCGTTGACCAACGCGGCAACGAATCTCGCGGTGGCCGCAGTGGTGCCGGTGCGCCATCGTGCGGTCGCGCTCACGGTCAAAACCGCCGGAGTGCCGTTCCAGGTGGCCGTGGGATCGATACTCGTGCCGTTTGTCGCCGATCATTTCGGGTGGCGCCCGGTGATCGCGGGAGTAGCGGTGCTCGCCGCAGGCACCGCGGCGGTGGCAGCGACCGTGCTTCCCGACGTGCACGGTGCATCGACGGCCGGCAGTGGCCGCCGCCTTCCACCGGCGATCATGCTGCTGCCAGTCGGCTGCTTCTTCCTTCTCGTGGCCAGCCAACCGCTCTTCAGTTGGGGAGTGCGCTACCTCGACGAGGCGATGGACCTGCGCGCGTCCACCGCCGGCTCACTCGCGTCGGTCGCGGCCTTCGGCGGAGTCGCCGGCATGATCGCCGTCGCACGTGTCTCCGATGTAATCGGACGGGAACGACGCGCGCCGCTCGTGTTTGTGCTCACTGTGGCCACGGGCGCCGGCGGTTTGCTTTTGGCCATCGGATCGCGCGGCAACCTGGCGGTCGGTCTGTGTGGATTGGTCATCGCCACGACTGCTCAGCTCGCGGCAATCGGACTCCTCCACGCGCTTGTGGTCGACATAGCACCGAATGCCGTGGGTCGCGCGAGCGGTGTCACGATGACCGGCTATTACCTCGGCGCGCTCGTCGCGCCGGCGCAGTTCGGTTGGCTCAGCGATCGCAGTGGGTCATACGCATGGCCGTGGTTGGTGTGCGCGCTGTCGGCTGCCTGTGCGGCGACGGTCTTCGGGTTGCTGTGGTACGCACGCGTCACCGATCGCTTGCTCGTGGGCGCGCCGGCGTAACGGAGCGACGATGGCGCGCGACGTGACGTTCGGGCTCGGCCTCTACACCGGTCAACGCGGTGCCGCTTCGACTCGTCCGCAGTATCGGGACGCGATCGCGCTGGCGCACGCCGCCGAAGCGGCCGGATTCGACGCGTTCTGGGTGAGCGAGCACCACGGTCTCGACGACGGCTACCTTCCGTCACCGCTGACGCTGCTGGCGGCGATCGCGGGAGTCACCGAACGCATCACGCTCGGTACCGGTCTGGTCATCGCGCCATTGCACCACCCGTTGCGCATCGCCGAAGACGCGGCGATGGTCGATCAGTTGTCGGGCGGACGGCTGGTGCTGGGCCTCGGCATCGGGTACGTGGACCACGAGTTCCGCATGTTCGGCTCGCCTTGGCCGCAACGAGGCGCTCGGCTCGCGGAGACCGTCGAGGTGTTGCGGCGCGCGTGGACGGGCGAACCGTTCTCGTTCGAAGGGCGAACCATGTCCTTCGCCGACGTGCGGGTGACGCCTCGACCGTTCCGCGACAGCGGCATCCCGATCTGGCTGGGCGGATACGCCACCCCCGCGGTCGCGCGCGCCGGCCGTATCGCCGACGGGCACCTGACCGGACGGGGAGAACCTCACGTGATCGACGCCGCCACCGCCGCGCTGCAATCAGTGCGCCGTCCCGAGCAACACGGTTTCGTGCGTGGCGTGAATATCGTCTGCATGCTCGACGAGCCCGGCGGCCATGCCGCATCGGCGAGGCGCGCATTTGCGGCACAGCAACTCCGATACGAACGCATTCAAGTCGGACGCGATACCTACTCGTCCCTCGTCGCCGATCCCCGTCCCGATCAGGGCCTAGCGGCCGGTTCCATCGATCACTACATCCAAGCGAGCGGGACGGCGGGAGAGCTGGCGGCATCGGTGCGGCGCGTCATCGATCAACTCGACGGCTGGCGCGCGATCCACATCGTGCTGCGACTCGTCTTCCCCGGCGAGGACCTCGACCGGCAACTCGAGCGTATCGATCTCGTCGGCCGACGAGTGCTGCAACACCTATGACACAATGCCGGGGGGCTCGACCGTCGCGCGCTCCGTTCGCGGCCGGAGTCCGACGCTGAGGGAGGAGCCGATCATGACCGATGACGGTGTCTTGCGAGCGTTGGCGGACAAGGACGAGATCCGCGACGTCATCATGCGTTACAGCCGAGCAGTCGACCGTCTCGATCTCGCGCTGTTGACGTCTTGTTATCACGCCGACAGTTGGGATGATCACGGTCATTTCAAAGGCACGGGACACGAGTTCGCAGCGTTCATCGTCGAATCGCTGCGGGGCCGGACTCACCACACGACACACTCGATTGCCAACGTGTTCATCGAACTCGACCAGGCCGATCGCGACGCGGCGCGCGCCGAGTCGTACGCGTTGGCGTACCTGCGCCGTTGTGATTACTCCGGCGACGAATGGCTCGACGTCTTCGCGGGACGCTACGTCGACGGGTTCGCCCGGCGTGATCGTGTGTGGCGCATCGCCAGCCGCGTCGTCGTGCACGACTGGTCGACGTCGACGCGGCTCGACGCGGCTACCAGCTTCCCACTACCCATGGATGGCTTCACTCAAGGGACCCGCGATCGCAGCGATCTCGTGTACCTGCCATGACCGAGCGAGTCGTGCTGACGGGCTATCACGACGTGATCGCCGCCTATCGCAACCGTGATCTGCGCCAGGCACTCTTCGACGAAGGTGTCGTGATGCAAGACGTCTTGATCAACCTCCACGGCGACGAGCATCGCGCGCGGCGGCGGCTCGAGAACCGGTTGTTCCGCAGGGAGACGTTCGCCTATTACGAGCGGGAGTTGTTCCCGCAGATCGTCGCCGACACGCTGGCACCACATGTCGCCGCCGGGCAGGCGGAGCTCGTCTCGCTCGGCCACCAGATGATGATGAACCTCGGTGCGTTGAGCGCCGGCATCGACCGGCCGGCCGGCACCGCCGAGGAGTCGTTCCGGCTGTACGAGTTCATGATGGTCTTCATCGAAGGTGCCACGATCGCGAACTATCTCGGCGACAAGGTAGCCCTCGAAGCGAAAGTCCGTGCCGCGCTCGCCGAATTCGACCGTGAGTTCGTGGTGCCCTCGGCAGAGCGCCGTCGAGCACTGCTGACCCGCGTCGATCGCGGCGAGGACGATGATGGAACCGTGCCCCGTGATGTGCTGACCGTGCTGTTGCGCAACGTCGACGAACTAGAGCTTGCCGACGATGTCATCTTGCGCGAGATCGCTTTCTATCTTCTCTCGGGCGCGCACACCACCGCAACCAGCTTCACCCGAACCGTGCACCGCCTCCTCGACAATTGCGACGACCATCCTGAGGAGCGGCAGCGCGTGATCGACGACCGAGGTTTTGTACAAAGAGCCGTACACGAGGTCTTACGACTCGAACCGCCGAGCCCCGTGCGGCGGCGACGCGCGATGCGCGACCTGGTGCTCGCTGATGGCACAAAAGTCGTCGCCGGCCAGATTGTCGACCTCGACCTCGTCGCGGCGAACCGTGACCCCGCGGTGTTCGGTGACAACGCCGATGACTTCGCGCCCGAGCGGCACTTGCCGAACGATGTTCCTCCTTGGGGCACGAGCTTTGGTACGGGGATGCACGCGTGCATCGGTCAGGATTTGGCCGCGGGATGTCTTGACGACGACGGCACGGACACCGGCGAGCTCCTCGGGCTTGTGCCTCTCGCCGTGCAATCTGTGTTCCGTGCGGGTGTCAGTCGTCTGCCCGACGATCCACCAGTGGTCGACGAGCTCACCAGTCGGGGCTACTTCAAGCGATATCCGGTGAAGTTGGAGGCGAGGTCGACATGACGCAACGACGGGTGCTCGTCACCGGGGGTGGATCGGGTATCGGCGCCGCGGTCGGCGCCGTTCTTGCCGAGGAAGGATGGCGAGTACACCTCGCCGATATCAAGCCACCGGCGGATGGTCATGTTCTCGACGTCACTGACGAACAGGCATGGCAGCAATTGTTCGAGACGATCGGCGACATCGACGCGCTGGTCAATTGTGCGGGTGTGCGTACGAGGTTCATGATCGTCGATATGGAGGTCGCCGAATTTGAGCGCGTCATCGGTATCAACCTGACCGGCACGTTCCTCGGAGTGCGAGAGGCCTTTCGTCAGTGGCTGCCGGCCGAACGCGCTGGCGGCATCGTCAACATCTCTTCGGTCAATGCGTTCCAAGCGGTGCAGGGCCAGGTCCACTACGTCGCGTCGAAGGCGGCAGTGGCGATGCTGACGAAGGCCGCGGCGCTCGAGGGTGCCAAGGCCGGTATCCGCGTCAACGCGATCGCGCCGGGACCTGTCCACACGCCGATGATGGAAGAGCGTCTGCGCGAGCCCGGACAGGAGGAGTGGCTCAACTCGCAAGTACCCCTGGGCCGCGTCGCGCAGCCGCGCGAGATCGCCGATGCAGTGTCGTACCTGCTCTCGAACCGCGCGTCGTATGTCACGGGCTCGGTGTTGACCGTCGATGGCGGGTGGACCGCCGAGTAGTACCTGTGCCGGGTTCTCGAACGGCGAATCCCGCACAGAAAAGCTGATCCCGGTGAAAGGAGCTGCGCTGCGCTCGCGATTGTTCGGGTCACCGGTGATTAGTGCGCTCGGAGGGACTTGAACCCCCAACCTTCTGATCCGTAGGACGTCATGCA
>JBDTLT010000104.1:0-17609 GCA_039934635.1 Acidimicrobiales bacterium
CGTTGCCGTTGATGTTGCAGGGGCACGAGATGATCGCGTCCTTGCTCGCCGGGCCAGCCGCCTTGATGAACCCTTGGTCCGCACTGCCGTCGCCGGACACGAACGTCGACTTCACGCCGCCGTCACGGAGCTGCTTGACCAGCTTGCCGGCCTCGTTGTAGTAGCCGCCGTAGAACACCACATCCGGTGCCGCCGTCTTGACCTTGGTGACCGCCGCCGAATAATCGCTCGCTTTGGGGTCGATCGAATCGCTGCCCGGGTTGAGCCCCGAAAGCGTCTTGCGCACCTGGTCGGCAAGACCCTTGCCGTACTCGCTCTGGTCGTCGATGACGAACACGGTCTTCGCCTTCAGGGTGTCCTTGATGTAGTTCGCCACATCGGGACCTTGCTTCGCGTCGGTGGCGAGCATGCGGTGGAAGATCTTCCAGCCGTTCTTCGACAGATCAGGGTTGGTCGCCGAAGGAGTGATGATCGGCAGAACCGCTTGATCGAACTTGGGATCTACTGCCTTCGATTCACCCGAGAAAGCGGGGCCGATGATGCCGAGGATCGTCTTGTCGGCGATGGCCTGGTCGGCGAGTGCGGGTGCCTTTTGCGGATCGCCCTGGGAGTCGTAGTCCTTGAGCGTGACCTTGCAATCGGGGTTGTCCTTGTTCCACAACTCGACGGCAAGCTCCGCACCGCGCTTGATGTTGATGCCCAAGTTCGCCGCGTCGCCCGTGAGCGGACCGAAGTAGCCGAGAGCCGGCGCGGTCGCGCACTTGACTCCCTTGCCGGGTGTCGCACCACCAGTGTCGCCGCTGGACCCGCCGTCGTCGCCACAGGCCGCCGCCAGAAGCCCGATCGCAACCAAGACAACAAGTGTTCGCCCAATGTGAATTCGTCCGCGCATGCAGTAAACCCTCCAGGTTTTCGGTCATTACCGACCGGTATCTTTTGCGAAAGAATAGGCACAACGACCCATGGATCGTCGAAACCGATGGGCAGTCACGCTTCTCGATAGCGAAGTCAGCGGTACGCGCGTTCGATGATTGCGGTCGTCAGAGCCGACGCCGCTGGTGGTTACGGCCGTCCTCGTCGCGCTGCGCGTCGAGGATCAACCACCACGACGCCAGGCCGTGGGTGCAGTGCGCGAGGGGCGCGACCAGGCAATGGTCCGGACAGCGACACACGCCATCGGCCACCCATTCGGCCAACTCGTCCTCGTCGGGCGGCGCCCAGCCACTGTTGTGCTCGAACCACTCGTGGGCGTTTCGGATCGCTTGGTCGGGCGTGAGCTCCACTACTTCAGCGTGCCACGGTTGCGGCGCGATCGATCAACGGGTGCGCGACTCGATGCGTTGCTGGCGCAGCTCGTTCGCGCGAGCCGGTACACCGGTGCCGCACACGTTGACGAGTGCGGGGGCGTTTTGCAGCGCTTGGTGGATGCTCATGTACTGAGCAGTCCAGATGGCCTTGACGGTGCTCTCGATGGCTTGTGAATCGGGCGCAGCCGCGATCACTTCGGCCGACCATCGCGCCGCTTCCATCAACTTGTCGGGGGTGGTCACCTCCTGTACGAGACCGATCTCGTACGCACGCTTGGCACTCATGCGCTCGAAGCGGCCCAACAACGAGAGCCGCATGATCTCGCCGATCGGCATGCGCTGCAGCATCAACATCGGCTCGTAGACACAGGGCATGCCGTGCGTGACGTGCGGGTCGAAGAAGGTGGCCGTCTCGGACGCAATGATGAACTCGACTTCGCCGAGGATGTAGAACGCGCCGCCGAGCGCCATGCCGTTGACCGCGGCGATCACGGGTTTCCAGTAATCGTTCGTCTTGGGACCGATGCGCATCATCGGGTCGTCGAGCATCAGCTTGGACGTGGGTTGAGGATGCGAGAACGTGAGGTCGATGCCGGCCGAGAACGCCTTTTCCCCCGCACCGGTGATGATGACGCAGCGCACGTCGTCGTTGAAGCGCAACGACTTCCAGACGTGTTGCACTTCGTCGATCAGGGTCGGGCTGAACGAGTTGTGCTTGTCGGGACGGTTCAAGGTGATGGTCGCGATGCCGTCGCCCTCTTCGTAGATCAAGCTCTCGTAGTCGGCCACTGCGAACCCCGTTTCGTGTATGTGCTGCGTCGAACGCAGCGAGGCTACTCGGCCGCGCGCTGCCGGAACTGACGGCCGTACTCGACCGGATCCATGGTCATGTGTCGCGACCGATCGCCGGTCAGGTCAGCGAAGATCTTGCGGGCGACGATCTGCCATTGGCCGCCGACGCACTCGAAGCGGTCGACATAGTGACCGCTCGCGACGACCTGCAGCCCGAACCCGACGCCGCCGACGTGATCGAGATGGGCGGGCACCGCCTGGGTCACGAAGTAGTACGACCGCACGTCGGCGTGACCCGCATCGACATCGATTGCGTAGATCGAGTTGGTGGTGTGGTACTGGGTGCGAGCGCCGCCCTCTTCGTAGACATGACACATCGCCCGGAACCCTTCGGCGATCTCGGCCGCACCCTGCTGCACACCATGGCCGGAGGGCGCGTCGGGATAGTCGGTGTCGAACGACGAGCGGGCGAACAGCGCCGCCATCCCTTCGAAGTCGCCGGCGTCGCGACGCTCCGCGATCGTGAAGAGGATGTGGTCGATGGCCAAACGCGCTCGATCCTCCGCCTCGTTGGTCACGCCGGCATCTCCCCCACTCGACCGCCTCCGCTACCGTGGGCCCGTTGGCACTCGCCAAGCTTGCGCCCGGGAGTAACAGCTCCTCGGGCCTCGGTCCGACCCTACTGCCGAAACGGGGACGCAATGTCGGAGATGGAGTTCATCCTGTACGAGGTCGTCGATCGCGTGAGCGTCATCACGCTGAACCGACCCGACCGACGCAACGCGCAAAACCCACAACTGCTGCGCGAACTCGACCAGGCGTGGGACATGGCCGCCGCCGACAAAGACGTGCGGGTCATCGTGATCAAAGCCAACGGTCCCCATTTCTCTGCCGGGCACGACATCTCCGCGTCGCGCGACCGTGCGATCGTGAGTGAGATCGACATCGCCAACGAAGGTCTCGCGGCGCTCTACAACTGGGAGCGCAAGCACTACCTCGGCTTCTCCCGCAAGTGGCGCGACATTCCCAAGCCGTCGATCGCGGCGGTGCAGGGTGCGTGCATCGCCGGCGGGCTCATGTTGTGCTGGCCTTGCGATCTCATCATCGCCGCCGACAACGCCCGGTTTTCCGACCCGGTGGTGCGCATGGGTATCGGTGGCGTCGAATACCACGGCCACGTGTGGGAGTTCGGCGCCCGCAAGGCCAAAGAGATGCTTTTCATGGCGTCGGTCATCGATGCCGAAGAAGCGCATCAACTGGGCATGGTCAACCGGGTGGTGCCGGTCGACGAGCTCGAGAGCCAGACGATGGAAATGGCCCATCAGATCGCGCAGATGCACCCCTTCGCATTGGCAATGGCCAAGCGTGCGGTCAACCAGACACTCGACATCATGGGGCAGTACGTGGCGCAGCAGTCGGTCTTCGACATGCACTCGCTGGCGCACGGCAACGCACTCTCGCTGACCGGCTATCCGGTCATGGCCAACCTCGACGAGATGAAGACAGCACAAAAGGACAAGTGACGATCATTCATGCGTGCAGCAATTTGTAGAGGCATAGGCGACATCGCGGTCGAAGACATCGATGAGCCCACTCCCCTGGCCGGCGAGATCAAGATCAAGATCGCGGCCGTCGGCGTCTGCCATACCGACCTGTCGATTTTGACCGGTCATCTCCCCTCGCCTCGCCCTATCGTTCTCGGCCACGAAGGCGCGGGTGTCGTCGTCGAAGTCGGCCCCGGCGTGCGCGAGTTCGCGGTCGGCGACCACGTGGTCTGCTCGATCATCGGGGGCTGCGGACGATGCCGCTACTGCCTCACCGGCGACCAACCGTTGTGCGAGGAGACGTTGTTCTTCACGGGCAAGATGCTCGACGGCACCACCCGCCTGTCGCAGGGCGGCGCGCCGATCCATTCGTTGCACTACCAGGCATCGTTCGCCGAGTACGCCGTCGTGCCCGAACGCTTCGCGACGAAGGTCCGCGACGACGCGCCGCTCGACAAGGTGTGCGGGTTCGCGTGTGGCGTCAGCACGGGTATGGGCGCAGCGATGGTGCGGGCCAACGTCTCTCCCGGCTCATCGGTGTTGGTCGTCGGCGCCGGAGGTGTCGGCTGCTCGGCCATGCTCGGCGCGCGCGTCAAGGGCGCGACGCAGATCATCGCCGTCGATATCGCCGCCAGCAAGATCGCCCGCGCGAAAGAACGGGGCTGGGCCACCGATGTCATCGACGCGACCGGCAACGACGTGGTGTCGGCCGTACGCGATCTCACCGGCGGCCGGGGCGTCGATTACGCATTCGACGCGGTCGGCACGAGTGTCACCGCCGAGGTCGCCATTGCGGCAACCCGCCAGGGCGGTACGTGTGTGATCATCGGGCGCGCCGACGCCACGGTCCTCGCGTCGATCGACACTTCACAGTTCCTACGGCACAAGTGGGTCACCGGCACGTTCGGTGGTTCCATCATCCCCAAGGTGCACATCCCACAGTTCGTCGATCTCTACCAGCAAGGCCGGCTCGATCTCGATGGCCTCCTCGACGCGCGCTACACGTTCGATCAGATCGGCACCGCGCTCGACGACCTTCACCACGGACGGATGACCCGCGGCGTCGTCGTGATGTAAAGGTTCCATCGGCGCGGCGAAGCCGTCGTTCCGTTGCGGCGGAACCGCACAGCTAACCGTCGACGACGCCGGGGAGATGCGTCTCGGTGTAGAGGCCGTTGACGAGCTCGGTGACACGGATCGGGCGATCGACGGGCCGCGTGGACCGGCTCTGCATGATGCCTTCGCGCGGGCCGAGTTGGAGCATCGACTCGCGCCAACCCGTATAGGGCATTGGCTGGCGCAGCATCCACACGATGCCCTCGGCGGCCACTTCGGCCGGCTCCCACGAGTCGTGGTCGCCATCGGGAACGTTGGCCATGAACCCCTCGGTCGCCACCGGGATATCGATGCGGAAGCAATTGACCGCGATGTTGTCGGGATAGAGCTCACGGGCCGCGTCGAGCGTCACGTGTTCGAGCGCCAACTTGGATACGCCGTACACCGACATGTGCGGCACCGGCATCAACGCCGCGGCCGACGACACGTTGACGATCGAACCGCCGCCCACGCCGCGCATATGCGGCACCGCTTCACGGATGGCGATGAACGGCGCACGGCAGTTGACGTCCATGATGAGGTCGTAGCGCTTGGTGGCCATCTGGAGGTCGCCGACGAACGTGATCGCCGCGTTGTTGACCAGTATGTCGAGGCGACCGAAGTGCTCGACCGTGCGCGCGACCATCGCCACGACGTCGTCTTCGTTCGCAAGGTTGGTCGGTATGGCCAGCCCGTCGCCGCCGCTCGCGCGAATCTGCTCGACCACCGCGTCGATGGTGCCCGGCAAACGTTTGGGCGCGGCATCGGTTGATCGGGCGGCGCACACCACCGCGCATCCCTTTTCGGCCAACGCGATCGCCGCGGCCGCGCCGACGCCCCGGCTGGCGCCGGTGACGATGGCGACCTTGCCGGCGAGCGCAACACTCATGCGTTCACGTCGACCACGACCCGGCCGCGAATCGTGCCGTCGAGGATCTCGTGGGCAACGCGGACGACGTCGCCCATCGGCACCACGGTGGTCATCGAATCGAGCTTTGCCGCGTCGAGGTCAGAGGCCAGTCGTTGCCACGCGATGACGCGTCGCTCGTAGGGCACCATCACCGAATTGACCCCGGCGAGGGTGACACCGCGCAGGATGAACGGCGCGACCGACGCCGGCAGATCCATGCCTTGCGCGAGACCACACGCCGCGATGCAGCCGTTGTCCTTGGTCATCGACAAGATGTTGGCCAGGATGCGACTGCCGACCGCGTCGACGCCACCGGCCCATCGCGTCTTGGCGAGTGGGCGGGGATCACCATTGAGTTCTTCGCGCGGGATGATCTCGGCCGCGCCCAGTGCGCGCAGATAGTCGGACTCGTTGGGCCGCCCCGTGACCGCGTGTACCTCGTAGCCGAGCTTGGCCAAGATGGCGACCGCCACGCTGCCGACACCGCCCGCGGCACCGGTGACCACGACCGGGCCGGAGGCCGGCACGATGCCGTGCGCCTCGAGCGCGAGCACACACAGCATCGACGTGTAACCGGCGGTGCCGATGGCGGCGGCCTGCAACGTGGAGATCGAATCGGGCAGCGGGACGAGCCACTGCGAGGTCATGCGCGCCCGCTGGGCCAACCCACCCCAATGCTGCTCACCGACGCCCCAGCCGTTGACCGTGACGCGGGCACCCACACCACAATCGCCGGCGCCACCGGCCGCAACCGTGCCGGCGAGATCGATGCCGGGCACCATGGGAAAGTTGCGAATGACCGGGGAACGGTTGGCGATCGCCAAGCCGTCCTTGTAGTTGATCGTCGAGTACTCCACCGCGATGGTGGTATCGCCGTCGGGTAGCTGCGAGTCGTCGACCTCGCGGAGTTGCGCCGAGACCGTACCGTCAGTGTCTTTGTCGACAACGAGTGCGTTGAACATGCGGGGAGCCTCGCACACCGCTCGGCGATCCGCCATGTGCCACAGTGGGCCGATGCGGCTCGAATCGGCCTTGTTGATCCGTGTCCGGGTGCCGTTGCGCCGACCGTTTCGCACCGCGCACGGTGTCACCACCGCCAAAGAGTCCGTGCTCGTCTGCCTGCACACCGACGAAGGCGTCGGGTGGGGCGAGTGTGCGGCCGAGATCGCACCGAGTTACACGGCCGAGTTCGTCGGCGGAGCGTGGCTCGTGCTCCGCGATCATCTGTTGCCGCGCTTGCTGTCCGGCCCATGGTCGTCCTACGAAGAACTGGACGAACGCACGTCCACCGTGCGGGGCCATTCGATGGCCAAGGCGGCAATCGAAACCGCGCTGCTCGACGCGCACCTGCGTGAACGTAAGAAGAGCCTGGCAACGTATCTCGGTGCGACACGAAAAGCGGTGCCGGTCGGTGTCGTGGTCGATCTCGCGAGCGACCCTCGCGAGACGGCGGTGACGGCGGCCTTGCGGGTCGACGAAGGGTACCGGCGTATCAAGCTCAAGGTCGCGCCCGGCCGCGATGTCGACGTCGTGCGCATGGTACGCGAGGCGATCGGGACCGCCGTCGGACTCTGGGTCGATGCCAACGGTACGTATACGAGTGACGATCGCGCGTTGCGGCTGCTCGACCAGCTCGGTCTGGGTCTCATCGAGCAGCCCCTCGATCCCGACGCGTGGTTGCAGTCTGGCGCGCTCGCCCGCGAGCTCGTCACCCCCATTTGTCTCGACGAATCGATCCGATCGGTGTCCGACGTGCAACTGGCCCAGCATTTCGGTGCCGCCGATGTGGTCAACGTCAAACCCAGCCGCGTCGGCGGTGTGCGCGCGGCTCGCCAAATCGTCGAGGAATGTGCCGCGGCCGGCATCGACAGCTGGGTCGGCGGCATGCTCGACCTCGGCATCAATCGCGCAGTCAACTTGGCGGTCGCCGCGCTCGACGGCTGCACGCTGCCGGGTGACATCAGTGCGACCGACCGCTACTTCGATCGCGACATCACCGCACCGTTCGTGCTCGACCGCAACGGGTCGATGGCGGTGCCGAGCGGGCTCGGTATCGGCGTGGAGATCGACGTCGAGGCCGTTGCCTCTTGCACCGTCGAGGAAATCACTCTCCGTTGATCATCCAGTCGCGACTCGGCTCGGCGCCCATGTCGTTGCCCATGAACGACGTGAACGCACGATCGAAGCTCTCGTCGGCGAGCATCTCGGCCGTCTCGAAGTCGGCATATTCGTCTGCTGCGTCAGCTCCGAGGGCATCTTCGGTGTCGACGACGTCGTCGGTCTTGACGGGATCCGGGACATCGCTTTCTGCGGCCTCGGCCCGAATCGTGTCGGACTCGGCGGCGGGCGGGAAGACTTCGACGGCCTCGTCCACCGCATCGGGATCGTCGACGGGATCGGGAGAGATCGCCGCCGCCCGGCGACGGGCCGAGCGCGATGGTGCGAGCTCGGGCGAGATGATGCCGCCGATGGCAGCCAGCTCGTGGATCTGGTCGTCGTTGCTGTAGTTGACGATCGACGTGACGACCTCCCGCAACCTGCCGTTGAGGTCGGAGTGGAACGCGAGCAGCGCGTCACGCTCACTCACGACCGTCTCGCGCACGATGGCCAGCATCTCGAGCTCGTCCGCGACCTTGCGGCGTTCTTCGGATACGAGCGTCTTCGCGTCGGCACGAGCGACGATCACGCGCTCATGGGCTTCGGAGCGAGCGCCGGACACGATGTCGTGCGCTTCTTGCCGTGCCTCCGCCACCATCTGCTCGCCGAGGCGAGCCACATGGTTGATCATCTGTGTCAGCGCTTCGTTCTCGTGGCTCAACTGGTCGAGTTGATGCTCGAGCAGTTGGATGCGTTGCTGCGCCGCGCTCATCTGGATGCTCGAGTCGGTGACGAATCGGTCGACTTCGGCGATCTCATAGCCTTTGCGCGAATAGGTGAATCGACGCAACGGCGCGCGCTGACTGCGCTCTGCTTGTTGCATCGAATCGTCTCCTGCCATGTGTAAGTTCCCGTTTGTCTTTTCGGCGTGACTACCACGAAGTTGAGCGCTTGCGTGCAGCCAGTGGGCCGTTCGACCCAGGCGGGTGACGCGCGTTGGTCATGACCAGGCGAGTCACGCCGCCTCATGACGTGTCGACGTCTTCTGCGTACCGTGGGTTCACCGGCTCGACAAGCAAGGAAGTACGCAAGTGAACCTGTCCGAACGTCTCGCGAAAGCGGCTATGGATCGGCGCAGACAGCCGGAGCCCAGCGCCCCCCGCTTCATCGTCACGTCAATCGATTCCGAACCGAGAGCAGCGGCGCTCCCCGAACCTGCGCAAGAGCCCGTCGATCCGGGCCGCGTGTCGGTGATGAAGATGCGCCTGCCCGAGCCGGCAAGCCCCGACGCGGCGGCGACGCCGAGCACCGGTCTTCCGTTGTGGCAGCGACCATTCGAAGAAGTCATGCGCTATGGCGCGCTCGCGACCGTGACCTCGCTCCCGATCCAACCACGCGACGGCGACACCGTCGACGAAGATCTCGATGACGCCGTACTCGCGGAGGCCATCCCGATGCCGGGCGTCTGGATGCCGACGGCAACCGCCGACCTCCCGCCGCTGGCATCGTCACAGGCCCACGACCTCGCCAGTGGCTCGCTGAGTTCCGAGCAGCCAGGCCACAGCCGTTCCCCTCACAACCACCTTTCCGATCAGATCGCGATGATCAACCTCGACGACGTCGCGATCGATGCCGAGATCGTGCTCGATGGCCCGTCGGCCGACGACCTTTATCAGCGCCTGTTCGACGCGACGCAACAACAATCACCACGCGTCACATTCGGACCGATCGATCTGCGCGATCAAATCGCTACTCGCGCCGAAGGCGCGGCCACGACACTGCCCCACACCGAAGAAGCGGCACCGCTGTTCCGTTTCGAAAGCTCGGCGAAGGTCGTGCTGCCACGGGCCGATGACGTGCACAACTGCCCCCAGTGTGGTGCGACCGCTCGTGTCGACATCCACGATCCTCTGCGGGGACGTGTGCACCTCAGCTGCGCCGACTGCTTCAAGATGTGGCAGGAGCGGGTCGAGACGACCGCAGACTCCGACGAACCGTTCATGCGCGACTGACGGCTCAGCCGCCGAACATCGCCATCCACTGCTCGACGCTGCGCGGGCGAAAAACGAAGTTGTGCTGACGCGTCTCGCCCATCGGCGCGGATGGCTCGGCCGAATACAGATGGCCGGGATACAACACGGCATCGTCGGGTACCTTCGCCAAGCGTTGTGTGAGGCTGTAGTACATCTCGCGTGAGTCACTGCCCGGGAGATCGGTGCGACCACAGCCGTCGAGGAACAACGTGTCGCCGGCGACAAGACGATTGGCAACGAGAAAGCACTGACTGCCCGGTGTATGGCCGGGCGTGTGGATCAACTCGATGTCGATGGCGCCGACGCTGACCACATCTCCGCTGTCGTGCAACTGCAGGTCTTGGTCGCCGACACCGGTGGTCTTGCGTACGTAATCGGCTTCGTCGCGTTGTATGTGGATCGGCACCGTCACGCGCTCGAGCAGATCGGCGATGCCGACAACCTCGAAGCCCATCATGGATCCGCCGATGTGATCGGCGTGATAGTGCGTGCCGAGCGCGCCCACGAGTCGCATGCCGTCGGCTTCGAGCACGGTAAGGATGTCATCGACGTTGTAGGCGGGGTCGACGACGACCGCTTCGCCGGTCTCGCGGTCGCCCACGAGGTACGCGAAGTTGACCATCTGCTGGGCCATCCGGTCGCCCTTGGCCAGATCTCGACCTGACAACAATTGGCGGAAATACAAGCGATCGTCCATAGCCGTATCGTAGGGGCATGACCACGGGTCCGAGCACGGTGCGCCTCAACGTCGTACCTCCGGCCGCCTCATTGCCTGACGTGTTACCGACCGATCGGCTGCGCGGCGGCGCCCGTCTGCGTACCGACCTACGGGCCGAGTTGCGCCGCATTCCCAACGGCGCCAACGCGCTCACCGTCGCCTCGCTCTGGGTGCAGATCGCGGTGGTCATCGGCGGCGCCATTTGGCTACATCACCCCGTCGTGTGGGTCCTGGCCTTCCTGCTGATGGGCCGGGCCTTTTCGCAGTTGCTGATCCTCGGGCACGAGGCGGCGCACTTGTTGTTGTTCTCGAACCGCCGCGTCAACGACTTCGTCGGCAAGTGGCTGCTCGACTACCCCGGGCTCGTGCCGTTCGAGATCTACCGCAAGGGCCACATGGCGCATCACAAAGACGAGATGGGTCCGGACGAACCGGACAAGGCGTTGTACGCGGCCTATCCCGTGACGCGGGCATCGCTGCGGCGCAAGCTGACCCGCGATGCGTTTTTCGTCAGCGGGTGGAAGAACCTGCGTCCGTTGTTCGGCGCATTGCGATCACCGACCGGCCGACCCATCGCGCTCTCTATCCTCGCCGCGCAAGTGGTCCTGATTGCGGGGTTCACCGCGCTCGGGCGCCCCGAGTTGTACGTGTTCCTCTGGCTCGCGCCGTGGATGACGGTGTGGCGCGTGATCAACCGCCTGCGCGCCATCGCCGAGCACGGCGGCATGATTCGTTCGAACGACCGCCGCCAGACGACCCACCACGTGCAGCAATCGGCGCTCGCGCGATTCGCGCTCGTGCCGTACAACACGGGTTGGCATCTCGCGCACCACGTGGACATCGGCATCCCGTATCGCAACCTGCCCGCACTGCATCGCGAACTCGACGCTGCGGGCTGGGTCACGCCCGAGCTCGTGTATCCCAACTACCGCGCGCTGTGGCGCGCGCTGGCGAGCCGCCCGTCTCAGTGATCGTGGTCGTGGTCGTGGTCGTGGTCGTGGTCACGCCACGCTTGCTCGGCGAGCGCTACGACCTCGCGCAGCGGACGTCGTAGCGCGCGCGCCGCGCTCGCCGCGTCGTCGTGTTCGACCTTCGCTCGACCGGGGCTGACCTTGACCCGGATGGGCTGGCCGTGAACGTCGATCTGCTCGACGAAGCGCGACTGGGGCCAGCGTTCGAGCCGTTGACCGCGCACGCCGAACGAGCCGGTCTCGCGTGTGAGCGTGGCCGCGATTTGTTCGCTGATCGCCTGATCGCACAGGACGCTCACGACGTGGCCGGGCCGGCCTTTCTTCATGATCGCCGGAGTGATCCAGGCGTCGTGGGCGCCCGCGTCGAGCAGCGCCGCGATCGTGTGCGCCAGCGTTTCGCCGGTGGCGTCGTCGACATTGGTCTCGAACAGCGTCACCGGTTGGCCGCGGCCCCGCGTCGCAGTGGCGGCGCCGACGACGATCTGCACGGCATTGACGCGACCGTCGATGTCGCGCGATCCCGCACCGAATCCACTTGCACCGACGGTCATCGGTGGCAAGGGTCCCCATTCGACGACGTTGGCCGCGAGAAGAGCCGCACCGGTCGGCGTCGTCAGCTCGACGGGCGTATCGATGCCATAGGTGGGCGCGTCGACCAACAACTCGACGACGGCCGGCGGCGGATTGGGGATGAGGCCGTGCGCGGACCGCACCATGCCGCGCCCGACCGCAACGGGGCTCGCGTACAGCGCATCGACGCCGAGCAGATCGAGCGCGGCGCACGTGCCGACGATGTCGATGATCGAATCGATGGCACCGACCTCATGAAAGTGCACTTGCATGGGTGCGACGCGATGAAGGCGTCCTTCGACTTCGGCGAGGCACTCGAATGTGCGCAGCGCGCGCGATTCGACCGATGAAGGCAACGCGGCGTCGGCGATCATCGCGAGGATGTTGGCGGCAGTGCGCACCACCGTCGTCTCCGCCGCGTGCACGTGCGCTTTGGTGGCGGCGATCCCGCCGCGGAGCACTGGTTCGAACTCGAGCGACCAGCCGTCGAGATCGAGCCGCCGGCAGATCGCGATCACTTCGTCGGGATCCGCACCGGCGTCGACGAGCGAACCGAGCGCCATATCGCCGGCGATGCCCGAAAAACAGTGGAACCACGCGATCGCCATGTCAGCATCCTCGCAGTCGCAGCACCCGCAGCACTGCGCAGGCCGCGCCGAAACCGTTGTCGATGCCGACGACGGTGACGCCCGAGGCGCACGACGCGTGCATCGCCAGCAGAGCGGTGACACCGTCGAGCGCGGCGCCGTAGCCGACGCTCGTCGGCACGGCGATGACAGGCCCCGCGGCGAGACCGCCCACGACGCTGGCCAAGGCGCCTTCCATGCCGGCGACGACGACCACGGCGTCGGCGGACACGATCTCGTCGATGTGGGCCAGCAGCCGGTGCAGGCCGGCGACTCCGACGTCGGTCACGCGACGGGCATCGATCCCGTGCGCGTCGAGAATCGTCGCGCATTCGTCGGCCACGGACAGGTCCGCGGTGCCGGCCGTGACGACGGCAACGGTGGCGCGGCGCCGCTCGGCCGGGCGCCAGACGACGGTCGCGCCGTAGCGCTGCGCGCCAGGGTTGGCCGCCATCGCGGCGTCGGCCTGCGCGTCATCGACCCGGCTCAACACGATCGGGCCTGATCCGTTGGCGCAGAGCTCGGCCACGATCTCTGCACATTGAGTGGGCGTTTTGCCCGGCGCGTAGACCGCCTCGGGCAGGCCTTGGCGCAACGAACGGTGATGATCGACCTTCGTATGGCCCAAGTCAGCGAAGGGCAGCCGGCGCAGCGCGGCGACGGCATCGTCGGGATGTACGCGACCCGCAGCCACATCGGCGAGCAAACTGTGCAGGGAGGCCTCGTCCACGTCACTATCCTCCCCGTTCATGGCCCCGTCCGCATTACCCGCCCCTGTCGTCGCCTTCCTCGGGCCGGCCGGGACCTTTACGGAACAGGCCTTGTTCACGCAGTCGGACCTGGCGCAGGGTCAATTGCGACCGATCGTGTCGATCCCCGAGGTGTTGCATCACGTGGCCGACGGCACGGCCGACATCGGGTTCGTACCGATCGAGAACGCCATCGAGGGCACGGTCAACCTGACCCTCGACACGCTCGCGTTCGATCTCGACCTGTTGATACGGCGCGAGGTCGTCATCAACATCAGCCTCAATCTGCTCGCACCCCCCGGCGTTCGTCTGGCCGACATCACGCGTGTCCTGTCGATACCGGTTGCCACCGCGCAGTGCTGGAAGTACCTCCACGACCACCTGCCCGGCGTCCGCATCGACGCCGCGAACTCGACGGCCGAGGCGGCCGAGATCGTCGCGCGCGACGCCGACGGCCACAGCGCGGCCCTCGCACCGGCGCGCGCCGCGGTGGTGTACGGCCTCGACATTGTTGCCGCCGACGTCGAAGACCATCCCGAGAACAAGACACGCTTCGTCGCCGTCGCGCGTGAGGGAGTGCCGGCGCCGAGCGGCCACGACAAGACATCGATCGTCGTGTTCCAGCGGGCCAACGTACCGGGCAGCCTGCTCGCCATCTTGCAAGAGTTCGCGGCGCGTTCGATCAACTTGACCAAGCTCGAATCGCGCCCGACCAAGGTGTCGCTCGGTGACTATTGCTTCATCATCGACCTCGACGGGCACATCGCCGACGAATTGGTAGCCGACGCGTTGAGGGCAGTGCATGCCAAGCAGGCACAGGTGAAGTTTCTCGGGTCCTACCCCGCAGCGGGCGAGCACGGCGCGGCCGTGCGCGAAGAGGTGCAGACCTCGTGGCGACTCGCCGACGAATGGATCTCGCGGCTGCGCGGGCAGATCGGCTAATCGGTCTCGCAGGCGCGCATCGCCGCGGCGAACGCGTCGGCACGGTCGCGATAGTCGTGGAACCGGCCGAAGCTGGGCGCGGCCGGTGACAGCAACACGACGCCGTCCGGGTGCGCCCATTCGAACCCGCGCCGCACCGCGTCGATGAGATCGGCGCACCGGCGAACGTCGGCGCGCGAGCCGATGACATCGGCGATGCGAGCGCCGCTGTCGGGCACGGTGAGCACGATCAGTTGGTCGCCGCGGTGAGCGAGACCGGCTGCGAGTGGTTCGTAGTCGATGCCGCGATCTTCGCCGCCGACGATCAGCGCGATGCGCCGGCCCTCGAATGCATCGACGGCGGCGAGCGTGGGCAACACGTTGGTCGACAGGCTGTCGTCGACGAACTCGACCCCGCGCACGGTGCCGATGCGCGTAAGTCTGCTCGGCAACGGTACGAATCCGCGGGCGGCGGTGCGCAAAGCCTTGGGATCGCGCACTAGGTCGATGCCGAGTTGTTCGATGGTGGCGCGGGCGATCTCGGCGTTGATGCGGTTGTGCTCACCGACCAGCCCCAACTCGTCGGCCCAGTCGAGCGAGGGCGAGCGCTCGTCGGGCACCCAACGGACTTGCGGCCCGAGCAACACCGCGTGTGCTTCGAGGGTCGGGCTCATTGCGTTGGCAACGGTCCACGCGGCACCGGGCTGGGTGCAGACCGACAGCTTGTCGCGGTAGTACTGCTCGACCTCGCCCCCGTGCCACGGCAGGTGGTCGGGATGCAGCGAGGTCACCGCCACGACGGGTGGTGATACGGCGAGGTCGGTCGCCTGGTAGCTCGAGACTTCGAGCGCCCAGTAGTCGTACTGCGCCTCGTCGACGTCGGCGGCGTAAGGGACGCGACCGATGTTGCCGCCGACGAAGCACCGATGGCCGAGTCGGTCGAGCAGATGCCCGAGGATCGCGGTGGTCGTGCTCTTGCCTTTCGTGCCGGTGATGACCACGACGCGATCGAGCGGCGCTCTCTGCAGCCACAGGCCGAGGCCACCGACGAGCGCCACGCCTTGGTCGACGAGTGCGCGAGCTTCGGCGCGGTAACGACTGATGCCGGGCGACTTGACGACCACGGCGCAGGCCATCAGCGACTCGAGGCCGCCCTCGGCGAGTGCGCGCTCGTCCGCAACGACAAGTGGTTCGACACCGAGGGTGCGCAACTTGGCCACGTTGGCGTGACCTTCGAGACCGAGGCCCCACACCCCCACGGTGCGGCCGCGGAGATCAGTCCACGAGAGCGGCGGTGGCATAGTCGTCGGGGGTGAAGTGCGCGCCGATCGGGCGCAGCAATTGTGGGATAAGCGCGGCGATGCGATCGCGTTCAGGGGCGAGTTCGCGGGCGAGTTCGTGCAGCATCACGGTCGTCGCCCGGTCGGGCCGGTCGGCCGCGAGTATGACGGCTGCCTGGCATTCGTCGACATCACCCACGCATTCCCACGGCTTGAAGTCGGGCGTGCGGCCGATCAACGTGCGGAACTGTTGCGTCAACGCTGAGTTCTGCAATGGCTCGTGTCCGGCGAAGACCGCGTCGAGCTCAGCGGCATCGAGGAACGGCGAGAGGATGAGGTCGATGAAGCAACACTTGTCGCACACGCCGCACCAATGATCGAGTCGTTGCGCCCGATCGATGTGGAACGCACGGTTGCAGCTGCGGAACACACGGTGATAGCGCGGCATGTCGACGAAGAGTTGCGCAATGCGAAGCTCGGACAGCGGCCGCAACAACGAGAAGTAGTCGGGCCCGGCGTCGAAGTTGTCGGCGAGCGCAGCGCGGAACGCGGCTTCGAATGCCCAGCTCTTGGAGTACTGGTGATTGACGACGCGCCCGTCGACTTCAACATTGCCTTGCGATGCGGACCATTCGTTCGACATCACTACCGCGCCGCGACCGTCGAGCACTGCTGCGGCCACCGCGATTGCGGAGATGATGCCGGTGACCGGTATGTGCCCGTTGCGGAAACCGAGCGCCTTCGACTGCAAGATCTGCGGGTCGAGCTCGCGGCCCGCCCGGATCACCGGCAAGCCGGTTGCCGCCGCCGCATCTTCGATGGCGTCGAATCGATCACCGGCGCGGCTCACGACGAACAGCGCGGTGTCGCGGTGCTGCGCGCGTACGAGTTCGGTGGTCACGATCGAGTCGAGCCCACCGCCGAAGGGGACGAGCGGTCGTTGCGGGTCGACGTCGGCGCGAACCGGCTTTGGCTCGGACGATCGAGCGCGCAACTCGATGGCCGAGAGGTCGAGATCGTTGCGGTACGCGTATTCACCGAGACCATCGACGTAGAAGTCGTGCAGCAGCGCTCGCTCGGTCGCCGTGAGCGCGTCGTCGGCGAAGTCGATGATGCGAGGCGCGGCGGCCTTGTAGTACGAGACGCCGGCGAGGAGGTAGACGAGCCGCGCCGCGCGTATCGCCTCCGGCTGCGACCAATCGCCTCCGCGCTCGAAGCTGACGCGCTCGGTGAAGTGCCATCCGTCGAACGCGTAGTGACACGTCACCGTGGACGACGGCGCGTCGATCTCGAAACCCTCGTAACGGAAGCTCTCGATGGTGTCAGGGTCGAAGGACATACGGCGGGCCCGATCGTAGGTCGGGCGTCGCAATCCTCCACCGATGGCGCCGCCCTACCCCGGCGGTCGGGGCCCGCTGTCGACGATCTCCGGCGGCGCGCTGGCGAGCCGTGTACCCCCGCCACTGCCGTCGCACGTGCCATCCGTGTAGAAGGGACCGACCTTGCCGATGCGATGAGATCGCATGCCACCTAGGTTCTCCCAGGCATCGCAGTTCGGAAGGATCACCGCGCCGGTGTAGTGCGAGCAGCCGCGGCGAAGCTCGGCCTCGTCGGTGGTGCCCCCGATCGAAAACAACCGACCGTCGAGCTCGACGCGGCGCACGCTGACCATTCCGAACGCGAGGCAATAGTGCTCTGGGGGAGTCTTCGACCGCACAACCATGCTGCTCGCGACCAAGAAGCCGCACGCACCAAACAGGGCCAGCATCCGTCGCACTCGCGCCTATCGGCGAGCGTGAGCACACAGTTGAGCAACAAGGATCCACAATGGTGTCGTGGGGTGGCAAGTCTCGATCCGGGCCGTGGCGGTATCGGCGCTCGTGTTGGTGGGCGCGTGCGGGTCAACGTCGCCGACCGCCGCGCCACCACCCACAACTGCATCACCATCGACGACCGCACCACCACCGGTGCAGGAGGCAGGAGGTCCGCCGCCACT
>JBDTLT010000105.1:0-17603 GCA_039934635.1 Acidimicrobiales bacterium
CGAACGATTCCAGACCGACGCCGATGCCAACGTCAGCGGTAGTTGGTACCTCAGCGCGTGAGATCTGCTGTGTAACGTCGGGTCATGACTGATGCCAAGCCACCCCGTACCGACCTCCGCGAGTTCAACAAGGGTCTGATCGCCGACTACCGGGCGAACGGTGGCACGGACGGGGACGGCGCGCTGCAGCCCATCGTGTTGCTGAGCACTATTGGCAGGAAGTCCGGTAGGGAGTACACAACCCCGGTGAACGTGCGCGAGGACGGCGACGATCTGATCGTCGCCGGCACCAAAGGTGGCTATCCCACGCACCCGCAGTGGTACAGCAATCTGCAGAGCAACCCCGAACTGACCGTCGAGTACCACGGGGACAGCTGGCGAGCCCGGGCGATCACCGTCGACAACGGGCCCGACCGCGACCGCCTATTCGCAATGATGGTCGAAATCATCCCCGGCGCCTACGGCTATCAGGACAAGTGCCGTGATCAACGACAGATCCCGGTCGTCCGCCTTCAACGCATATAACCCAGCACCCGTTCATCGCATGGCCAGCAATCGTTGGCTTCTGCTAGTCCTGATTCACGGTGATCATCATCGCGACCATGGTGCACGGCCTTTCGTCCACGAGCCGCCAACCATGCAAGCACCCCTGTATGACCGCACTGTCTCCCGCGTTCAAACGCGTCGGCCCGTCTTCGAGCATCAAGTCGATTTCGCCATCGATCACCAAGACAAGATCGATCGTCGGCGTTCGATGCAGCGTCGGGTCGGCCACGGTGAACCGCACCAGGCGCCACGTCATCGCACCCACCGAAGGCGCCCACAGTTCCCAGCCGTCGGGGTTGACATCACCGCCATCGGTCGCCTGCGGGGCGGGCGACCCGAATCGCCACAACTCCGCGATCTCCACGCCGTGGAAATTCATGAGCGCGTCGGGAACACCTCGCGACAGCACTACCGCTCGACCCGAGCGGTCCTCACCGGCGACTACACGACTCGGCGTCAGACCAATGGATGCGGACACGTCGTCGTTCACGAGTCGAACACTACCCAAGTCTGCGGGGGAGCTCGGCGCGCTGCTCATGGGACCAGACGGCGCGTTCATCACCGGCCGCGACTTCCTCATCGACGGAGGTGCATCCACAGGCCGAACCTGGACGTAGTACCGGGCAAACCCAATTGCCGGAGGCATCCAGTGCCCAGACTCCATCCCTCGCTTCGAGCGCGGCTCCCGTTCCTCGTTGCCGGTTTCATCTCGTTCCTCTTCTCCGTGTGGCTCTACTTCGTAAAGGATGAAACGTCCGCCGGCATCTTCGTCGGCCTGTGGGTCCCGTCGATCTATTCGTTGGGAACGCTGCTGCTCGCGCCGATCGCCGAGGTCGCGCCCCGGGTGAAGAGCGAGGCACGGCAATGAGCCAGACCGTCATCTTCAGCGTCGGATTCGTTGTCTTCGCACTTACCGTCTGGGGCGCGATCATGGCCGGCGGCATCTGGTTCGCTCAGCTCGCAGAGTCGGACGAGAATCGCTCGGCGCGGCCCGCCGCGACACACGAATAGAGCGCTGGTATGGCTCGTTACACAATCCAAATTCGCACGCCGTGGTCGCCCGCTCAGTCGTTCGCGTACATGGCGGATCTCCGCAACTTCGCCCGCTGGGATCCGGGTGTGCGCAACGTGACGCAGACCAGAGGCGAAGGCGGCGGCGACGCGTCGGTGTTCGACGTGACCGTCGCCGGCGTGCCCAAGGACATCGTGTTGACGTATCGCACCATCGAATACGAATCGCCGCGTCGTGTGCTCGTCTTGGCCAGGAGCCGTGTGTTCACCTCCGAGGACCGCATCGTCGTGACGCCCGACGGCGACGGCAGCATCGTGGAGTACGACGCCCAGCTCCGCTTCAACGGAGTCCTCGCGGTCGCCGACCTCGCGCTGCGCCCGTTGTTCGCGCGCATCGCCGGCCGAGCCGCCAATGGACTACGGATCGCCCTCGAGGGCACCAATGTAGAAGAAGGCCACACATGACCGAATCAACGACACCGCAACGCAACTCCGAGAGCGGCGAGTCCCTTGCCTCCGGTGTCACGCAGGCGCGCCTGGCGGAGTTGCGCAGGTGGAACCTCGGCCTGACGGCGCTGCACATAGCTCAGGCGGTGCTGATTCTCGTGATGGCAAGCGACTTCGCCATCACCGTCACCTCCACCTACCCCCAAGGCCCTCCGGGCACGCGGTTGACGACACCAGAGGGACTGTTCGACGTCCGGATCGGCCCGGCCATCGCGGTGTTCTTGCTGCTGGCCGCGCTCGACCACTTCGCCACGGCCACCTTCGCACGGCGCACCTACGAGAACGATCTCGGCCGAGGCATCAACCGTTTCCGCTGGGCGGAGTACTCGATCAGCGCGACCCTCATGGTGCTGCTGATCGCGTCGTACAGCGGCATCACCGACATCACCGCCGTGGTCGCCATTGCCGGAGCGAACATCGCCATGATCCTGTTCGGTTGGCTGCAGGAACGCATGAACCCGCCCGGACGGACATCGACGACCATGCTGCCGTTCTGGTTCGGGACGATCGCGGGTATCGCGCCCTGGGTCGCTATCTGGGTGAACGTCATCGGTGCCGACACTGTGCCGGGTTTCGTCTACGGCATCGTGATCGCGGAGCTGGTCTTCTTCTTCAGCTTCGGGCTCAACCAGTGGCTGCAATACCGAGGGATCGGCCGCTGGCGCGACTACGCCTTCGGCGAGAAGACCTATCTCGTGCTCAGCCTCGCCGCGAAATCCGTGCTCGCCTGGCAGATCTACGCCGGGTCACTCGCAAACTGATCGTGGAACGCACCAAGCGATCGAAGCAGCGTCGCACGAATCCGCCCTCCGGTACGGTTGCTATGACGACGGCTCGTCCCGTCACGCGAGATCGGATAATTCACCATGAACGAGCGCGATTCCTTGCAGGAGTGGTTGGCCAGCCCTCGCTTTGACGGCATCGTCCGTCTGTACTGCGGGGACGAGGTGTTGGCGCAACGGGGCACGATCCGCCAGGACTACACCGTGGCGCGCGTGGCCGCAGAGCAGTTCTACGTCCGCCTGCGTGAGCTGCAGGCGCAGGGCCGGTCGATCACCACGTTCGGCCCGTACTCGCCCGGGCAGGCGGTCGCGATGAAGCGCAAGGGCATCGAGGGCATTTACCTCGGCGGCTGGGCGACGTCGGCGAAAGGCTCGATGCAGGAGGATCCCGGGTCCGACCTGGCGAGCTACCCGCTCAACCAGGTGCCTGACGAGGCCGCGGTGCTGGTGCGTGCCTTGCTCACGGCGGACAAGAACCAGCACTTCGCGCGGGCGGCGATGACCGACGCGCAGCGCGCCGCAACGCCGGCGGTTGACTTCATGCCGCTGATCATCGCCGACGCGGATACCGGGCACGGAGGCGATGCGCACGTCCGCAATCTCATTCGTCGTTTCGTCGAGGTTGGCGTCCCCGGCTATCACATCGAAGACCAGAAGCCCGGCGTGAAGAAGTGCGGCCATCAAGGTGGCAAGGTGCTCGTCGGCTCCGACGAGCAGATCAAGCGACTCAACGCGGCGCGCCTGCAGCTCGACATCATGGGCGTCCCGGGCATCATCGTCGCCCGCACCGATGCCGAGGCGGCGACGTTGCTCGAGAACGCTTGCGACGAGCGTGACCAACCGTTCGTGCTCGGTGTCACCAACACGAGGGTTCCGCCCTACAAGGTCGGTTTCCTGGCCACCATCCGGCGCCTGTACGAGGCGGGCGTTACGGCGCTCAACGGGCACCTCCTCTATGCGATCCCCGAAGCGCAGTACGCGGCCGCGACGGCGTGGCTCGAACGCGCCGGCGTGCTCGCCCGGATCGACGCGTTTGCGGCGCAGTACCTGGACGGCTCCACGAAGCGCGCCGACGACCTCTTCGATGAAGCCACCGAGGCGTTCTTCGAGACGTGGGAAGCAGAGGCCGGGCTGAAGACCTACCGCGAGGCCGTCGCCGACGCGCTGCGCTTCGGCATCGACGAGGGCCGCACCTACGACATGACCGTCGACGAGTGGCTCGAGTTCTCCGCGGACGCGTCGTGGTACACCGCTCGGGCCAAAGCCGCCGAGTTCGGGGTCCACGTCGTGTGGGATTGCGAGCGAGCGACCGCGCCCGAGGGCTTCTACCAAGTGCGCGGCGGCATCGACTACGCGATCGCGAAGTCATTGGCCGCGGCGCCCTTCGCCGACCTGTTGTGGATGGAGACCAAGACGGCCGACCTGGCGGACGCGCACGAGTTCGCCGAGGCGATCCATCGCGTGTATCCCGACAAGATGCTCGCGTACAACCTCTCGCCGTCGTTCAACTGGGACACGACGGGCATGAGCGACGAGGAGATGCGCTCGTTCCCCACGCAGTTGGGTCGCATGGGCTTCGTGTTCAACTTCATCACCTACGGCGGTCATCAAGTCGACGGGCTGGCGAGCGAGGAATTCGCGACCGCGCTCCTCGAAGATGGCATGTTGGCGCTCGCACGGCTGCAGCGGCGGCTCCGCCTGCTGGAGTCGCCGTATCGCACCCCGCAGACTCTCGTCGGTGGGCCGCGCATCGACGCCGCGCTCATGTCCGCGTCGGGACACACCGCGACCACAAAGGCCATGGGCGCGGGCTCGACGCAGGTCCAGCACCTCGTACAAACCGAGGTGCCCGTCAGCCTCCTCAACGGCTGGCTGTCGGCGTGGAAGAAGCACCACGGCATCGACCACAAGCTCACCGCAACACTGCGGCCGTTCACCGCAGGGCGCGACATCCTCGAGCTCTGCGTCACCGACAGCGTCGGCGACAAAGTCGCCAACGTCGTCTTCGACTCGCTGAACGATCGGCGCGGCCGTGCCTTCTTGTCGGTGCGCGACCAGAACAACCTCGACCTGTCACTGCGCCGCAAGCGGCTGATGATGATGCTCCACCTGTTCCTCATCCACCGCTACGGCGCCGAGGCGATCCACTACGTCTCCCCGACGGCCGACAACCACCGACTCGCGGAGTTCATGGAGAAGCTCGGCATCTACGACTCGGTGAGCGACGAGGTCGGCGAGATCATCGTGGCGCACGTCGACAGCAACTGGGTCGACCGCTTGTTGGACCCCAGCGGCGACGGCATCGTGGGGCTCTTCACGCTGCGCACCGCGGACGCCTGAGCGTCGCCCCCTGCGGTGTCAGCGAGAGGAGACGGCAGCCTTGTGCGCGAGCCGTCGCGAGTGCAGGATCGGCTCGGTGTAACCGGATGGCTGCTCGACGCCGGACAGCACCAGATCACACGCGGCGCGGAACGCGTGCCCGTCGAACTCGGGCGCCATGGGCTCGTACACAGGATCGGCGGCGTTCTGACGATCGACGACCGCGGCCATCCGCCGCATCGTCTCCATCACCTGGTCCTCGGTCACCACGCCGTGCAAGAGCCAGTTGGCCATGTGCTGCGATGAGATGCGACACGTCGCGCGGTCCTCCATGAGCCCGAGGTCGTGGATGTCGGGCACCTTCGAACAACCGACGCCCTGATCGATCCACCGGACGACGTAGCCGAGGATGCCCTGCGCGTTGTTGTCGAGCTCGGCCTGGATCTCTTCGGCCGTCCATGTGGGAGCGTGCGCGATCGGGATATCGAGCAAGTCGTCGAGGGTCGCGCGCGGACCGTCGGCGAGACGCGCGGTGAGCTCCGCTTGACGCGCGAGGACGTCGACGCGGTGGTAGTGCGTCGCGTGCAGCGTCGCTGCCGTCGGCGACGGCACCCACGCGCAGTTCGCGCCGGCGCGAGGGTGGCCGATCTTCTGCTCGAGCATGTCGGCCATCTGATCCGGCGCGGGCCACATGCCCTTGCCGATCTGCGCACGCCCGCGAAATCCGCAGGCGAGGCCGGTGTCGGTATTCCAGTCCTCGTACGCCGGGAACCATCGTTGCGACTTCATGTCGCCCTTGCGCACCATCACCCCGGCGGCCATGGAGGTGTGGATCTCGTCGCCGGTGCGGTCGAGGAAGCCGGTGTTGATGAAGGCCACCCGTGACTTCGCGGCGCGTATGCACTCCGCAAGGTTGACGGTGGTGCGGCGCTCCTCATCCATGATCCCGAGCTTGACCGTGTGGCGCGGCAGTCCGAGGGTGTCCTCGACTCGTGAGAAGAGTTCATCGGCGAACGCCACCTCGGCAGGCCCGTGCATCTTCGGTTTGACGACGTAGATCGCACCCGTCCGCGAGTTCGTGACGCGGTCTGAATCGGATGACGCATCGGCACCGGGCAGGGCGCACAACGTCGTGACCATCGCGTCGAGGATGCCCTCGGGAATGGGCCGGCGGTTGGCGTCGAGCAAGGCCGGGGTGGTCATGAGGTGTCCGACGTTGCGCACGAGCATGAGCGCTCGGCCCGGAAGCGTCAGCGTCGACCCGTCGGGTGCCGTGAACTCACGATCCGGCCGCAACTCGCGGGTGAAAGTGACCCCGCCCTTGGTGACCTCTTCGGTGAGCGTGCCTCGCATCAGACCGAGCCAGTTGCGGTAGGCAACGGTCTTGTCCTCCGCGTCGACGGTCGCGACCGAGTCCTCGCAGTCCATTATCGCGGTCAACGCCGCCTCGAGGACGACGTCGGCGATGCCGGCACGGTCGTCGCGTCCCACCGCGTGGGAGCGGTCGACGACGATCTCGATGGCGAGGCCGTGATGCTGGAGCACCACACTCGTCGGTTCGGACCTGTCGCCGGTGTAGCCGATGAACGCGCGCGGATCCCGTAGTCCCGTCGTGGTGCCGCCGTCGAAGCGCACGGCGAGTGCGCCATCGCCCGCGACCGAATACGACGTCGCCGTGGTGTGCGAACCTCCGGCGAGCGGAACGACGTCGTCGAGGAACTGGCGCGCCCAAGCGATCACCCGTGCACCGCGCGCGGGGTCATAGGGGCCCGCCGGCGGCTGGTCCCCCAGCGCGTCGGTGCCGTACAGCGCGTCGTAGAGCGAGCCCCACCGAGCGTTCGCCGCGTTGAGCGCGTAGCGAGCGTTGGTCACCGGCACGACGAGCTGAGGACCCGACACGTGCGCGATCTCCTCGTCGACCCCATCCGTGTCGATCTCGAACGAAGCGCCCTGCGGCACGAGATACCCGCACTCCTGTAGGAACTCGCGGTATTCGACCGGATCGTGGCCGGACCCGGCTCGGTCCCGGTGCCACCCATCGATGGTTGCCTGCAACGAGGCTCGCACCTCCAGCAGTTCCGCGTTGCGCGGACCAAGGTCCCCGATCACTCCCGCGAGCCCCGCCCAGAATCGCTCGGGATCGACCCCGGATCCTGGCAGCGCCTCGTTGGACAGGAAGTCGTGCAACGGCCGGCCGACCCACAGGCCGTGTTCCTCGATGTAGTGATCGGTGCCGATCATGCTCGGGGGCCTCCGTCTGTCAACCACAACCTTCGCGCGAACCGCAGTGACGCGGCACACCCGACCGCGGCATGTCCGTTCCGATTCCGGTCAGGGAGGTCCACTCGAAGACATGACGGTGGCGTGAACGGAACGCATCGAACACGAGGGACGAATCGATGACGATAAAGAGCACCGCGAGGCGGGCAACCCCATGCGACGATTGTCGCGTTCAGGCTGTGTCGATCGAGACGAGTGAGGTCAGCTCGAATGTCCGCGTCGCTTTGTCGTTGATGCGCAAGTAGACGGTGACGACGCGATCGCCGACTGTTGCGGACCGACCCCTCATCGACTGTTCGGTGCCGTCATTCGATCGCCGCAGGACATAGAGCGGTCCGTCGACTGCCACTCCCTCGGGTGTCCGCCGTTGCCGGACACCGCAAACCGGGCATTGATCGTCGCGCACGCTGCCAGGGCACGGCGGCGAGACGCAATCCATGCCGCCCCCATTCGTCGCAGAAGCACCAAGCCTACGCATGAGTTGGTCTCGGTGAATCGCCGGGCGGCGACCGACGATGCGCCGGGTGCGACACCTCGGCGTCGAGCATTATGCCGCCGACAACTTTGGAAAGGCTGCGGTCGTTAAGCGTTCAGTGCAACCCACGTTGTGGATGCAAGCTGTTGGACCACTTCGTGGCAGCACCCCCCGGCGTTTCACGAGCCCGTCGGGCCGCCCGGCGGGCGCGCCACCCAGGTCGGCGTCAGGTCCCGAGCAGAGTCCGGGCAAGGATCCCGTTCAGCGCAGCGAACGCCCGGTCGTGGCCCCAGCCGCAGTCAAACGCTCAGCGCGCGGTAGAAGTCGCTGCTCCGCGTGAGCGCCCACATGAGATCGGTGGCCTCGTCCCATCCGACTACGACTTGCGTTACGACCCAACGGAGTCGGCGCTGATCTCGGCGTCGAGCATTTGTGTCGCCATAAAGTGACGGAGATCGCGAAGACGAAGCCGGCGCAGACCCGCACCGCGGCGGAGTCGTGCGAACAGTTTGGTGACCCGGCTCAGTTTCCACGCCGCGGCACCCTCGGTGTCGTCACTGAACACCAACCATCCGGATTCAGCACGGGGTGCTGCCCGTGCCGGGCTGCGGCGGTCGGCCCTCTCAGGCGGCAGGGAGTTGGGGGCCGCCCTCGCTGACCGTCAGGTGGCGCATCACCCGCCGGTGGTCCGGGTCGAACGGCTCCCGGCGATGGAACACCGACCAGTTCGACCAGACCGCGCAGTCGCCCTCCTGCCACTCGTGCTCGAACACGTTGCGCTCGTCGGTGGCCGCTGCGAACAGCACCGCGAGCAGTTCGGCGCTCGCCTCTGGTGAAAGGCCCAGCACGCTCCCGTCGAAGATGCCGACGTTGGGCCAAAGGCTCCGCTCGAGGGAGGGGAAGCGGGCCTGGACCACCGGGTGCACGACTGTGCGCAGCGACGCGAGGTGCTCCTCGCTCAGCTTGGCGTAGTCGAGGTCGCCCCGGAACGAGTAGCGCACCTCAAGGTGCTCGATGCGCTGCTGCAGCCCGGGGGCGAGCGACCGGTACGCGGCGTGCAAGTTGCAGAAACGGGTGTTCCCGCCCGAGGGCGGGACCTCAACGGCGTCAAGCACGATGAAGTCTGTCGCAGGCGCCTCGAAGTTCATGTCGGCGTGCCATTCGATGACCCCAGTGCCGCCTGTGCCGGTCACGCCATGGGCGTCCACGGTGTTCGACACGAGGTTGATCTCCTCGTAGTCGCGCAGGCGAGACAGGTCGGCAACGCTCGGTCGCAGCGGCCCCAGCCGCAGCCCGAACTCGCGGAAGGCCTCCGGGTCCGGCAGCTCATGGCCCCGAAGAACCAGGACCTTGTGCGCCGCCAGCGCGGCGAGGAGCTCGAGGCGCACGTCGTCACCGAGGCGCCGGTCGAAGCGCACGCCCCGCACCTCGGCGCCACACGGTGCATCGAACGGACGGATCTCGATCATCGGCTCCCTGTTTGCGGCACCGCTACGAATGCAATGATCAATATAACGACGACCCGCGTCAGGCGAAGGGCCAGCAGATGCGGACGTAGCGCTCGCGACGGCGATTGCAGCCACGTATCGGCCGCCACCAAGTCCTCGAGTCGCACGTCATCAACCCATCGTTCGATCGCGCGCCTTGTCCGCGGGCGACACAAGTATCGTCCACGCTCCCTTCAATACATTCGAACGCGCGTTGATGGCTGCTCGGGGCTGTACGCGTGGTCAGCGCTCGAGTACGGCCGCCACGATCGCCGCGACTTCGCGATCCGGAAATCCATGTCCTTTGCTCAGCGGTGAGCACGGCGTGTCTGCCAAATCAACCGACAACGCGACGAGATCGTCGGCACCCCTCTCGTTCCGCCGCCAATTGGCCATGAAGGCAAACTCGTTCATGCTGCCCAAAACACTGCGGTCACGCGTCTTGTCGTATGACACCTCACTCATCGCACCCACCTCCTGCAACACGAACGCACTTGGCACGCCGATCGCTTCCAGGACGCGACCAAGCTGATCGGGGAATCTCCGGGCGAGCGTCGCCGCCGGAGCCAGCGCAACGAACACCGGCAACCGCGTCCGGTCGTTGACAAACAACGCAACGTGCGGCTTCCAGAACAACGCCGTCGCGTGCCAGTTCCCCAACGCGGTCGAGGGCCCATCGTCCGCCTCGACGATCGGCTGCTTTACCCGATCGAGCAACTTCTTCGTCGCGCGGATCTTGTACACGGCCCAAGTATCGTCCGTCGCTATCGCAGACTGCTCACGACGCTCATACATCTGCCCGAGCCCTTGCCTGCCTCGTTGGCTACGCGGGCGGCGGGTGTGCGCCGGGCGAGGAGGCGCCGGACTTCGCTGGGCTGTATCGGCAACAACTCGAGAACGACGATGGGATCGTCGTCGCTGACTTCGAAGTCCCACGCGATCACTTTGGCAATCCACGTTCCGAGCGCGCTGCCGATCACGACCGCTGATCCGGGCGTGACGACGCGGACGTCGCGTGCGCTGTGTAGGCGGGTCCAGATGTTGCCGGCGTCGTCTTCTCGGTGGGGGTCCGCTATCAAATCGACGCCGAGTTCGACTGCGTGTTCGTCGGGCGTGTGCTGCGACGCCAGGCGCTCAACGGTTTGCGCGTCGACGTTGGGAACGGTCCACGTTGCGTCAAGAGGCTTCAACGGGTCGCCTCCGGCGGTCCGCTGCGCGCCTGATCAGCTGGGCGCGATCGACAGGCGCTCGTCGTCGAACACGGCGGTGATCTCGACTCGTCCACCGAGTGCTTCCACGTAACGCAGCAATGTCGAGAGGTGCAGATCGCGTTGATGCTCGAGACGCGACACACCCGACTGCGTCGTGTCGAGGGCCTCGGCGAGCGCTTCCTGGGTGATCTCGCGGGCTCGCCTCAGCTCCGCGAGCGAGTACTCGAGTTGCTCACGAAGCGCGGTGGCGCGCTCTGCGTCGACTCGAGCGCGACGGACGGGGTCGCGGTCGATGTCGGCCTGCAGCTGCCGATAGTTCTTCAGTTTCGCCATCACACACTTCCTTTGCCCTGATCGAGTTCCTCGAGATACTCATCGAGGAGGTCATCGGCTACCGGAACCATTCGTACGTACCACGCATTCCAGTCACCGGCCTTGTCGCCGCGATCAACAGGATCGCTTGGCGCAACGGATCGAACGCGAACAACACTCGCAGGGTACCGTCGCTCGACGCTCGCAGCTCTTTCATGTTGTGATGCCGCGACGTCGCGATGCGATCCACCGCAGGACGACCCACCATGCCTCGAACTGATCGGTGTACAACACTTCCCACACCGACCGAGGATAACACCAACGAACTATTACTGAAACGTGATATTGGCGCGCTCGCATGCCGGCCATCTCGACGCCTCGTCCAAACCGGGCGCTCTACAATGACCGCCATGGACGGCGTATCCGACTACGACTTGCGTTACGACCCCAACGAGGTCGGCGGTGATCTCGTCGTCGAATGCTGGATCTCACAAAGCCCACGCGCCAACGACCCCTTCTTCGACCCGCAGCCCAGTGACTCGATACGCGTCGGCGACGACGAACTCGAGGCGCGCAAAGCCCGAGTCACGCAACGCGACGCCAACCGCGTGTGGGTCCAGTTCCAATTCGCGAACACCATCGACGCCTGACCGAACTCACTTGGCAGCCGACCCACCCGGCGGCTCACCGCCGACATCAGCTCGCTTGTTGCACGATCCGCCAGAGCGTTTGTGCCGCGGTCGCGTCGCCGCCGGGCACGGCATGGGCGTAGCGATCAAGCGTCGTCGACACACGGCGATGATCCAACCGCGGCGACACGACCGCGAGCGGCACGCCGGCATCGAGCATCTGTGTGGCCATGAAATGACGCAGATCGTGCAGACGGAACTGCCGTAGACCCGCGTCGTGTCGGACCCGCCTGAATGCCTTGGTGACCCGGTTCGGTTTCCACGCAGTGGCGCCGTCGATATCGTCGGAGAAGAGGAACCCGTCGGGATCGAGCATCTCGCCAGCGCGAACACGGCAGCGCTGCGCGTGCTCGACCAACACGTCGACAGTGCCCGAGTCGAGGTCCACCGAGTGCCCTCGCTTTGTCTTCGTCGTCGTGAGTACCGGACCGTCCGGCCCTTCGACCCAGCCTGCACAAAACGCCAGGCGTCCACGGTCGAGATCGACGTTGCGCCACCGCAGTCCCAACAGTTGCGCGCGTCGCGCACCGGTGAACGCAGCGACGACCAACAGCGCATGCAGCGCGGGATCTCGGCCACGGGCGTGGTCCAGCAATAGGCATAGTTCTTGCGGCGCAGGCGGTGTGAGCTCGGGCGCGACCGCGACGATTCGATGCGCCCGTTCCGCCGGGTTGTCCCAGATCCATCCCCACCGCATCGCCTGACCCAGCGCGGCGCGCAACACGACATGTATCCGAGCAAGTGTTCCTGGCGCCAACGGTTGACCGCGCATCCCTCCACAGCGACGCAACGAGGCGTAGGCCGCGTCAATCCTGGCGGGCGTGAGATCCCCCACTGCGACGTCGCCGAGTCGAGGATGCAGATAACGATTCAGCACCGACCGCGTCTGGCGGATCGTGGTCGGCGCCCACGTCGTTGACGCGATCGCGTACCACGCCCCCAACAGATCGCTCACCGGTGAACGCAAACCCGCCGCACTCGTCGATCTGACCGAGGTGACCATCGCGTCGAGCTCGCGCGGCGCGTCGGCCCGACTCCCCGGCACCGTCACCGACCGGTAGCGACGACGCTTCGTCTTCGGATCAACTCCGACGAACACCTGAAGCTCTCACGAACCGATGCTGCGTTGACGCATCGAACCCCGCACAAGGCGAATCATCGGCGCGCCGAGACGAATTTTGTGATGGGCAAATGTCAAGTTCCGGTACCCGTGTTCCGTTTTGGCTCCGGTAGCTGTGTTCCATTTCGGTGGGGGTCTAGGCGGCGTTGCTGCGGTGGGGTCGTCCGCCGGGGTTGGCGAAGGCGCCGTTTTCTCGGGAGCGGTCGTGGCGGATGGGGTGCACGCGAATGATCTCGCCGCCGGAGGAGATTTCCACGACGTCGCCGACGATCGCGACTTGGACCTGTCGGCGCCGGTGCTTGCGGCCGACTTTGTAGCTGGTCCCGGCGAAGCTGATCGCCCCACCAGAATCGACCTTGCGGGTCACTGCTTGGCCGACGGTCGCTTGCCGCGGACGAGGCCGAACCGTCGAGCGTTTCGTTGACCGTTGCAGCGCTCCATGTTCTTTGTCGAGGCGGTGGCGCACGACATGCGTCGCGACCAACACACCGCGGTGATGAACATTCATCACGCTGGCGTCAACGCTGACTTCTACGGTCTCACCGCTAAGCCAGACGCCGACCTTGTAGAGCTCCGCGGCGAAGCTGATCTTGCCGTTGCTGCCAACTTTGCGCGTCGTCACCGGCTCCACGATGAGTTCCCGCGCGTCATGGGGCTCGATGCTGGCGAGACGGAAACGTTCCCACGGAACGACATCGCCGATGCCTTGATGACGGCGCTTGAAGTTGTACTCGTGCACCCACACATCGAGCTGTGATTGGGCGTCTTCGATCGACGCGAACACTTTGCCGTTGAGGAACTCGCGACGCAGCGTCTTATGCCAACGCTCGACCTTGCCCGTCGTCGTCGGCGACCTCGGCGTCGTCAAAATGTGTTTGATGCCGTTCTCCCGACAGATCCGATCGAACAACACCTCACCGGCGCCGGGCCCGAAACGACCAGTGAACACCTTGCCGTTGTCCGTCAACACCTGCTCGGGCACCCCATAGGTCCGCATCGCCTTCGCCAACGCATCACACGTCGGCCGCGCTGTCGCCCGCGCCACCACGTGCGCAGAGATCACAAAACGAGAATGATCATCGATCCCCGACACGATCGATGCCTCTGACCCATCAGCGAGCTTCACCCCACCGACGATGTCCATCTGCCACAACTCCATCGCCCGGGCCCGTTCCCACCGCTTGTAATCGGCCTTCCTACGCCGCCGCGCGAACGGCTCGATCAAACCGTGGCGCACCAAACACCGATACACCGAACTACGACCCGGCAACGGCGCCACACCACGAGCCTCCAACTGGAACAACAACGTCCGAGGACCCCACCCAGGATGCCCACGGCGCAACTCCACGATCAACGCCTCCACCGCAGCCGGCGTCTGATGCGGACACGAATCCGGCTTCGACGGCTGATCCACCAACGCCGACAGGCCACCAGCCGCATACAGCCGCAACCAACGATGCACACTCTGACGCGACACCCCATAGCGAACCGCGACCTCAGTCACGGTCACACCGTTGTTCAGCACCTCGAGCACCGCCTGATATCGCTGCTCCACCACACCGAGCTCCACCAACACGATGACGACCTCCTCCAGCTCGACAACGACCAAAGTCGCCACCAGCGAAGAAGGCTCAGCACCACCAAGCGCGGACCCTCACCTGGAACACACCTACCGGAGCCACTGTCACCCAGGTACCGGAACCCGTCCCAAAACTGTCACACACCAACCGGAGCCAACATGGAAAGCATCTACCGGGACAGCACATTTTGTGATGGGCAAACCGATGGGCATGATGGGCAACGCCCGCCCCAACCAGCGGTGAGATTTAGTCCCTGACCAGCACTTTTTGGAGCGGAAGACGGGACTCGAACCCGCGACCCTCACCTTGGCAAAGTGCCCGGATCACCGCATGAGACCGCAGGCATCCGATCTCACCGCACACTGCGAAACGTTGCGATCGGGTGCAGTTCAAAGCAACTGACGTTGTGTTGGCAAAATGTTGGAAAACTTCAACGGCTGATTCCGCTGGCGCACTAGGCGGGTATTGTGAGAAGGCTTCGACCTGTTGCGCGGTTAGCGCTCGAGTACCGCCGCCACGATCGCCGCGACTTCGCGATCCGGAAATCCATATCCTTTGCTCAGCGGTGAGCACGGCGTGTCTGCCAAATCAACCGACAGGTCGACGAGATCGTCGGCACCCCTCTCTCGCCGGCGCCAATTGGCCATGAAGGCAAACTCGTTCATGCTGCCCAAAACACTGCGGTCACGCGTCTTGTCGTATGACACCTCACTCATCGCACCCACCTCCTGCAACACGAACTCGATGGGCGTGCCGATCGCTTCCAGGACGCGACCGAGCTGATCCGGGAATCTCCGAGCGAGTGTCGCCGCCGGAGCCAGCGCAACGAACACGGGCAACCGCGTCCAGTCGTTGACGAACAACGCGACGTGGGGCTTCCAGAACAACGCCGTCGCGTGCCAGTTTCCCAACGCAGTCGAGGGCTCATCGTCCGCCTCGACGATCGGATGCTTCACCCGATCGAGCAACTTCTTCGTCGCGCAAATCTTGTACACAGCACAAGTATCGTCCGTCGCAACCGCAGACTGCTCACGACGCCCCTACACCCGCCCGGGGCAGCCGCGACTCAGACATGCATCAACTCCAGCGCTAGCAGTAACTGGATCGCGAGCCTTTGCTGGCCTCGTTGTTACGCGGCGGGTGTGCGCCGGGCGAGGAGACGACGCACTTCGCTGGGCTGTATCGGAAGAAGCTCGAGGACGACGATGGGATCGTCGTCGCTGACTTCGAAGTCCCACGCGATGACCTTGGCGAGGTATTCCCCTATTGCGGAGCCGACGACGACAGCCGCGCCGGGCACGACGTCCGCGACGTTGCGGGCGTGGCGTAGCCGCGTCCAGTTGTAGCCGTCGTCGTTGACGCGATGCGGGTCGCTGATGATGTCAACGCCAGTGTCGATGGCGCGGGAGTCTGGCTGATGTAGTGCGGCGAGTCGGGCGACGACGTCGAGGTCGATTCGTTCGACATGCCAGGGATTCGCGGCCGCTGCAGTCATCGTCGCTCGGGTCCTCCTCGCTCACCAGCGTAGAACGGATTCGGCCGTAGCGGCCCGGCGATCTCGACGAGGCGCCGCGCTGCGCCCGAAATTTCTTCCGAGGAGGCTGGCTGGTCGTGGTCGGTGCGTCCATCCAGGAGTTGCACATCGAAGTGATCGGCACGTGCACCAGTGGCGAGCACGGCGAAGCCGGCTTGGCGTAGCGCGTCGACACGCGCCATGAGGTAGCTCTCGGCGGCGTCAAACCGCTCGAGGATCGCCAACGTCTCGATGTCATCTTGTGCCGAGAACACCGAGACGCCGTAGAGGACTTCACGGCGGTTACCTGCGGTGACTTCATAAGCCTCGGCTGATTCGGTCGCTGCCTCGGCGATGTCGTCGATCGTCGCTTCGATTGTCAGCGGCGTCGCGCGGATCACAACGATCGTGTCGCCGGCCGGCTCGTCACGCAGCATTCGCAGTTTCCTGCGCCGCGGTGACGGGGGCAGCGTCACGACATCACGCTCGACGGCGCGTCGGCATCGCGCAGTAGCCGCGCCACGACGTCAGCGGCATCTCGGTCAGCCCCGGGGATGCTGTGCGCGTACACGTTCAGTGTCGTTGAGGCGCGGGCGTGGCCGAGACGTTCGGAGACCGTCACGACGGGGACACCGCGAACCAGCATGGCGGTGGCCATGAAATGACGAAGGTCATGCAGACGGAACGTACCGATATCCGCGGTGCGGCGGTAGCGAATGAACTCTTTGGTCACCCAGTTCGGATGCCACGGCCCGCCCGTATCGTGGGCGCAGAACACGAACGACTCGGCTTCAGGGTTGCCGTGTCGGCTTCGATGTTCGATCAACAGCGAGACGGACGCTGTATCGAGAGCGACACGATTGCTGCGTCGATTCTTCGTGGGCTGCAGGACCGGGCCGCCTTCGGCCTCGACGAGCGCGCGTTGAAAAGCCAGTGCGTGCGCGTCGAGGTCGACGTCGCGCCAGCGCAGTGCGAGGAGTTGGCTGCGTCGCGCGCCGGTGCACGCGGCCAGATGGAGATAGAGATGGAACGCCCGGTCGCGGTCGCGCACGAACTGCAGCAACGCGGTGACCTGTTGCGGTGTCGGGGGTCGGATCTCTGCCGGTTCAATACGCGGCGGCTGCGCCAGCGAGGCGGGGTTCGTGTAGATCCAGCCCCATCGCTGCGCTTGTGCGAGAGCCCGGTGCAACACGACGTGGATGCGGCGCACGGTGCCCGGCGACAGTTCGCGTTCGCTGTAGCGGCCGCGCAGGTTGCCGTAGAGCTCATCGATCATCGTCGTCGTCAAACGCGCCAGCGGAACCGCACCCAGACCGGGCATGAGATGGCGGTCGATCACACTGCGAGTCTGACGGCGCGTCGACGCGGCCCACATCGGCGCCGCCGCCGCATACCAACGCTCCAACAACTCCCCCACGCTCCCCTGATGCGCGCGGGCGTGATCGGCCTCCTCGACGAGTTGCGTGAGTGCCTCGCGGGCGCGGCGTTTGGTGCCGTGCACGGTGCGCGTCACATACCGCGGACGCTTCGAGACGGCGTCGACGCCGCAATAGACACGCAGCTCCCACGAGTCGCTGCCTCGCAGCCGCATCGATCCCGCCACCTCGGCAACGCTAGAAGTGATGGGCAACCCATGGGCGGATCATGGGCAAGGTCAACGACATTTATCTTCAGCCAACTCTCTGACCAGGACTTTTGGAGCGGAAGACGGGACTCGAACCCGCGACCCTCACCTTGGCAAGGTGATGCTCTACCAACTGAGCTACTTCCG
>JBDTLT010000106.1:0-17337 GCA_039934635.1 Acidimicrobiales bacterium
TCTGCGTTTGCGTCTCACGCGGACTCCTCGAACATTTCCCCGCTCTTATCGGCATCTTCCACGATGACTTGAGCACCACTCTGCGTGGTGACGGGCGATCAAGTTGCGGAGACTTACCCATGAGTCGAACGCGGAGAGTAGTAACGGTGCACCGACACGCCTCGATTCGCCATGAGTCATCCGGACCGATGTCAGTGGTGATCCGTAGGGTTGGTGCATGGAGAGGCACCACACCCAACGGTGGGCGGCAACGATGCACGGGCAATCCGCCGGCGCCTTCCGGCTCGCGCACGGCGACACCATGGCGCGCCTGGCGGTCGGCCCACCGCAGTCGCGCGCCGACCGCGAGGCGCTCGAGCGGGCCACATTGGCCGACGGTGCCACGTTGTCGCAGGGCGCCGGCGATCGTCGCCGCGACGAGGCCCCTGACCCGATGCGCACCTGCTTCGAGCGAGACCGCGATCGCATCGTGCATTCGAGCGCGTTTCGCCGCCTGGCGGGCAAGACCCAGGTCTTCATCTTCCCGGCCGACCATCAACGCACACGGCTGACGCATGCACTCGAAGTCGCGCAGGTGGCGATGAGCATCGGTCGGGCGCTACGGCTCAACACCGCGCTCGTCGAGGCGATCGCCCTCGGCCACGACTGTGGCCACGGGCCGGGCGGACACGCCAGCGAAGACGCGTTCTCGCCCTACGTAGCCGAGGGCTACGACCACGCCGTGTGGGGCGCCGATGTCGTCCTCGACGACCTCAACCTGTGTGCCGAGACGCTCGATGGCATCCGCAACCACAGTTGGTCGAGGCCGGCGCCGCGCACGCCCGAGGGCGAGGTCGTGTCGTGGGCCGATCGCATCGCCTATGTGTGCCACGACTTCGAAGACGCGATCGAGGCGGGCATCGCCACGCTCGACATGTTGCCCGAGCCGGTACGAGCGGCCTGTGGCAGTTCCCGGCGCGAGCAGCTCGCCTCGTTCATCGGCGCGGTCGTCGAGACGGCGTCGAGCCACGGCGTGGTCGGTATGGCCAGCCCTCTCGCCGACGGGCTCGCCGGGTTCCGCGCGTTCAACTACGAGCACATCTATCTGCGTCCGGCGAGCCAACGCCAGGCGCAACTCGTGATCGACGTATTGCGGGCACTCGTCGAGTGCTACGCCGATCGGCCCAACTTGTTGCCGCACGGGCGCGGCGGCGGGTTGCCCGCAGGCTCAGACGTCGCGCTGCGCAGCGCGGTCGGTTACGTGGCCGGCATGACCGATCGGTTTGCCGTGCGTTGTGCCGTGAGTCAGCTCGGGTGGGATGTCACCAAGCTGCAGGCGTTCAGTCCGGGATGACGTCGATCAGCTTGCGGCCGCGGCGCTCGATGAATCGCACGGTGCCTTCGGCGGTGGCGAACAACGTGTCGTCGTTGCCGATGTTGACGTTGTCGCCGGGATGAAACTTGGTGCCGCGCTGGCGCACGAGAATGGCGCCCGAGTGCACGCGGGTGCCCGCGAATACCTTGACACCCAGCCGTTGGGACTGTGAGTCGCGGCCGTTGCGAGTCGAGCCCGCACCTTTGGTCTTCGACATCGATCAGGCCTTTCGGATGGAAGAGATCTCGAGGGTGCTGTACTTCTGACGGTGGCCGAAGCGACGCCGTTGGTTGGTCTTGTTCTTGTAGGTGAAGCCCACGACCTTGGGGCCCTTTGCCTCACCGACGACCTTGGCCCGCACCACGGAGCCCTGCAGCTGGTCAGGAGTCGCCAGCACGGTGTCGCCGTCGACGACCATCACCACCGGCAGGTCGATCTCTGAGCCCACCTCACCGGTGAGTTCGACGTCGAGGACCTGTCCTTCGGTGACCCGATACTGCTTGCCACCAGTGGCGACGACTGCGTACATAGGGACGAGAGTCTACCCAGGTCGCTCGCCCGATCGAAACCGGCCCCGAAGGAAGCGACCACTGCGGGCCCGAGCGGGCAGCTGGGGCGGGCAGCTACGACTGGAAGGTCGTGGTGGTGGGCCGGGTGGTCGTTGTCGGCCGGGTGGTCGTCGTCGTGGTCGTGGTCGCCCGGGTGGTCGAGGTCGAGGTGGTCGCCCGCGTCGTCGTGGTGGTGCCCCGCGTCGTGGTCGTCGTGGTCGTGGCCCGGGTCGTAGTCGTCGTGATCAACGGCGCCGCGCTGCGGTTGAGGATCACGGTCGCCTGCGTGCCATTCCAGTTGCCGAAGCACGGCGTCGATGCATTCGCCGCCACATTCGTGACGGTCGCCCGGATCGTGCTGATCGCCGTCGACTGATACGAGCTGTTGGCCGTGCAACTCGAACTACTGGTCGAGGTCGCGCACGTCTTGTTCTCGCTCGTACCGTTACTGAAATCGAATCTGACTGTAATCGTCAGGGGCACCCGCACGTTGCCGAAGGCATTGGTGACGTTGACGGTCGCCCGCAGTCGCCACATCGCGTTGGTGGCGTCTTGATAGTTCGCGGTGGCGGTCACGGTGGCGGCCACGGTGCCGGTCTTGACACAGACGTCACAACAGTCCGAGCCGGAGGCGCCCAGGCTGTCGACGGCGGTGAAACAAATCGTCTTGTAACCCGACGACGTCCACTTCAAGACGGCGTTGTCGGTGCCCTGATCGCGGGCCTGGTTCTCCCATGTCGCGCCGTTGACCGACGACCACGACTTCGACGTGATGGGGTCGCCATCAGGGTCCATCAACACGTCGGGACTGAACGAACGAAAGGTGTTGGGCTCGACGACGATGCCGTCGGGCAGGTGGACGACTGGCGGATTGTTGGGCCGCAACGTCGTCGTGGTGGTGGTCGTGGTGGTCGTCGTGCTGCGCAACGTCGGTGCGACGTCGGTCGGCACCGGCGAACCGCCGATCTTCGCGCTCGTCGAGCGCAGTGCGGTCTTCTCGTCGTTCTTGAGGTTCGAGATCGCGGGTATGGCAGCCATAGTGAACAGGCTCAACAGCAACACGTATTCGACCAGCGCCGCGCCCCTCGGTCGTGTCCGACTCTCGCTTCGACGTAACTTCCGCACGGGAGTCCTCCGCGTCCATGTAATTGCTCACCACTATCGGTGAGAATCATGGGCAACTTAACACGGAGAGTGGTTTTTCTTCCGTAGGCCGTTCGATTCAAAACCTCTCGGTGCGGCCGGGACCGGCGTACTACTCGAGCAGCGAGAGTTGCAGCTTCAGTCCGCGGCCTTCGCACTCGGGGCAGACCGTCGAGATCGACTCGAGCAGTCCCTCGCCGATGCGCTTGCGGGTCATCTCGACGAGGCCGAGATCGGAGATGTCGAAGACCTGGGTGCGCGTCTTGTCCCGGGCGAGCGCATCGCGGAAGGTACGCACGACCGCGTCGCGGTTTTCCCGGCGCTCCATGTCGACGAAGTCGATGACGATGATGCCGCCGATGTCGCGCAGGCGGAGTTGACGGGCGATCTCGTCGGCCGCCTCGAGGTTGTTGCGAAACACCGTCTCTTCGAGGCTCGAGCTACCGACGTTCTTGCCGGTATTGACGTCGATGACCGTCAGGGCCTCGGTGTGCTCGATGATGAGCGAACCGCCAGAAGTGAGCCAGACCTTGCGATCGAGCGCCTTGTGGATCTGTTCGTGCACGTGATGGCGTTCGAACAGCGGCAGGGGCTCTTCGGTGCGGTCGAAATACTCGATGCGGTCGGCGAGCGCCGGGCTGATGGCCGACACGTAATCACGGACCTGCTCGAACAGCGACTCGTCGTCGATGACCACGCCCCGGTAGTCGGCGTTGAACTCTTCGCGGATGACCCGCAGCGCCATGTCGGGCTCGCGGTACAAGAGGGCGGGCGCATTGACCGTGTTGGCGAGCTTGTCGATCTCGTTCCATTGCGACACGAGGCGATTGACGTCGCGCTCGATCTCGTCGGCGGTGACATTCTCGGCGGCGGTGCGCAGGATCAGCCCGTGCCCCGCGGGGCGCACCTTGTCGAGCAGGTTGCGCAATCGACGCCGCTCGTTATCGGGCAGGCGCTTCGAGATGCCGATGGTCGAACTGTTGGGGATCAAAACGACGAACCGGCCCGGGAGCGACACCTCTTGGGTGAGGCGGGCGCCCTTGTGGGCGATGGGGTTCTTGGTGACCTGACAGAGGATCTTTTGCTTTGCCTGCAGCAACTGCTCGATGCGCGGCTCGGACTTGGCTTCGATGTCGTCGGGGTCGTACTGCACGTCGCCGCGGTACAGCACTGCATTTTTCGGCGTGCCGATGTCGACGAATGCGGCTTCCATACCCGGCAAAACGTTTTGCACCCGGCCGAGGTAGATGTTGCCGTGGATCTCGGTGGTCTCGTCGGCCGGACGCGAGACGTAATGCTCGACGAGTGACCGACCTTCGAGCACGGCGATCTGCGTGACGTTGGGCCGCACGGACACGCACATCATGTAGCGCCCGACCGGACGGCCCTTGCGTTCACGGCCCCGGCGGCGCTTCAGCGTCTTTTCGTCGAGCTGAATCGGATCGTCGTCGACGAGGCGCGCTTCGACTGGTGTCGGCGCTGATCCTGCGCCACCACGATCGCCCAATCCCCTGTCGTTCGTACCCTGCCGGTCGCCCGTTGGCCGGTCGTTCGTGCCCTGCCCGCCCCCGCCCCCGCGGCCGCGGCCACCGCGCCGGCGCCGGCGCCGCGGTGCATCGCCTTTGGCTTCGCCGGTCGCGGCACCGTCGTCGGTCGCCGGCGCGGCCCCACGGGGCGCGCGGGTGTCGCCGATCTTCGGTCGAGCGTCGCGCGCGGGCGCCGCCGGCGCGGGGCGGGTGTCGCCGATCTTCGGTCGTGTGTCGCTCACGGTCGCCGCGGCGGGCACCACCTCGGTCGCGCCCGCTGATCGTTCGGTATCAGCTGGTTTGTCGGAGGCCGTCGAGTCGGAGGCCACGGGATCGGACATCGAAGAATTCCTCTCTCACGGCAGACACGAGTGCGGTGGTGCCAGCGTGGTGATCGGGCGAGATACGCCCCATCACTGCGCCCGCCGCAGCAACTGTGCCCGCGGAGCTCGTGGCCTCAGGACCGGCCACGCCGCCGTATTGATCGGCGCGGAGCGGTTCGGATCTGAGGCCTTCGAGCTCGATCCATTGGTGGGTTCGGCGCACGCGCGCCACCGCATCGACTGCGATGGCGGCAAGAAGCTCGGACGGGCGGACGGCTTTGGGTTGGGCGGCGAGCTCGGCCCGCAATCGCACCATGCCCTGCCCCCCGCGCAAAAGGCCGCTCGGGCCTTCGTGTTCCGTCGGGCCCTGATATTCGAGCGCCAATATTGCGGGGCGGATGTCGTCGGTGCCGACCACCCCTTTACGTTCGCGACTCACGATCACCGAATCGGCCGCGTTGACCCGGGCTACCGCAAGGGCAACCTGCTCGTCGAGTGCCGCCAGGGTCATCGGCGCGACGAACTCATCGATCGCGAGATCGATGAGATATTCACAACTGGTCACGATCTGCTGCAGCGACGCGGCCCCGGCGGGCAACTCGGCGATGGCGGTCGCTTCCATGCCGTCGGGCAGGAGCGCCGACAGCGTGGGCGGCAGTGCCGCGATGTCGACCTGATCGGCCCGGGCCGCATCGAGCTCGATGTCGAGGTATTCGGCGTCGGACTCGAACCCGGTCGACAGAGCGAGACCGAACGACAACTTGGCGTGCGGCGAGAAGCCCTGGCTGTACGCGATGGGCAGCTGCGCCCGGCGCACGGTGCGCTCCCACACGCGTGCCGTGTCTCGGTGGCTGGTGAAGCGGATCTTGCCTCGTTTGGTGAATCGAAGGCGCAACCTCACGAGGGGGCTCCGACCGGTCGCCGAGCCAGTAAGCGCACCGGAACGTCGCCCCCGGTCGAGAGATCTTGACCGGTGCCCTGGCTCCCACCGGCAGGAGGGGTCGCCGACGCGACGATGTGCTCGAGCCCATAGCCGGTGCACGCGCCACAGTCGTAGCACGGGGTCCAGCGGCAGTCTTCGAGACCCCGTTCGTTGAGCGCGTCGCGCCAGTCTTGCCAGAGGAAGTCTTTGTGCAGTCCGGCCGAGATGTGGTCCCACGGGAGCACTTCTTCGAACATGCGGTGGCGGTGCACATACCAGTCGATCGACACGCCACACGCCTCGGCCGCCCGCAACCACAGGTCATAATCGAAGTGCTCGTTCCATTCTTGGAACACACCGCCGTTGCGCCAGACATATTCGATGACCGGGCCGACGCGACGATCGCCCCGCGACATGAGGCCTTCGATGATCGACGCCTTTGCATCGTGCCATTTGAACTGCACGCCCTTGGATTTGCGCGCATCGTCGCGCAGCAGGCTGATCTTGCGCTGCAACTCGGCCAGCGTGTTCTGGCCGAACCACTGGAACGGCGTGAATGGCTTGGGCACGAAACCACCCGCCGAGACCGTGACCGAGGCGCCGCGCGTGTGGGCGACGCCGACCGCCGCGCAGTTGCGGGCCATCTCGGTGATGCCCAAAGTGTCGACGTCGGTCTCGGTCGGCAATCCGGTGAGGAAATACAACTTGATGCGGCGCCAGCCCTGCGAGAAGGCCGACTCGGCGGCGCCGAAGAGATCTTCTTCACGGATGAGCTTGTTGATCACTTGGCGCAGCCGCCACGACCCGGCTTCGGGCGCGAAGGTGAGACCGGTGCGGCGGGCCTTTTGGATCTGGGCCGCGAGGCCGACGGTGAATGCATCGACGCGCAAGCTGGGCAGCGAGACCGACAGGTTGCCGCATCCCTCGCCGCTGTCGATCGTGCCTTGCACCACGCTTTCGATGCCGCTGAAGTCGGCCGTCGACAGCGAGGTCAGCGCGATCTCGTCATAGCCGGTGCGCCGAACGCCGGCATCGATCATCGAACGCACCTGTTCGGCCGGACGCTCGCGGACGGGTCGGGTGATCATGCCCGCCTGGCAAAAGCGGCAGCCGCGGGTGCAGCCCCGGAACACCTCGACGTTGAGCCGGTCGTGCACGACCTCGGTGAGCGGCACGAGCTGGTTCTTGGGATACGGCCACTCGGCCAGATCGGCGATGGTGCGCTTTTGCACGAGCCTCGGCACGTCGGCGAAACGGGGCTCGACACTGACCAGAGTGTCACCGTCGTAGGTCACGTCGTAAAGCGACGGCACGTAGACGCCGGTGACATGAGACAGCGAACGCAGCACCTCGTCGCGCGAACGCTTGCCGTCTCGTTTCCACGCGCCGACGACTTCGGCGATCTCGGACACGACCTCTTCGCCGTCACCGATTACGAAGACATCGATGAAGTCGGCCAGCGGCTCGGGGTTGTACGTGCAATGCCCGCCGGCCATGACGATGGGGTCGGTCGCGGCGCGTTCGGCCGAGCGAACGGGGATCCCGGCGAGGTCGATGCAGTTGAGGACGTTGGTGTAGACCAGCTCGGCCGACAGGTTGAAGGCCAGCACGTCGAAGTCGGCGGCCCGACGATGGGTGTCGACCGAGAACAGGGGCAGCCCGCGCTCGCGCAGGATGGCCTCGAGGTCACCCCACGGCGCGTAGGCCCGCTCGGCCACGGCGTCATCGCGCTCGTTCAAGATCTCGTAGAGGATCTGCAGGCCCTGGTTGGGCAGCCCGATCTCGTAGGTGTCGGGGTAGGTGAGCAGCCATGCCACCTTGTCGGGCGTGTGGGCCGGCGTCTGCGCGCCACCTTCGCAGCCGATGTACCGGGCCGGACGTTCGACCCGATCGAGCAGCGGTTCGAGCAGGGGCCACAGCGACATAACCTCGTCAGCCTACCGGTCGCGACCCCGTGCCCTGGATACCCGCTCTATTGAGGGCCGCTCGGGCCCTGGCTTTCCGCCGGTCGAGCGAGATCCCGATCAGCTGAAACGGCGCATATGGACGCTGAGCACCAACCCGATGCTGGCGTAAGTCGTGATGATCGACGATCCGCCGTAGGACACGAACGGCAAAGGAATGCCGGTGATCGGCATGATCCCCATCGTCATCCCGATCGATTGGAACACCTGGAACACCAGCATCGCCAGCACCCCGACCACGATCTGCGCGCCGAAGGGATCGCGCGCGACTGCCGCGATACGCCACATACGCAGGAAGAGCAGGCAGAACAAACCGATCAGCAGCGCCCCACCGACAAAGCCCAACTCTTCACCGACAACGCTGAAGATGAAGTCGGTCTGTTGCTCGGGGACGAACCGACCGCGGGTCTGGGACCCCCGGAAGAGGCCTTGGCCGGCGATGCCGCCGTTGCTGATGGCCACCTGCGCCTGCTCGAGGTTGTAGGAAACCCGTTCGCTCGCCTTGTCGGGGTTGATGAAAACTGTCAGACGGTCTTTTTGGTATGCATCGAGCGTGTTGGAGGTGAGGACCGCCGTCGTGGCGAACGTGAGCATGAGCGCCAACGCCAGCAGGTGCCGCGGGCGAGCGCCCGCCATGATGACGACGGCGGTGGAGATCACACCGAACACGAGCGCGGTGCCGAGATCGGGTTGGCGCATGATCAGACCGACCGGCAACCCGACGAGCAGTAGCGCCACCAGCAGCCGGCGCACGGTGGGCGGATGGCCCTCGGTGGCCCGGTCCCCGGTGAAGAAGGCCGCCAGCACGACGATCATGATCGGCTTCGCCAGCTCGGCCGGCTGCAGCTGGATCGAGCCGAACTGGAACCAGGCGCGCGCGTCGTTGACCTTCTGGCCGAAGACGAGCACGCCGGCGAGCAGCCCGAGCAACCCGAAGTACGCCAACGGCACGAGTTCGCGCAGCTTGCGATAATCGAACGCGGCGACGACGCCCATCACCACGATGCCGATGGCGATCGCCGCGCCCTGCCGTTCGACGAAGTAGGTCGGTGACAGGACGGGGCTGTTGCGGGTCGCGCTGAAGATCATCAGCGTGCCGAGCGCGGTGATGGCGCCGCTGGCGATGATCAACGACGGATCGATGTAGCGCCACAGGCCGTCTTGGCCGCGCAGGCGCGGTACGCGAGAGAGCACGGACGCGGTCATGGCGGTGGGCATTCGATGGGGGCCATGTTGGGCGCCGCGGCGGGCACCGTCAGCCGCGGGCCGGCATTCGCAGCCGCGACGACCGCCGGGCGCGTGGTCGTCGGGCTGGTCGTCGACGACGACGGAGCCAGTGTCGTCGTGGTCTTCTTGACACTCTTGTCGTACTTCGACGGTTCCCTCGTGAAGGCCGCGGGATTGCGCAGGTCTTGGCACTGCTGCAATTGCGTGGCCGACAGCACGTCGGGGACGTCTTTGAACAGCAGGTCGTTCAACACGAATGCAGCAACCGGTGCGGCAAAGCGCCCACCGAAGCCGGACTCTTCGAGCAACACGCTGAACACGTAGCGGGGCGGCTCTTCGGGCTTGACCGGGCCGAAGCCCACGAACCACGCGCTATCGGCCTTGCCCTGCACTTCGGCCGTACCGGTCTTGCCTGCGATCGGGAATTCGTCGAGCGCGAAGTCGATACCACCCTTGGCGATCGAGTGGAACGCGTCGTAGGCGGTACCGCGGTCGCCTTCGGGCCCAGACAGGCTGACCGCGTTCAACAATCCGTTGAGCAACGGCCCGCGGATCTCGGGCGAGATGTCGACGGACCCGACTTCGCGCGGGCCGAACGTGCGGACGACAACGTTGTCGGCAGTCAACACCTGCTTGGCCACGTTGGGCGCGAGCACGGTGCCGCCGTTGGCGAACGTCGCGTACGCGTTGGTCAATTGCAACGGCGTGACGAGGTTGTTGCCCTGCCCGACCGCCATCTGCACCGTGTCGGCGGTGACCCAATAGTTGCGGCCGTAGACCAACGGCGCGGCGGCATACGCCTTCTTCAACCAGTCTTCGGTCGGCACGACGCCTTGTGCCTCGCCGCGAAGACCACTGCCGGTGTCGTGGCCGAAGCCGAACTTTTCGGCCATCATCTGGATCGTCTCGGAGTCGAAATCCTTGCGGAGGTCGTAGTTCGCCGCGATCTCGTAGAAGTACGCGTCGCTCGACACTGCGAGCGCCTTGGAGATGTCGAGCCCTTGATGTCGCGCCAGATCGGGGTTGATGAATTTGCACGACGTGAACTCGTCGCCCGTCTCCTTCTTGGTCTCGTCGCGCTGCACTTTGCAGAGATCGGCGGGGATTTGGTAAAAGCCCGGATCGTCCTTGGGGTCGAGATACCCGCCGATGCCCTGCGAGCTGAGCATCGGGTAATCGCGCGGGCCCGGCGTCATTGCCGCCATTGCGGTCACGAGCTTGAACGTCGACCCCGGCGCGTACTCGCCCTGGATCGCGCGGTTCAAGACCGGCGCGCCCGACGCCTTGTCGTTGAGCGCATTGAACTTGGCAACGGAGATGCCGCCGACAAAATCGTTGGGGTCGTAGGTCGGATACGACGCCATCGCGAGAATGTCGCCCGTCATCGGGTCGAGCAGCACCGCCGAACCCGCCGACGCCTTTGCCTCGGGCGGGTCAGGGTCGCTGGGGTTCTTCTTCGGCTCGGGCGGCGTCTCGCGCGCGGTCTGCAGTCCACGCGCGAGTTCTTGTTCGACTTTTTGCTGCACGTTGATGTCGATGGTGAGCTTGACGTTGTTGCCCGCGACGGGGGCGCGTGACAACTCGTCGCGGCGACGGATGACTCGCTGGCTGCGGTCGACCTCGTAGACGTCGCGGCCCGGGGTGCCGTGCAGTTCGTCCTCGAACATGTACTCGATGCCGGTCTTCCCGATGTCGTCGTCGTTGAGATACAACTTGGCAGTGGGGTCATCGACGTTGAAGTTCGAATTGCGACTCTTCAACTCTTTTTGTTCGATGCGTCCCATGTAGCCGAGCAGGTGCGCCGCGATGCTGCCGTAGGGATAGACGCGCACCGACTTCGATTCGATCTGCACACCGGGGAAGTCGTCTTGGCGTTCGCCGAAGAACACGAACAGTTCAGGCGACACATCGGTAGCGACGGTGACCTTGCCGAGGTTGGTCAAACCCGAGGCTGCGATTGCCGCTTGCAGGTCGGCCACTTTGGTCAGCCGGCCCGATCCGCTGAGCTCGGTGGCGAGGCGCGTCAACATGTCGAGTCGTTGCGATTCGTTCTTCTTGCCCGGCAGCACGCGGTCGAGCTCGGCCAGATCGATGCTCACCACGGTGACCCGCTTGTTGGTCACCAGCGGGCGGCCTTGCGCATCGAGGATGAGGCCACGCGAGGCGGGCGTGAGAACTTCTTTCAGATGATTGCCCTCGGCGATCGAAGCCAGCTCTGCGTTCTCGACCGATTGCAAAAACCACAGGCGCGCGACGAGCGCGGCCATGAGCGACACGATCACTACGCCGATGAGCCGCAGGCGCAGCTGTGTCGAATCGTTCATTGAGCGCGTGCCCTCATCATGAAACTTCCCACTCCGCCGCGGCCGCCCTGGCCCTCGTCACACTGTTCGCAGGCGTCCGCCCGACGCGAACGCCCATCGTATGCCCCGGCTTACGATCGGTGACAGCAGGAGGTTGAAGACCGTGGCGATAGCAACCACATGTCCGAGGCCGCGCAGCAGGTCGGTGCGCCCGACCATTGCGCCGGCCACTGCGAACCCGATGATTCCGCCGGCCGAGAGCAACCCGCTCAACAGCCACAAGCCGGTACCCGACGTGCGGTCGAGGTGCGCGCTGGCGACACCGAAGGGATACGCCGCCAAACAGCACACCAACGCCCACAAGCCGAGCGGCGTGCCGAGGGCAAGGTCGTACGCGAAGCCGATGGCGAAGCCGATGACGATGCTGCGCTCGGCACCGACGTGCATGCTGATCAACACGGACAGCAGCAGCGGCAGTTCGGGCGCCACGCCGTCGATGCGAACACCGGCGAACAGCGTGATCTGCAGCAGGAAGACGATGAGGACGACGCTGAGAACGCGGAACCTGGTCACCACGGCTCAGCTCGGGGGCTCGTAGAGCAATACGGTGACGAAGTCGAGCGCCGACAGATCGACGGAGAGCTCGATGCGCACCGTGACCTGTTCGCCGCTGGGAATGACCGTCGCCACTCGGCCGACGACGATGTCCTTGGGATACAGCGGGCCGCCGGCGGTGGTGACCAACTCGCCCTGCAAGCTGTTGTCGCGCGGGATGCGGTCGGCTTCGAGGCTCGGTACCGCGTCGATCAGAAACGTGCCGTTCCCACCGCGCGCGAGCATCTGATACTGCTCGCCGATATAGACCGCCACGTTGGAATCGGGGTGACTCAGCAGCCGCACCGTGGACCGATCGCGGTCGACGTGCACGAGGTGTCCGACGAGACCGGCCTGGGTGATCACCGGCTGGTTCGGCTTGAGGCCCGACGACGAGCCGCGGTCGATCTCGACGGTATTGGGGGCAAAGTTGCCGGGCACGTTGTACGAGACACGACCGATAACCGACGGAATGGCGAGATCATCCAGCAGGCCGAGCTCGCCGCGGAGCTTGCGGTAGTTGGCGGCGTCGGCTTCGTCGCGCAGCGCTTGACCCTTTAGATCTTCGAGCTCTTTGCGCAGTGCTTCGTTGTCCCGCTTCAGTTCATCGTTGCCGTTGAAGCTGTCGAAGCGATCGGTGATCGGGCTGAAGATGCTGTCCGCGCGCGTACGTACAGGGCTGAGCACATCACGCGCGCCTTGTTGAAGGCTGGTGAGTGGACCGAAACCGCGTAGATCGAGTGTGAGAAACGTGATGGCGGTGAGCACGAGCATCGACAAGCGGTAGCGCCGACGACCGCTTGACCGAGTGAGGGCCACGATCGCAGTGAACTCCTAGTCGTCGGCGGAGGAGAACAGTACGTTCTTGAGTGCGTCCCACTCTTCGAGCGACTGACCGGCGCCGAGCACCACCGAGTACAGCGGATCGGGGGCGATGCGAATAGGCATACCGGTCTCGTGAGCGATCTTTGCATCGAGACCGAGCAGCAACGCTCCCCCGCCGGCGAGCACGATGCCGTGTTCCATGATGTCGGCGGCCAGCTCGGGCGGTGTCTTGTCGAGCGTCATCTTGACCGCGTCGCACACTGCCGCAATCTGTTCGGTCATCGCTTCGCGAATCTCACCGCTCGAACACACGACGGTCTTGGGCAACCCGGTGACGAGATCACGTCCGCGAATCTCGGCGTAACGCTCTTCGACCAATGGCCATGCAGAGCCGAGTGCGATCTTGATCTCTTCGGCAGTACGTTCGCCGATGGCGACGCTGTATTCCTTTTTGATGTACTGGATGATCGAGTCGTCGAGTTCGTCGCCACCGATGCGCGCCGATTGGCTGGCAACGACACCACCGAGCGAGATCACCGCAACCTCGGTTGTGCCGCCGCCGATGTCGACGATCATGTTGCCGGTCGGCTCTTGCACGGGCAGGCCGGCGCCGATCGCGGCGGCCATCGACTCTTCGATCGTGTAGGCAGGTTTGCGCGCTCCTGCGAACTCGGCTGCGTCGCGCACCGCGCGCTGTTCGACACCGGTGATGCCCGACGGCACTGCGATCACCATGCGCGGCTTTGCCCAACGGCGCGAGTGCACCTTTTGGATGAAGTAGCGCAACATCTTTTCGCAGATCTCGAAGTCGGCGATGACACCGTCGCGCAACGGACGCACCGCAGTGATGTGCGACGGCGTGCGACCGATCATGCGCTTTGCCTCGAGGCCCACCGCGACAGGACGCCCGTCATGTTCGTTGATCGCAACGACCGACGGCTCGTCGAGCACGATGCCCTCACCGCGCACGTAGACCAACGTGTTGGCGGTGCCGAGATCGACGGCCATGTCGCGCCCGATGATGGCGCCGAACGAGCTCAAGATCTGGACCATGCTTCGCCCTTTTTTCGTCACTCGCACTTAGGTTCAGAAAACCATGTGCTGCTGCCCGTGCCCAACGCGACACGACCGGCGGCTACGACGCAGAGTTTGGTCGCGTCGTAACGAAACCGCAATAGCGCCACTCAGAGTGCCGCGATGATCACAGATTCGGAAAGAAGATCGCAATCTCACGGGCGGCCGATTCGGGCGAATCGGACCCGTGGACCAGATTTTCTGTCAGTTCGATGCCCAGATCGCCCCGGATGGTGCCCGGCGCCGCGTCTCGTGGATTCGTCGAGCCCATCATGGCCCGAACGACCTTGAAGGTGTCCGCGGGTCCCTCGAGCACCAGCACGACCGCCGGACCCCGACTCATGAAACTGACGAGGTCGGCGTAAAACGGTTTGCCCTCGTGCTCCGCATAGTGGCGGCCGAGCGTCGGGCGATCGAGGGTGCGGAATTCGGCGGCGACGATACGGAGGTTCTTGCGCTCGAAGCGCGAGATGATCTCTCCGACCAAACCCCGCTCGACCGCGTCGGGTTTGCAGATGACGAACGTGCGATCCATGACGGGCGAGGGTAGCCGCTCTATGCCGCACCCTTCGCACCGCGTCGCAAGATGGATCGCGCCCGACCGACGACGTACGTCGTGCCGGCGATCAGGACCACATCGTCAGGTTGGGCGACGACGAGTGCCCGCTCGACGGCATCGTCGATCGCCGGAATCACTTCGGCATCAATGCCCTTCGCTCGGGCGGTCGCGGCGATCTCACTTGCCGAGAACGCGCGCGGCGAGTCGGCGGTGCAACAGATGATGACCTCTGCCGTCTGCGCACCGAACTCGTCGAGCATCTGCGCGATGTCGCGACCTTGCAGCAAACCGATCACCAGGATGCGCGAACGTCCGTCGCCGAAGCCTTCGAGCAACGTCTCGGCGGCGACTCTCGCGCCCTCGGGATTGTGCGCGGCGTCGATAACCACCAGTGGATTGCGCTGCATGATCTCGAATCGACCGGGAACGGCGATCGTCGACAGCGCCTCGGACACGACGTCGTCTTCGAGCGCGGAATCGAAGAATGCCTCGGCCGCGACGATCGCGACCGCCGCGTTGTCACCTTGATGCGCGCCGTTGAGGCTGACGAAGACGTCACGGTACATACGCTTGGGAGTGCGCACGTCGATGACGCGTCCACCGACCGCCAACCGATTTTCCATCACCGCGAAATCGATGCCGCGCTCGACCACACCGAGCGACGGTTCGTCGAGGAAGATACCCCGCAGTTCAGGGTCGTTCTCGCCGAGGACGAGGAGCGAGTTCGCCTTGATGATGCCCGCCTTTTCGCGCGCGATTCGTTGGCGCCAATCACCTTGGCCGTCGGTGTGATCGCGCCCGACGTTGGTCACCACCGCGACATCGGCGTCGATCACGTTGGTCGCATCGAAGCGCCCGAGCACGCCGACCTCGACAACCGCGGCATCGACGACGGTGTCGGCGAACCATTGCAATGCGCCCGCGGTCACCAACTCGAAATACGATGGGCGCCGATCTCCGAGCAGCGGTTCGAACACGGCGAGATCCGCGATGACATCGGCAAACGCTTGATCGTCGATCGGCTCGAGGTTCCACCGGATCCGTTCGTTGATCGTCTCGACGTGCGGGCTGGTGAACGTGCCGACCGACAGGCCCCGAGCGTGGAGTAGCGCCGAGATCATCAGCGTCGTCGAGCCCTTGCCGTTGGTCCCCGTGACGTGCACGCACGGGTAGTTCCGTTGCGGGTCACCCATGATCTCCATGAGCGCGCGCATGCGGTCGAGCGACAGCCCTTCGATGCGGCCGGCCACTACCTCGAGGTTGATGTGCTCGTCGAGGTACCGAAGTGCGTCGAGGAAGTTCACACGAAACAGATCAGGACGCGGCGCGGCGTGGCCGCTCACCCCGTGGCTGCGTCTGCGTCTTGGGCACGAGGGTCGGAGCGGCCTTTTCGCGCACCACGGTCGCATCGACCACGCACTTGGACACGTCTTCGCGCCCGGGAAGCTCGTACATGGTGTTGAGCAACACCTCTTCGAGGATGGCCCGCAATCCGCGTGCGCCGGTGCCGCGCAACAGCGCAAGATCAGCGATCGAGTCGAGCGCGTCTTCGGTGAGCTCGAGTTCGACGTTTTCCATCTCGAAGAGCTTGCGGTACTGCTTGACCAACGCGTTCTTGGGCTCGCACAAGATGCGCACCAACGCCTCTTTGTCGAGGTTGGCAACCGCACCGATGACGGGCAACCGACCGATGAACTCGGGGATGAGGCCGAACTTCATCAGGTCTTCGGGCATCACCTGCTCGTAGATGGCGCCGAGGTCCTTTTCGGAAGGACGGCGGATGTCGGCGCCGAAGCCCACACCGCGCGAGCCCGACCGTGACTCGATGATGTTCTCGATGCCGGCGAATGCGCCGCCACAGATGAACAAGATGTTGGTCGTATCGATCTGGATGAACTCTTGGTGCGGGTGCTTGCGACCACCTTGCGGTGGCACCGAGGCAGTGGTGCCTTCGAGGATCTTGAGCAGTGCCTGTTGCACGCCCTCGCCCGACACATCACGAGTGATCGACGGATTTTCGCTCTTGCGGGCGATCTTGTCGATCTCGTCGATGTAGATGATGCCCGTCTCGGCCTTTTTGACGTCGTAGTCGGCGGCCTGGATCAGCTTGAGCAGAATGTTTTCGACGTCTTCACCGACGTAGCCGGCCTCTGTCAACGCAGTTGCGTCGGCAATCGCGAATGGCACGTTGAGCATGCGCGCCAGCGTCTGCGCAAGGTAGGTCTTGCCACAACCGGTGGGGCCGATCAACAAGATGTTGGACTTGGCCAGATCGACTTCGACATCGGGGCCCGTGCCCGCCTGCACCCGCTTGTAGTGGTTGTAGACAGCCACCGCCAAGATCTTCTTCGCGTGGTCCTGGCCGATGATGTAATCGTTGAGGAACTGGAAGATCTCGCGGGGTTTGGGGAGCTCGCCGAAACCGACTTCGGTGTGCTCGGCAAACTCTTCCTCGATGATCTCGTTACAGAGATCGATGCACTCGTCGCAGATGTAGACACCTGGGCCCGCGATGAGTTTCTTGACCTGTTTCTGTGACTTGCCACAGAACGAGCATTTGAGCAGCTCGCCGCCGTCGCCGAACTTGGCCACCGCTTATCTCCCCTCGCCGCTCTCGTTCGTCCTGTGAAACCGTTGTCAGCGCACTGCGGCGATCGCCGCTGAGCGATCGACGGAGTTGCGCGTGGAGATCACTTCGTCGATGAGCCCGTAGTCCTTCGCCTCGGCCGCCGTCATGACGAAGTCACGATCGGTGTCGGCGGCGATGCGTTCGACCGGCTGGCCCGTGTGCAGGGCCATGATCTCTTCGAGTTGGGTCTTGAGTCGCATGATCTCTTTGGCCACGAGCTCGATGTCGGTCGCCTGGCCGCCCGCCTGGCCCCAAGGCTGGTGCAACAAGATGCGGGCGTGGGGCAGCGCAAGGCGCTTGCCGTGCGTGCCGGCGCCCAGCAGCACCGCGGCCGCCGAAGCAGCCT
>JBDTLT010000107.1:0-17212 GCA_039934635.1 Acidimicrobiales bacterium
GGCGTGGAACACGCGGTCGTTGTCGCTGACGACCGCGCGGTTGGTCAGCGGTGGCCGATAGTGGTCGGGCGCCTGCTCGGGGCCGTGCGTCCACAGCACGAAGTCGCCGCCCGGCCCGTTCCACAGCCAACTGACGGCAGTGCAGATGTCGAGTTGCCAGCGGCGGAAGAGGCCGGACCGGTTCATGATGTGCAACAACGCGACGGGGTAGCGATCACGCGTCACGCCGCGAAACTCGGGCACGTCGGTGTGGCCGAAGTCGGTGCCGGTGGCCGGCAATTGCACGTTCGCGTAGACGGTGTGGGCGCGAACGACCGTTCCGTCGAAGATCTCGCGCGCCGCGCGCGCAAACGACTCGAGTGTGAGGATCGTCTCGGCCCCGTCGACGAGTGCCGCGCCACCGAGTGCCCAATCCTGGCGGTACCACGGAACGCCTACGGTCGACGTCGCGCCGCCCGGCATCTGCGACGCCGCCCCCGCCGCCGACAGGTAGCGGCCTTGGTTCCAATAGGGCCCATTGGCCGCGAAGCGCTCGGCCAACCACGCCGGGTCGCGGAATGCTTCGTCGATGACGATGACGCGGGGCGCCGAGGACAGATTCTTCGTGGCCATGGCTTCGACCTCGCGCACCAGCATACGTAACAATGCCGGGCGTGAAAGCGGCCCGCCCCCACCGGCATCCCTACCCAGTCGCCTTGTTGGTGCGCCGCCTCGCCAACGTCTTCGCCGTCATGGTCGGCGTGATGACCGTCGCCACGATCGGGTTCGTGGTGTTGGCCGACTATCCCTGGTTCGACGGGCTCTATATGTCGGTCATCACGCTGGCAACGATCGGCTACGGCGAGGTGAAACCGCTCGACACGACCGGGCGCGTCTGGGCGATCACTGTCATCGTCGCCGGTTTCGCGACCTTCGTCTACGCCGCGTCGGTCCTGAGTTCGGTGTTCGTTTCCGGTGAGTTCACGAATGCGGTCAAAGCACGACGAGGGGAACGAATGCGACAGCAACTGCAAGATCACGTGATCGTCGTCGGCTTCGGCCGGGTCGGTCGAGCGGTCGTCAAAGGCGTGGTCAACGAGGGCCGGTCCTGCATCGTGATCGATCGCGAGCGCGCACTCGACGAGAGCATCACCGAAGCCGGGGTCGTGGGGCTGATCGGTGACGCCAGCGAAGAGTCCATACTGCGCGAAGCCGGCATCGAACGAGCCGAAGCGATCGTCGCCGCCGCCCACGACGACGCCACCAACCTCGTGGTGGTGCTCACGGCGCGAGCGCTGAACCCCAAACTGCGTATCGTGGCGCGTGTCAATGACCCCGCGTGGTACGACCGCATTTGCCGCGCCGGCGCGCACAGCGCGCTGTCCCCCTACGAGAGCTACGGCATCGCGCTCGCGGCCTCGGCGCTCGACGCCAGCGTCGTCGGCGTGCAAGACCTGCCGACGCTCGGACTGCGCGCGCAAGAGTTCACGGTGCTCGCCGGGTCGCCGGCCGTGCACCTGTCGTTGGAAGACTTCGCGGTCGCGCATCCCGATGTGCTCGTCGTCGGCATCCGGCGAGAGGCCGGGATCACGCGCTGGCACGAGATCCCGGGGCCGATCAACGTCGACGACGTCATCGTCATCCTCGGTGAGCCATCGGCGATGGCCCGGGTCGCGGCCGCAGTCGCGCCGGGTGACTGATTTCGCACTCAGCCGGGCAAGAGTTTGAAACGGCCACCATCGAGGGGGCGCAACACGTCGAAGTGCCGATGGTCGAGCGTAAGGATTGTGCGAGTGCGGTAGCGGTGAGCGAGTACAACGAGCGACGCATCGGTAACACCGACGGCTTGATCGTGGTAGCGCTCGATGACGCTGGCGCAGCGATTGAGCTCGTCGGCAGCGAGTGACGGCAGCTCGTACGCGTCTGACGCGAGTTCTCGGAGGATCAGGAGTTCGGCGTCGAGGCCGAGACGCGTGGCGGCCAAGTAGTCGAGTTCGGCGACGACATACGGTGACACGACGAGCAGCTCGGACGACTTCGCAATGATGCGCGCGGTCTTGGCGTGGGCGGGCTCGCGTTGGTTGTACAGCGCCAGCAAGCCGCTTGTGTCGGCGATGATCACCGGTCGCCGAAGCCCTCGAGCAGCTCTTCGACACGCTCGGCGATGGGCTCAGCGTCGACAAGCCCGGCGCGAGGCTTGGGTCGGGTTACTGCGGCGGCCAGTGCGTCTCGAATGACCTGGGCTTCGGGACACCCTCGGCGCTGTGCCTCGACCTCGATCGCCGCCTTCAACTCATCAGAGAGATATACGGTTGTCTTGCGGGTCATGCCATATATGGTACCAGTGCCAGCTATCGATCCCGAAGAGTCGACGCCGTCGTGTCAGACCGGGCCGCCGCCCTCGATTCGATGGTGCGCGCCGATGGTGACCGACAGCAGGCGCGCGACCGCTTCGCCTCGGTTGTGCCAGCGGTGGCGGGTGCCGTTCTGCACGACGACATCGCCGGGCCCGAGTGTGACTTCGACGCCGTCGTCGAGTTCGAGGCCGATGGTGCCTTCGAGCACGACGTCGTAGTCGATTGTCGCCGTGCGATGCATGCCCGGTTCGTCGGGATCGGCCCAGGGCGCGAGCCCGTCGCGGACGAACTCGTGGAACTCATCGCCGTGCGGTGCGAGCTCCAGTATTGCGAGCCCGCAGCCACCCGGAGGCGGGAAGGGCGACGACAGCGTGGGTGGGCTTCCATCGTCGGGAAACTGCGCGAGATCGTCGCGTCCCCACAGCGGGGTCGCGGCCGAGCCGGCATCACCGATGACGAACGTCGGTGCCACGACTTCGTCGCTGGCGACGATGGCCTTTCCCTCCGGACTGTGTCCCGTCACGATTCGGCGTACCGGCATTGCATTTCTCCTTGTCCTCGAATGTGAGCTACTCAGCACCGGGTGCACTGGGATGGTCGTACGGATGCCAGTGCGCCACCGGCTCGTCGGTGTCCTCCCAGTCGAACCGGCGGGCGAGGTCCGCGCGCAGTTGATCGAGCGCGCCAATCACACCCAGCTCGGCGCTCACATCGCCCGCCGCCTCGTCGGTGCGGTCCGGGTGTTCGGCGAGGTACTGCACGAGCTCGACCAGCGCATCGCGCGGCGCGACCACGTCGTGATAGCCGAGATCGCGTTTGATCTTCGCAGTAGACACCAACGTGTGCGGGCTGGCGAGAGGGCCGGTGGGCAAGAGGTGCCAGATCGGCCGCGCGAGCTCCAACGGAGCGGACGCGATCTCGACCTCGGCACCGAGCGCCGCCGCGATCAATTCGAGCCATTGCCGCAACGAGTACTGCCGGTCATCGGCGCACTGGTAGATCTGTCCCGCGGCGACGACGCCTCGATCGAGTATCAGGCCGATGCAGTGCGCGGCGTTGACTGCGGCGCCCCGGGAGTAGATGCTCAGGCCGCTGTCGGCAATGAGTAGCCGTCGATGGCCGTCGATGATCCGACGAACTGCCCACCGTTCGAACGCGACCTTGGCGCGGGTGCCGTAGATCATCGGATATCGCAGATGCGTGGCCGAGAACGCCCCGTCGTTGTGTGCGGCCATCACCACGGTCTCGGCTTCGAGCACCTTTGCCGCGAACCGATCGCGTGAGCTCGGCCCGCCGGACACGGTGGGGGACTGTTCGTCGGCGAGGATCTGCAGGCCTCGCGGAAAGTTCGAACGGTGATTCAGATGACCACTGTGCGCCGGGTTGCCGCCCACGCTGATGAACTGTGCGCAACGACCGGCGAAGACATCGGCGTTGAGGACCATGCGTCCGTACATGGCGATGACGACGTCGAATTCGCGGTCACCGATGGCCGCCGCCAGCGGCTCGCGAAAATGCGGATCGGCGTGGATGTGTTCGACCGCGCGTAACGCCGGCACGTCGTCGGGTTCGTGCAGCCCGCGGTGCAAGATGGTGACGTCGTAGGAACGGCTCAGCAACGCGTCGAGCACGTCAGGACCGGTTGGGCCGGTGCCACCGATGACGAGCGCGCGCATCGCCGGATCGTACACACCTCCGCGTCGTACCCTGCCGACGAAGCGCGAGAAGGGTGCTCGCGCTTGACACGCAAGTACCCGGCAACGCAACGTGTGCGCGTTCGGCACCGCTCGTGGCGCTCGAAGCAGGGGGAAGCAGATGGGCAACTACACGCTGGTCGTATTCACCAACCCGGTCGAGGGGCGCGAGGACGACTACAACGAGTGGTACGACAACCAGCATCTCGGTGATGTGATTGCCGCCGCGGGGTTCGACCGCGCCGAGCGTCTGCGGCTCACGGGCATCGGCCCGTCGAGCGAGGCGAAGCACCGCTATCTGGCGCTCTACCAAGTCGAGACCGATGACCCCGAATCAGTGTTCAAAGGGCTCGTCGCCGCCGCCGGCACCGAGGCCATGCCGATGAGTGACGCCATCGACCTCGCGAGCTCGTCGATGGGTCTCTTCGAGACGATCACCGAGCGCCGAGCGGTGGACTGACGGCGCTACCGCACGCGCCACACCAGCTCGGCATCGTTGACCACGCCCAGCCAGCCTTGGCGCGTGGCCTCTTCGAGTGCGGCGTCGACCTCGTGGGCCGCGGCGGTGTCGCCGCACGCCGCGAGGGCGATCGTCGTACGCAACTCGTGCAACGGCGCGCGCAGTGCGCACGAGAGGTCGTGTGCGACTTGTAGGTGGTGGCGGGCGACCTCGTGGTCGCCGATCGTGAAGGCGAGCGCGCCGAGCGCGTAGTCGACCGCCCCGTAGGTCGTCGTCCCCTGCCAGCTCATACGCCCGGCGAACGGCGCCAGGTGTCGGTAGGCCAACTCGGCATGTTCGCGGTCGTCGGTCGATGCCGCGGCGCTCGCCACCGCGAACATCCCTCCCAGCCAGGCGATGTCGCGCGTCAGTCCGCTCAGATCGTTGGCGCAGATCACCTCGAGCTCTTGGCGCGAGCGGTCGAGGTCGCGCGACTGCGCGGCAGCGATGGCCATCGCGCATCGCCATGCCATCAATGGCTGGGCGGCGACCGCGGCGTCGATGATGCCGAGCAACTCGTTCGTGCGGCCCTGGTCCAGCCGGATACCCAGCAGTTGCGAGCCGTAGACGGCCAGATTGCGCGAGGCAGACACACTCTGGCCGATGGTGAAGCAGCGGTGGATCTCGCCATCCGCGGTGTCGAGGTCACCGTCGATCTGGGCAAGGGCCGCAGCTTGGTAGGCGGTGGTCCACCAGCGGATCGGCTCGCGCAGCAGGTCCGCGACCTCGACCATGCCCCGATGGGCCTCGATGCAGCCATTGCGATCGGCGCGTTGCAGCCGGGTGGAGAACTCGATGTGGAGCCCCTCGAAGGCTGCCACCGGGTCACCGAGCTGACGGCCGAGCGCGGTCAATTCTCGGCCGACCTGCTCCCGCCGCTCGAACTCGTCGGGGCGGCACAGACCGAGGAAGCCGTAGGAGAGCGCGCGCGCCAGTGTTCCCGGGTCACCGAGTGCGCGCGCCGTGCGCTCGGCGCGATCGAACAATCCACTCGAGGCTTCGAGCCCCGGAGTGAGCGAGTAGAGCACGGCGGCCGCGCTCGCCAGCATGACCTCGACCGTGGGGTCGCGCACGGTGGCCAATGCCTCGGTGACGAGGTCGTTGACGTGTGAATCGACGGCACCGGCATGCGTCGTGTGGCCGAGCTCGCACAGTGCCAGGGCACAGCGCGCCCGTCGATCGACGTCGCCGATGCGAGCGGCGATCGCGGCCGCGTCGAGCAGTACTTCGACGTTCTCGGCGCGACCTGCTCGACGCAACACGTCACCTTTGGCCAGCAACAGATCGCAGCCGATCTCGGTATCGCGCGAGTGGTTGTTGTCGCCGAGCAGCCGTAGTCCTTCGTCGTACCACTGCGCCGCGGTCTCGTGGTCGAACCGGCCGGCCAACTCGTCGCCGGCGCGTCGACACGCGTCGATGGCGCGTCGCAGGTCGAGCGCGGCGGCGATCACCCGATGATCGGCGATGCGTACCCAACTACGTCGTTCGTGTGGCCCGATCTCGAGTACGTCGGCCGTCAGTTCGTGCAACTCGATGCGCCGGCCTTCGGGTGTCAGGTCATAGAGATAGCGGCGGATGAGATCATGCGTGAACGCCACCGATCGATGCGGTGTCGCGGTGAGCGAGATCAGGCCGAGGGCTCGCGCGTCGCGCAGGGCCTGGCGCGACGGTCCCGCGATCTGCTCGACGGTGTCGATCTCGGGAAGCGGGCCCGCGATCGCGGCAATCTGCAAGACGCGCACGACGTCGGCGCCCAGTGCGTCGACGCGACGACTGATGGCCGTGCGCAGAGAGGCCGGAATGTTGGTGTCGTCCCGACCGACCTGCCACCGTCCGTCTCGCTCGACGAACGATCGTTCCTGCAGCAAATGTGCGGTCAGTTCGTGCACGAACAGCGCGTGACCCTCGGTGCGTCCGAAAAGCCATTCGGCGGCCCCGGTTGCATCTCCCGCGTCGCCGAGGAGGCCGACCAGATACTCGCGTAGGTCGATCTCGGTGAGACCGGGGAGCTCGATACGACTGTCCCCGTCGTTCCCGGCGAACTCCTTCAACAACACGTCGACGTGCGCGTCGACAGGCTCGAAGGCACGATGGGTAGCCACGATCAGCAAGCGCGTCGCACTGTCGGTCGCCAGTTGTCGCAGCAGTCGCACCGTGCTCGGCCCGGCCCAGTGGAGGTCCTCGATGACCAGCGCCACGACGTGATGCTTCGATGCGGCGCGCAGCAGCGCGATGACGGCGTCGTCGACCCGCTCTCGCGTGATCTCGACATCGGGGATCGCCCGGCGAGTCGACAGCGTGTCGACGGCGCTGGGTACGAGCCACGCGATGGCGTCGGGATCGTCGGCTGCCAGCCGCCGAAAGACCCGCGCGCTCGTCGTCTGCTGCAAGTGCTCGATAGCCGCGATGAACGGCTCGAGTGGTGCACTCGTCGCGCGATGGCACGCGCCGAAGAGCACGTTGCCCGCGGGCTGGCGCGATGCGAACTGTTGCATCAGCGCCGACTTGCCGATGCCTGCCTCGCCCGCGACTGCGATGACCTTGGGTCCATGCTCGCGGGCTTCGCGCAGCGCCACTTCGAGGCGGGCGATCTCGGCGGCGCGTCCGACGAAGTGCTCGTGGGCGGGCATCCGATCGCCCTCGTCGGACCGCGCGGCAAAGAGCAGATCGTCGCTCTCTTTGAGGTCGTCGTCGAGGATGATCTGTTGCAGCGACCGCAGCCGATGCCCGGGCTCGATCCCGATGTCGTCGATCAGCAGTTGACGGGCGCGGGCGTACGTATTGAGCGCGTCGCGCCGCCGGCCGGCCCGGACGAGCGCCACCATCTGTAGCCACCACCGATACTCACGGTAGGGCCCTTGCGCCACTAGCCGCTCGGACAGGTGGATTGCGGCTTCGAACTGTCCGGCTCTGATGGAGAGCTCGACCTGTGCTTCTTCGACGTCGAGGCGTTGCTCGCGCACCCTCGTCAACTCGGGCCACAACCGCGGGATCTGCTCGAGTATCGAGGGCCCGGTGCCGGGCCAGTTGGCGAGCGCGTCGCGGGCGGCCGTCAATCGCTCACCGATCGGTCGGGCGCGGTCGAGGGCGATCGTGGTATGGCGTTCGAAGCGCACAATGTCGATCATTTGGGGTTCGATGTCGAGCAGATAGCCGTCAGGTTGGGTGCGAATCGAAGCCGCGCCGAGCTTGCGTCGCAGCCGCACGATGTGATTCTGCAACGACTTGTGCGCGGTGGCCGGCCGGGCTTCGGGCCACAACACGTCTTCGAGGTTGCCGATGGACACCACCCGGGCGGCCTCGATCGCGAGCGCGGTGAGGAGCAGAACCTCCGCTCGGCTCAACGCAACCGGCGCGCCATCCACGACCAGTTCGCCGTGGCCCAGCACGCGGAGGTCGAATGCTGCCCCGATCTCGTTCGCCCGCGCGTCGCCCATGTCACTCGCTGTTACCGCATCGTTACCCGCAAGGCGCAGAGTACCGGAAGCCGAGAGATCCTTGTGACTAGAGTCGCGGCATGGCGGTACTGCAAGAAGGCTCGCACGGTCCCGAGGTCGAGGCGCTGCAAAAGGCCTTGGTCGCGCAGGGCTATTTCGTCGGTGCCATTGACGGCGTATTCGGTCTGCACACGCTGGCTGCGGTCGTCTATTTCCAGTCGGTCAATGGGCTGGCCCTCGACGGCGTCGCCGGTCCGGCGACACTCGAGTTGCTCGGTATCGGCGATCACGACGGCGCGGTCGAGATGACCTTGCCGGCACCCGATGCCGTCAAGGGCGACAGCTACGAGATCACCGTCAATTCCAGCGTCAACAAGACCGTGCGAATTGTCCTTTGGTTCACCGCCGGGTCGCATCAGGAACACACCGAAACCACGATCGACGTGAACGCCGGATCGTCGGCGTTCGTCGCGCTGACCGTGCCTTCGGTGATCGGCGAGCACGAAGGCGAAGTGCACGTGCATGCGACCGCCTACCCGCCGAGTGGTACCGACGTTCTCGATACGAAAGCCAGCTCGTTCTGGGTCAACCGCTGACCCGCACGACCACCCGACCCATCGTGCGGCGCGCCGCGAGATCGGTGAGCGCGGCCGGCACTTCGTCGAAGGCGACACATCTCGTCACGTTCGGCCGGTAGCGCCCGCTCGCGAGCAACTCGCTCAGCGCGACGTTGGTTTCGTGGTGGATGCGCTCCATCTCGGCGCGCGGGTAGCTGCCGAGCGTGGCCCCCACGAGAGTGTGGTTGTACATGTAGAAGTGGGGATCGTGCGGCACGAGACCGCCCGCGTGCCCGCACAACACGTGGCGCCCGTCCGGTGCGAGCGCGGCGCGAATACTCGCTCCCATCTCGCCCTGCACGGGGTCGATGATGACTTGCACGGGACGGCCATCATTCGCGGTGCGGATACTCGTCGCGACGTCGCCCGTCGAGTGGTTGATGGCGTCGGCGCCGAGGCTGCGACAGAAGGCCATCTTCTCATGGCCGCCGACGACTGCGATGACGTGCGCGCCGGCGGCCACGCACAGCTGCACGATCGCGGCGCCGAGCCCACCGGCGGCGCCCGTGACCGCCACGGTCTCACCAGAGCGCACTGCGCCCCGACGGACCACCGCGTGATACGCCGTGTGCGCCGGAATGAGATAGCCCGCGGCATCTTCGTCGCTCATGTCGTCGGGTACTTCGAAGATGGTGGAGATGCCGACGGCGATCGGCGCGAGACCGCCGAAGGGTTGCATCGTCACTGCCGCGACGCGACGACCGATCAGATGGCGTCGTCGCGGCGCGGCATCGATCACCACGCCCATCGCTTCTTGGCCCGAGACATACGGACGGGCGACCGGCACCGGGTACGTGCCACGACACATCGTCACATCGGGTAGCGCGAGACCCGCGACCGCGACCTGCATGATGACCCAGTCGTCGAACGGCGTGGCCCCCGGCGCGAGCGGGATCCAGCCGGGCAGTCCCATGCCCATGCCGCCGAGATCCGCCGCCGTCGGTTCGGCAATGTCGTCGAGCACGAACGTCTCTGCCGGTTCGCCGAACCCATGAACCCGCCACGCCTGCATCTGCGCCTCCCTGCTGTACACCTTCTACTCGATATGTCGGTTCTGCGCGATTTGTCGGCACCGTTGGTCCCTGCGCTGGGTAGGTTGCGGGCCATGACCGAATGGTTCGAATCCTTTTTCGACGCACTTGCGCACGACGTGTGGCGTCGCTTGGTACCCGAGGCGCATTCCGAGGCCGAAGTGCAGTTCCTCGCCGACGCACTCGCGCTCGAGACCGACTTTCCCGGCCGACTGCTCGACGTACCGTCGGGTGACGGTCGCTTGGCGTTGCGCCTCGCGGCGATGGGGCATCAGATCACCGGTGTCGATCTTTCCTCGGTTGCCGTCGACCGTCTCAACGAGAGTGGGGTCGAGCGCGGCGTGCCGGCACACGCGGTGCTCGGAGATCTGCGGCATCTGCGCGATGTGCTGCCCTCCGACGCCAGCTTCGACGGCGCGTATTGCATGGGTAATTCCTTCGGCTATCTCGACGACGAGGGCACAACGGCGTTCGTGCGCGGGGTCGCGCACGCGCTGCGCCCCGGTGCCCGGTTCGTGATCGACCATCCGACGGCGGCCGAGTGCATCTTGGCGCACTACAGCGAACACGACGAACACCGCGATGGCGACACCGCCTTATCGATCGACAACATCTATGAGGCGGCGACGTCGACCGTTGTCGGCACGATGACGCTCGAACACGCCGGCGAGACGGCAGAGCGAACAGTTCGCCATCGGGTCACGACCAGTGCGCAGGTCGTGAAGACGCTCGATGCTGCGGGCTTCGACATCGTCGGCCTGTTCGGCGGCATCGACGGGTCGCCGTTCACCGTGGGCGCGCCCACGCTCGTGGTGCTCGCCGCGCGCCGGTAGAGCCTCATGTGACAGTCTGGCGGTCACGGACGCGGCATCGGCCCGCGCACTACGACCAGGGGGTCCAAATGAGCACCGACATCGTCCTCATCGACGAGCCGGCACCGATGGTGCGGCGCATCACGATGAATCGTCCCGAGAAGCGCAATTCGCTGATCCATCCGTTGCGCGGAGCGATCCTCGAGTCCTTGCGCGAGGCTGACCGAGACCCCGACGTGCGCTGCATGATCATCCGCGGCGCCGGTCCTTCGTTCTCCGCCGGCTATGACCTCGCCGGTGGCAACGAAGGTCACGAGCTGCCGTTCTACACGCCGGGTGGTGACGGCCAGTGGCCCCGCCACGTCACCGAAGGTTGGATGAGCATCTGGGATCTCGCCAAGCCGGTCATCGCGCAGGTGCACGGGTTTTGCCTCGCCGGTGGCAGCGAGCTGGCAACGTGTTGTGATCTCGTCTACATCGCCGAAGACGCGCAGATGGGCTACCCGGCCGTGCGCTTCGGGGTGCCCGACATGCACTTCCATCCTTGGTTCCTGGGCATGCGCCGCGCCATGGAGATGATGGTGACGGGCGATTCGATCTCGGGCATCGAAGCGGCACGCGAAGGGTGGGCCAACCGTGCGTTCCCCGCCGATCAACTCGAAGCCGCGGTCCTCGAGGTTGCACAGCGAATCACGACAGTGCCGCCCGAGTTGGCGCAACTCAACAAGCGCGTCGTGCATCGCCAGATGGAGCACATGGGTCTGCGCAACGGCATCCGCGCCGGGACCGAGCTCTGTGCGCTCGGCACCAAGACCGAGGCGATGCGTTTGTTCACCGAGGCGATCAAAGAGAAGGGCCTCACCGGCGCGCTGTCAGAGCGCGACAAGCCCTTCGGCGATTACCGCACCCGAGAGCGCGACTGATCGCCATGGGTATCGTCGGCAAGCGCAAGCAGAACGAAGACTCGGTGCAGGTCGCCGGCAATGGCCAACGCGTATGGATGGAGCAGTGCTCGCGCTGCGGTTGCCCGCTGACGATCCTGGCGGTCACTCGACCGAAGGACCCACTCTGCACACCTTGTCAGGCGTCGGTGGCGGCAGAGGCATCCGACGACAGCGACGCGGCCGATGGACGCGGGGCGTCGGGCAAATAGGGCAGGTTCGGCCAGTCATCGGCGCGTAGCGCGGCGTCGGTACCACCGTCCATCACGATGAACGATCCCACGAAGTAGCGGGCCTCTTCCGACAAGAGATAACGGACGAGGCCCGCGACTTCTTCGGGCTTGCCGGGTTCTTGTGTGGGCCGGGGCCAGTTGGGCATGTTGAGTATGAAGTCGAGGCCGGCCTCGGTCATCGGCGTCACGATGATGCCGGGGGCGATCGCGTTGAGGCGGATACCCGCGCCGGCCCAATCGTCGGTCACCGCGTTGCGCCGCACCCAACGCGCGAGCGAAAGCTTTGCGACGGCGTAGCTCGTCCACCCGATGTCCGCCATCATCTCGACGACGCGCTCTTCGTCGCCGTCGAGACACAGCTCTACGGCTCGTGGATCCGCGCCGCCGGGTTGCGTCGTGGCCGCGTTCGAAGAGATCGCCACCGCCGAGGCGTTCGTGCCCTTCGCGAGCAGCGGGCGCAAGCCGGCGAGGGTGGCGACTGCGCCGAAGTAGTTGAGTCGGACGACGCGGTCGGCGGCATGGGTGCGCCCGCTGACGCCCGCGCCGGCCAACAGCCCGTCGAGCGCACCGCCTGACGCGCTGGCGACACCTTCGACCATCGCCGCTCGCCCGTCGGGCGTCGTCAGATCGGCGATGACCTCTGCGTCGCGCAGGTCGATACCGATCACGTTGTGACCTTCACGCTCGAGTCGATCGCGCGTTGCCTTACCGATGCCCGACGCCGAACCAGTGATCGCGATCGTGCCCATGAATCGTCCTCCTCATTTCCAGACGCCGGCCCGTTTGCTCAACGCCGCGGTGAGCGACGTGAGTGCGAGCATTGCCCCCGCGGACGCCAACCAAAGCGTGCGGGCGCCGTACGCACCGTAGAGCAATGCGCCGAGTGCTGCTGCAATGCCGGTCATCGTGCTCGAGATCGCGCCGTAGAGGCCCTGACCGGTGGCGAGCAGTTCGTTCGGTACCGCGCGCGCCATCGCGGATGATCCGGAGGGAGTGGTGATCGTGTCGAAGATCGATCGGATCAGGCCGAATATGGCAATAAGCAGCGCGGTGTGCACGATGCCGAACATGGCGATGACCGGCGCGGTGCACACCATCGACAACACCGCGGTGCGGTGCGCGCCAAATCGGTCGGCAGTGCGCCCGCCGTAGCGAGTGAGGAACACGTACGGGACCGCGAACGTCGACAGTGTGAGTGCGATCGCCCGATCACTCGAACCGAGATCGGTGAGCTGTTTCGCGATCACCGGTTCGAACGCGCCGATCGACAGATTGGCGGCCGCGCCGATGACGAGCGCAGCGCGGGCCGCGGGCATCGCAAGTACTGAGCGAACCGCGTGAGGACGTTGGGCTGTCTTCGCGACCGAGCTCGCGGTCGTGCGGATCAGGGGTAGCCCGACCAGCAGCAAGATGGTCGGGGCGAAGAACGGCAGGCGGAGGCCGCCGAGCTCGTAGAGGCCGAGCGCGAGTGGCGGACCGATGACGAATCCGCCGACTTCGACCGCCACCATGGTGCCGATGAGTTGGCCGGCGCGCGCAGGGTCCTGGCTGACGATCGTGCGCCGCGCCGCGGGGTTGAACATGCCGCCGCCGGCACCGACGAGTGCGCGGGCCAGCGCGAACTGCCAGAAGTGATCGGAGATGGCGAACCAAGAGAACCCCACGGCCATGCAGAGTGCGCCGAGGCGCATGAGCAACAGGCTGCGGCCGCGGTCGGCGAAGCGGGCCAGGCTGAGCTGCGTGATCACGCTCATGATCACGCTGGTCGCGGTGATCAAGCCGAGGCTCTTGGTCGGTAGGTCGTGGGCCTTTTGCAGCTTGGGCAGCAGCGCGAAGACCGCGGCGAAGCCCAACATGTTGCAGGCCGAGACGGCGACGATCACGACCATGGTGGCCGGGTCGAGACGCCGTTCAGAGGACGACCTCACATCAAGCTCGTCCTTCACGCTGCAAGCGTAGTTCGACCATGATGTACGGGCGCACTACGTGCGAAAAGGGGGGCCATATGAGCACCAACGGATGGTTGGTCGCGGACAGTGACATGCACATCCTCGAGCCGCCCGATCTTTGGACGCGTTACATGGACCCGCGTTGGCGTTACGCGGCGCCGATCGGTCTGACCGAACTTCAACGCGACATGCGCGTCAAGGTCAAGAACCGGGTGATCGCGCGGCTCAGCGACCTGCATCCGGGCGCGTACGACGGGCTCTGGGACGAGTCGACCGACAGTGTGTTCGCCCATGCCGAAGCAGGGGAGTGGGACGCCAAGTCGCAGCTGGCGGCCATGGACATGGAGAGCCTCGACAGCACGGTGTTGTTTCCGAGCCGCGGGTTGTTCGTACTCGGCTTGCAGAGCACGCAGTTCCTCGGCAACGACGGGCTCGAGCCCGATCTCGCGCTCGAGATCGCTCGCGCGTACAACAACTGGTTGGCCGACTTCCGCCGCGAGGCGCCCGATCGCATGCACGGCGCGGCGATGCTTGCGCCCCACGACGTTGCCGGCTCGGTCGACGAGCTCGCCCGTTGCGTCGGTGATCTCGGGTTCAAGGCCGCGTTCATGACGCCCGGCCTTCCCGATCGTCGCCCGTGGCACGATCCCGTCTACGACCCGATCTGGCGCGAGTGTGTTCGTCTCGATGTGCCGGTGTGCTTTCACGGTGGGGGCAAGACCTATCTCGAACCCGACTTCGCGTTCAGCGACCACCTCGGTCCGACCATGTTGTGGCATCCGTTCAATCAGCCGCTCGGCATCATGTTCGTGGTGACGTGTCTCACTTCGGGCGGTGTGCTCGAGCGGTTCCCCGAGCTGCGAGTCGGGTTGCTCGAAGGCAATTGCGCGTGGGCGCCATGGCTCGCGTATCGGCTCGACGAGCACTACGAGTGGCTGGGCAAGCTCGAAGCCCCGCACCTCCGCATGAAGCCCTCGCAGTACATGCTCCGCAACTGTTTTCTGTCGGTCGAGGCCGACGAGGCACCGGCGCGGCATTACATCGACGAGTTCGGCGACGACAACCTTGTCTTCTCGACGGACTATCCCCATGCCGATGCCAAGTTTCCGCGGTCGACCGAATCGTTCCTCGGATTACCGTTCGCCGAGTCGTCCAAGCGCAAGATCTTGTGGGACAACTACGCGAAGCTCTACAAGCTCCCGGCCCCGACGAAAGTTGCTCGATGACGCAGTTCGATTTGGATTCGATCGACCGCCTGCTCACCACCACCAAAGCCGTTCGGCGACGCCTCGACCTGACGCGTCCCGTGCCGCGCGAACTGGTGACCGACTGCATCCGACTCGGGTGCTACGCCCCCAACGCCTCGAATGCGCAGGAGTGGTTCTGGGTGGTCGTCGATGACCCAGAGCAGCGGCGCAAAGTCACGCAGATCTATCGCGACGTGCTCGTGCCGCGGGTGTCGCAGATGCTCGAAGCCAAACTGGCCATGGGCGACGAAGCGGGTGCGCGGATCTCTCGTTCCATCCTCTACCTCGCCGACTGCATGGCAGACGTTCCCGTGTTGGTGATCCCGTGCTACGACGTCGGTGCGGCGCTGCACCGTTACAACGTGATGATTCCCGACCCGGGCCCGCTCGGGTTGTCGACGCACATGGACTCGGGCATGTTCGCATCGGTGATCCCGGCGGTGTGGAGCTTCCAACTCGCGCTGCGCAGCCGTGGACTCGGGTCGGTGCTCACCACTGCGCACCAACTGAATCAGGTAGAAATGGCCGAGGTGCTCGGCATCCCGACGAGTTGGTTCCAGGTTGCGTTGATCCCGGTGGCCTACACCAAAGGCGAAGACTTCACGCCGTCTCCGAGGCACCCGGTCGAAGACGTCATCATCTGGAATCGCGGCGCGGAGACGCAGGCGTCATGAGGGTCGAAGTAGGGGGGCACGTCGCCGACGGATACCAGGGCGTGCACGACGCGTTCCTCGCCAATTTCGCGGAGCAGGGCGAAGTAGGTGCGGGCTTCACCTTGTTCGTCGATGGCGTGATGGTCGTCGACATCTACGGGGGTCTCACGGGTCTCGGCTCGAACGAGCGCTACAGCGACGAGACGCTGCAGGTGGTGTTCTCGACGACGAAGGGTGCGACGGCGGCGTGCGCGAGCCTGCTCGCCCAGCGCGGGCTGCTCGACTTCGACGCGCCGGTTGCCGACTATTGGCCCGAGTTCGCGCAGGCCGGCAAGCAACGCATTCCGGTGCGGTGGTTGCTCTGCCACCAGGCTGGTCTGCCCACGTTCGATCGAAGGTTGACGTTCGACGAGACGTTGGCGTGGCAGCCGGTGATCGAAGCGCTCGAGGTCCAGTCTCCGTATTGGGAGCCGGGTACGCGTTTCGGCTATCACGCGATCACGTACGGGTTTCTCGTCGGCGAAGTTGTGCGCCGCATCACCGGCACGACGATGGCCGAGTTCTGGCAAACCGAATTCTCCCGTCCGCTCGGGCTCGAGTTCTTCATGGGATTGCCGGCCGCACTCGAGTCGCGGGTCGCGCCGATGATCCCCGCTCCCGCGCCGGTGATGAGCGACGAGATGCGCGCGGCAGCGGCCCAATCGTTGTTGAGTCGCGCCATCACGTTGAATGGCGCGTGGCCCGATCTCGCGACTGCGGCGAACACGCGCAAGTATCACGCCGCCGAGTTGGGCGCCGCGGGCGGCATCACCAGCGCGCGATCGTTGGCGCGCTTTTACGCCGGCCTGATCGGACCTATCGACGGCGGCCCCGATCGAGCACTGTTCACTCGGGAAACCATCGATCGGGCGCGCGAGCCGCAGAGCGAAGGCGAGGATCTGGTGTTGTCGTTGTCGGGTACGTCGGTGCAGACGCGCTTCGGCCTCGGGTTCGCGACGACCGGGCCGATGCAGGTCTACGGCGGGCCGCGTGGGTTCGGCCACGGCGGCGCCGGAGGCTCGGCCGGCTTCGCCGACCCCGATCTCGGTGTCGCCGGTGGCTACGTCATGAACAAGATGCAGAACAACATCACTGGTGACCCGCGCTTTCGGGCATTGCTCGCGGCCGGTATGAAGGCCGCGGGCCGTTAGCGCGCGTGGAGTGCGCAGAGTGCGCCATCAGAAATCGTCGAGCACACTATGGCGATGGATGATCGATTCGAGCCCGGCAACATCGATGTCATAAGGGACGAAGGCGTGACGATCACCTTTGAAGACGGTTTCGTCGCCGCCTTCGACTTGGTGACGCTGCGCCACGCGTGCCCGTGCGCAACGTGTCGCAGTCTGCGCGATCAGGGTGCCGAGACGTGGCCCCGACCCGGTAGCCCGTTGCCTCTACGCATCGACAACGCCGAGTTGCACGGCGCGTGGGGACTCTCCGTTCTGTGGAATGACGGCCACTCGACGGGGATCTATCCGTTCGAATCCTTGCGGCGTTGGCGCGAGGGCAGCGGCGGCTTCGGCCCCGACTCTGGTCTCGGCTGACGGCTGAGCGCGTGATGATGCACGAACCGTGTGTTCCCGCGCTCGTCAGTTCACTGCTCACTTGCGCGCGGGGTCAGGGGGCGCGCTAGCCCTGCCCGCTCTCGTGCGCGCTTGTTCCCGCAGTAATCCGCAGGTTTTGCGGGCTGTGTTGTGTCGGCCACTTTCCGTGACTGTCAGTGG
>JBDTLT010000108.1:0-17192 GCA_039934635.1 Acidimicrobiales bacterium
ACGCGGGCGGGTGCATCGTCGCCCCCGGCTTCATCGACGTACACACGCATTACGACGCGCAGGTCTTTTGGGACCCGATGTTCAGCTCGTCGTGTTACCACGGTGTCACCAGCGTCATCGCCGGCAACTGTGGCTTCACGCTCGCACCGTCGCATGACGCGGACCGCGCTCTGATCACGCGCACGCTGCAGGCCGTCGAAGACATGTCGCTGGCGACACTCGAGGCGGGTGTCGTCTGGGATTTCACGTCGTTCGGCGACTATCTCGAATTGATCGAACGACGCGGTGTCGGGCTCAACTTCGGCTGCTACGTGGGCCACAGCGCGACCCGTATCTTCGTCATGGGTGACGAAGCCCACGAACGTCACGCCACCGATGACGAGATTGCGCAGATGCGCCATCACGTACGCGAGTCGATCGCCGCCGGCGCGATCGGGCTCAGCTCGAGCTACTCGATCAGCCACCGCCTCGACGGTCAGCGGCCCGTCGCGTCGCGCGCGTCGACCGCCGAAGAGTTCGTCGCGCTGGCATCAGTACTAGGCGAGCTCGGGCGAGGTGTCGTGATCGTCGCTCCTGGGGCGCCCGTGAGCTATCGCGATCTCTATGCCCTGCAGCCGCGCATCGGCCGACCGTGCATGTGGACTCCGATGATCACGAACTTTCCCGAGGCCGACTACCGCGATGCAATGCGCGTGCATGCCGAGGGACGCGCCACTGGCGCCGATGTCTACGCGCAGGTGAGCCCGCGCCCGCTCGGGGCTCGCATGACGCTGGCGCATCCATACATGTTCCGACCGACGCCCAGCTTCCAGCAGATCGATGCACTCGACAACGACCAACGGCGGCACTTCTACGGCGACGCCGGCTGGCGGGCACAGGCGTGGCACGAGATCCAGACCACGCTCAACCCACGACTCGAATGGTCCCGCATTCGTGTCGCCGAGTCGTCGGTACATCCCGAACTCGTCGGCATTGATCTCGCCAGCATCGCCGCCGCGAGCGCGCGGAGCCCGTTCGACGTGTATTGCGAGCTCTCGCTGGCCGAAGACCTCGCCACCCACTTCGTCGCGCAAGTATCCAACTTCGACCCCGACGACGTCGCGGCCTTGATCACACAGCCGGGCGTGATCGTCGGGCAATCCGATGCGGGCGCCCATGTCGCGCAGCTCTGCGACGCCACGACACCCACCGACCTGTTGTCGTGGTTCGTGCGCGACCGCGGCGTGCTGACGATCGAGCAGGCCGTGCACATGCTCACCGGTCAACTGGCCGATCTCTTCGGCTTGCGCGGTCGTGGGGTGATCGCACCTGGCGCATCGGCCGACATCGTTGTGTTCGATCTGCCACGGCTCGACGCCGGTCCCGTGCGCCGTGTGCGCGACCTACCCGGTGACCAAGAGCGCTTGATCGCTGATCAACCCGTCGGGCAAGTGCACCTGTTGGTCAACGGACAACCCGTGCGGCTCGACGAACACGCACTACCCACCCCGGCGCTGGCCGGTCAGGTGCTGCGACCCTCGAGTTGATCGGCGTCGATCGCAGCCATGGTCTCGGCGAGGAAACGATCGCCCCACTCGTTCTCTTCATGAGCGTAGGGAACGAACGCTCGCAGCACGGCCGGCAGTTGCGCGAGTTGTCGATCATCGAGGTCGCTACCTCGCAGCGCCATCGACAGCAGCGATGCCGATTGCGGCGTGAGCCGCAGCGGTTTGCCGTTGAGCAGATCGTGGGCGGTCACGACGACGATCTGTACGAGCTCGCGCACAGCGGCCGCGTCGGTGAAGTCGGGCGACGCGGCAAGAGCCTGGCCGTGAGACGACTCGACGAACGCTTCGACGATGGCGTCGCGCTGCTCGTCCGCGAGCTCTTGGCGCTCTGCGAGCGCAAATCCCTGGGGCAAAGACTCGATGTAGTGCGTGATCAGACGCAATCGCGCCACGATCTTCGCCGCGTCGGGGTGGTCCATCAACGCCGGGGCAAACCCGAGGGCGCGTTCGATGTGCGCGCGTGCTTCGTCCAATGAAATCTCGTGGCGGCGCACGTCGACCAAGTCGTCGTCGATAGGGCTGGCCTTGCCGAACGCGCCGATGTCGACGAACCAGCCGAAGTTGGTGTCGATGAAGGCCACGAGTTCGTGTCGACCTTCGGCCCCTGGATAGCGACAGATAAGATTGACCGTGTAGGTATCACCCAACTCGTATTCGTACATGTACGCCTGCTCGACGACTGCGCGACCGGCGTAGTTCACCCAGCGCGGCGGCAACGCGACGATCGCCGCTTGCCGGAGTAGTTGTGCGAACTGCTTGGCCACGCCCGTCTCGGCCACGGTCGCCAACATGCGCATGTAGTCACGCGCATCGGACGAACCCCTGCGCAACCCATCGTTGAGCGTGGCGAGTACCGCGCGGAACAGCTCGAGGCCCGCGCTGCGCTGCATGAGGCCCCACGCGAACGAGGACCTGATCTCGATGGCCAGCGGATCGGCGGTTCGTAAGTGCTCGACGTCGCCGAGGATGTTCTGCAACGTCTCGACGGGCAGCATGGCCGGCGTCGCCTCGCCGGATGGCGGCGACGGCGCGTTGGATTGGCGCGCCGGCTTTGGTGTGACGCGGCCGCCACCGGGCTTGCGAGAGGAACGTTGGTTCATTCGGTGTAGTAACCGCCATCGGGATGAAGGATCTCGCCCGTGAAGTAGCTCGACTCATCGCTGGCGAGAAACAGCGCCGTGTTGGCGATCTCGCGCGGCACGCCTTTACGCCCCATGGGCACCTGCCCGTAGAACTGCACCTTGCGGTCGTCGGGCATCATGTCGATGATCGCCGTCATGCTCGTGTCGATGAAACCCGGACCAATCGCATTGACTCGGATGCCTTCGCCCGCGAGCTCGCGCGCGACCTTCTTGGTCAGGTACCACACGCCCGCTTTCGACACGCCATAGGGCACCGTACCCGCATCGGGGTGCTTGGCCGCGATCGAGGCGATCGTCACGATGCTTGCACCTTGCGCCGTGCCCGCGTCGAGCATGGCGGCGACGCATGATTGCAGCGTCAGCAGCGTGCCCGTGAGATTGACGTCGAGCACCTGTTGCCATTCGTCGCGGTCGAGCTCGACGAACGCCCGGGCCGGAGTACGTTCGACTCGGTCTCGATAGTGCTTCAACTCGCCTTCGATATCGCCCGAGCGGTAGCCCGCTCGGCTGATGCCGGCCGCGGTGACGACGATGTGGAGGCCGCCGAAGTGCTCGATGGCTGCGGAGGCAACTGCGTTGTTGTCGATGCGGCTCGTCACATCGACACGCTCGAACACCGCCTTGCCCCCGACTGCCTGCACGGCGGCCACCGACTCGTATCCCGGACCTTCGAGCAGATCGGCCACGACGATCGACGCGCCTTCTTCGGCGAAGCGCACGGCTGTCGCTCGGCCGATGCCGTTGCCGCCCCCCGTGATGACTGCGACCTTGCCGGCCAATCGACCGCTCATGCCCCCTCCTCTGCCGGGCCGGATACTAGAGCCCGAGCGGCTCCGTCAGAGCGGGAAGGCCAGCCAACTACACTCCGGCCGGTCACGAGGGGGACTCCATGGGACTACTGGACGGCAAGGTTGGCATCGTCACCGGCGGCGGCTCGGGCATCGGCCGCGCCACCGCACTGCGAATGGCGATCGAGGGCGCGTCGGTCGTCGTCGCGGACATCAATCCCGCGGGCGCCGGCGACACGGCGAAGGCCATCGTCGACGCCGGCGGGTCCGCGGTCGCGCAAGAGACCGACATCGCCAGCGAGCCGTCGGTCAAATCGATGGTGCAGGCCGCGGTCGACAACTTCGGTCGCCTCGATCTGTTGCACAACAACGCGGCCAACGTGTTCGTCGTGCCCAACGACCTCGACGTGCTCACCACCGACCTCGAGACGTGGGACGCCACGTTCGCCACGAACGTGCGGGGCACGTTCCTCTGCTGCAAACACGCGCTGCCGCACATGCTCGCGGCCGGTGACGGCGCGATCGTCAACATGTCGTCCGACGCCGGACAGATGGGCGACCTTCTGCGTGTCGCCTATGGCGTTTCCAAGGCGGGCGTCGAATCGTTGACGCGCTACGTCGCCACGATGTACGGCAAACAAGGCGTGCGCTGCAATGCCATCGCGCCTGGTGTCGTCGCGACCCCCGCGCTGGTCGCCAACGTGAGCGAGGTCGAGTTGGCGATGTTCGCGGACCATCACTTGACGCCCTACATCGCCCAGCCCTCCGACATCGCATCGGTGGTGGTGTTCCTCATGAGCGGCGAAGCCCGTTTCATCACCGGTCAGGTGCTCAACGTCGACGGCGGGATGCTCGCTCACACACCGCTGTTCCAACAGATGCAAGCGGCGATGTCGGGCAGCTGAACCCACCCGCGCTCAGAAGCGGCAGGAGCCTCCGTCGACCATCACCGTGTGGCCGGTGACGAACGCCGAGAGCTCGCTCGCGAGGTAGACGACGGTGCGCCCGATGTCGAGCTCGCAATCACCGGCTCGGGCAATGGGTCGCGTCGGACCGCCGCGTGTCGCGGTTACTTCGGGTTGCAACGACTGCGCCAGCCGATTGGCCGGTGAGTCAGCGTAGGGAGCGATGGCATTGACCCGGATGAGATCAGGTCCCCATTCGCGCGCCGCGGCCTTGGTCAGCGCGCGTATGGCTTCTTTCGCGGCGCCGTACGCGGCGTACCCCCAGAGGCCGTCGATACCCGCGCGCGAACCGACGTTGACGATGGCACTGTCGTGACCGCGCAGATGCGGATAGCAAACCTGCATGAAATGAAACGTGGCCAGCGGCCCGGATTGCCAGTACTTGTCCATGTGCTCGTCGGTGGTCTCCATGAACGGGATCAACGACAGACCGGGATCGGCCATCGCGTTGTTGACGAGGATGTCGAGCTTGCCGAACTCGCCCACCGTGGCATCGGCGCACCGACGGATGTCAGCGATCTCGGTGACATCGCATTCGACCGGCAAAGCGGCGACGCCGCGCTCGCGCACCTCGGCCGCGGTCGCGGTCGCCGTCGCCAGATTCCTGTCCGCCAACACGACGTTGGCACCCTCCGCGGCAAACGCCAGCGCGACACCGCGCCCGATGCCTTGCCCTCCACCGGTGACGATCGCCACCTTGCCCCCGAGCAACAGCCCCGCCATCGCACCCATCCTTCGTTCGGTCGGGTGCATGATAGGGACCATCGACATCCTGCGTAATCCTCTGCGCGATCAACTGCACATCGACCGGGCGTCGCGCGCCGTGCTCGAATTCCACCGGCGCATGCCGGCCTACGAAGCAACGCTGCTCATCGACGCGCCACAGATCGCGGCCTCGCTGGGCGTCGGCCGGGTGTTGGTCAAGGCCGAGAATCGACGATTGGGCCTGCCCAGCTTCAAGATCCTCGGCGCGTCGTGGGCCACCTACCGCGCGGTGGTCGATCACCTCGGCTACGAACCCGAACCTTGGTCGAACATCAACGAGTTGGCACGTCGCCATCTCGATCACCTGCGACCGTTCGCGCTCGCCGCGGCCACCGACGGCAACCACGGCCGCGCGGTCGCGTTCATGGCTCGGTTGTTGGGGTTCGAGGCGCGCATCTTCGTTCCCGCGGGCACCGTCGCGGCGCGCATCGACGCCATCGAGCGCGAGAACGCAACGGTCGTCGTCGTCGACGGTGACTACGACGCGGCGGTCGCACGGGCTGCCCTCGAAGCCGGCGATCGCTGTCTCGTCATCTCCGACACGTCATGGCCCGGCTACGAGTCGACGCCGCGACGCGTCATCGAGGGCTATCACACGATCTTCCTCGAGATCGACGACGCACTCGACGCGGCCGCCATCGAGCAACCGCAGATCGTGGTCGCGCCGATCGGCGTCGGCGCGCTCATGGCGGCTGCGGTGGCGCACTACCGGGCGCGTTCCGACGACTTGGTCCTACTCGGCGTCGAGCCGGCCGACGCGGACTGCGTGCTGCGCTCCGCGCGCTCGGGCCATGTCGAAACCGTGCCCGGGCCGCATGGATCGATCATGGTCGGACTCAACTGCGGCACCCCCTCGCCGCTCGCTTCGCCACTCGTCTCGCGCGGCGTGGACTGGTTCGTGTCCATCGACGACGACTGGGCGCGCCAGGCAATGCGAGCATTGGCCGGCGCGGGTGTGGTCGCCGGCGAGACCGGTGCGGCCGCGCTCGGCGGGTTCACGGCCTTTGCGTCAGGCCCCGACAGCGAATCGCGGCGCGAGGCCGTCGGTCTCGACGACACGAGCACCGTGTTGATCCTCTGCACCGAGGGCGCCACCGATCCTGTCGGCTATCGCAGTGTCGTCGGCCGCGATGCCGACACCGTGGGCCGCGTCATGACCGCCGCTGCTTGAGCAGTGGGTGGGCACAGCAGTACGAGGTTGTCGAGGGTTGGCGGGCGAACTGATGCCTCGTTCTCGCTGTCGAACGTGCGACATATTGCGACGTTCGACGGCGAGAACCAAGGGGTCGTTTGGGAACGTGCCAGGCGGCGAGCCCGGTCGTTACCAAACCCACATCGCTGCCAGGTCAAGGCGATCTGTCCCGGGGAACGACGGCACGAAGTGAGCGGCTTCCGGGCCGACTCGATCATTTGGTCGAAGGGAGACGTCGATGTGCGCGTCGCCCTCGAAGTGAAGCGATAGATGATCGTCCTCCACAACTTCAGTTGCGATGACTGTAAGGCCAATGTAGCGGCGGAGAATGTCAGCGGCGCCGTGTTCGGGCAGCCGCCAGCCGGCGTCGCCGATCCTGCCGCTCGGATCTGTGAGCGCACGAACGATGCAGTAGTCGATCCTTAGCTCGACGTAGTCGCGCACGAAGGACACCATGTCGAGATCATGCCCGACGAGCCGTCCGAGGGGCATCTCTGTCACTCATCCAGATTGTCCGTTTTCGGCAATGGGCACCAGTGAAGGGTCATATTGAGAACGTGCGAGGTTGGCGAGGGTGATTGGTGCGACACTCACTCGTGAGCCCCTGCTCATTCTCCGGTGACGAAATGGGAGGCGGGTGTCGACTGCTCCGAGCGCGGACGAGTTCCGTGACGTGGACAGATTTCGGTGACACTGGCCAACTTCGGTGACACTGGCCAAGCGCACAAAAGCAGATGCCAAGTACACGCGGACGGCGTCCCCGCGGGGACGCCCTACTAGCGTCGTCGGCCATGATGACCGACGAGACCGACGAGACCGACGAGACCGACGAGACCGACGAGACCGACGAGACCGACGAACTGCTCGATGCGTGGGACCGATGGTGCGACGCGATGAAATCTGCGGCCCGCAGCGTCGTCGTACGCGAGCACGCACCAACCGACGACCCCGCGAGCCTGGCGGCAGGGTTTCGATTCCTCGCGCGCATGGCGGCGATGGGGATCGACCAGAATTTCGAGAACCTCGATCCCGACGCCCCGATCTTCTGGCGCTCGCTCGGCCTTCACCGCAAGATGGGTGGCGACAACCCCGACGCCCTCTACACCGGCTGCCCCATCGACCCGAACGGCACCTACCGCATCGCCGGGACGGCCAGCCACGCCAGCATGGTCGTCTTCACCGTCTCGCGCTCGCGGGCGAACTTCGGCAAGGCGGGGTGGTCGCAGTTCGCCGGCAATCACTACGGCGACGAGTATCAGACCAACCCTGACGGATCCTTCGAATTGTTCGCCAGCATCGAACCCCACGAGGGGAACTGGCTGCCGCTGACCGACGACGCCGAGCGCATCACCGTGCGCCAGGCCGCCGGCGATTGGTCGGCCGAGCCCGTCGGGCGATGGACCATCGAACGCATCGACCGGCCGGCGCCGCAACTGCCTCGGTTCACGCCACACGACGCGATGGCCGCGCTCGAGCGCGCCGCGGCCCACACCGAAGGAATGGGTCGGTACTTCGCCGACTGCATGGACGCCATGCAACGCCTCGGATGGAACCAGTTCTACGACGAGGGCTCGCACGCTCGGCACGGCGGCGTGCCGGGTGGCGTCGCCGTCGCCGGCTATTTCTCGCTGCTGCCCGACGAAGCGCTGATCATCGAGGTCACTCCGCCACGCTGTCGCTACTGGAACATTCAGGTCGGCAATTACTGGTACGAATCGTTCGACTATCGCTACGTGCCTTCGAGCCTCAACTACAAACAGGCCGAGCTCGGAGACGAAGGCTCGCTCACCATCGTCTTGGCCCACCATGATCCGGGCGTAACGAACTGGTTGTCGACCGGCGGCCTCCGCGAGGGGCACATGGTCTTTCGGTGGGTCGAACCGGAATCGGTGCCGGTACCGGCGACGGCGGTGGTGGTGCTGGACGAATGGTTACGCAGTCTCCCCGCGAACGATCGGCGGGTCACCCCCGCCGAACGAGCCGAGGAACAGCGCCGGCGCCGAGAGGCAGTCGATCGACGCTTCATGGCGTGATCACGGGTGGCATGATCTCCTGATGGACGCGAACCCTGGCTGCAACCGCGTCGTCCTCGCGATCGACCAGACCGAGGTGACCGACGTACTCGAACTGGGCAAAGAGGTTTTGTCGCGCGCCGGCTGCGTCAAGATCTCCACCCATCTCGTGCAACGAATGGCGCCCGGGCGAGCCGCGCTGTTCGTACGCAACCATGGTGCCCGCAAGATCTTCTACGACGCCCGCTTCGTCGACGATCGCTCCGACAACGTCGCCGCCGACATCCGCGTGGTCTGTGGCGATGGGCGCGAGACCGTACGTCCGCCCGAACTCGTCAGCGTGCACTACGCGGTCGGGCGCAAAGGTTTGAAGAGCGCAGTCGACGCCGCGCAAGACCGCACCGAGATCGTGGCTTTCCTCAGTTCGTCGAACTGGAGCGAGGACGAATATATGACCATGCACGACGCCAAGCCCGAGGACACTGTGCGCCGCTACGCGCAGATCGCCGCCGATGCCGGAGTGCGGTCGGTGATGTGCGCGTCCGCCGATGCGTGGGTCATAAAGCAGGACCCCGAGATCCGCCACCTCACGGTCTACGGCACGGGTACGCGTACCACCGGTGACCCCGGCGGAGAGCACAAGCGCATCGTCACTCCCGAGGTCGCACTCCGCAACGGCGTCGACTATCTGGTGATCGGCACGCCCATCGTCAAGACGAACGATCCCTACGCCGCGTTGTTGCGCTACGGCAAAGAGATCGCCCAGCTACAACGCCACCGAGTCTCGCCCTCGCAAAAGCGTCGTTGACCTCAGTGCAGGTGCTCGGCGAAGAATTCGAGCGTGCGCTTCCACGCGACCGGCGCGTGATCAGGGTGATAGCTGTCTGACCCATCGCGCATGAAGCCATGTTCGGCGTCGTCGTAGATGGTGACTTCGTCGGGGTGATGCGCGCGTGACTGCTCGATCTCGTCCGCGGTTATGTACGCGTCGCGGCCACCGAAGAAATGAAGGTGCGGACACGCGGGCGTGCCGAGCTTGTCGGCGATGCGGCCGTAGAAACCAACCGCCGCTTGTACGTCGAGGCCGCGCGTCGTGGCGAGGTACGAGTACATGCCGCCCATGCAGAACCCGGTGATGCCAACCGATGTGGCGCCCGCATCCTTCACGAACGCAATGCATTGGCGAATGTCGTCGAGCGATTGGTCGATCTTCATCGCGCCGTACCATCCCTCGGCCATGGCCTTGTCACCGTCGCTGCCACCGAAGTGGTGGAAGAGATCGGGAGCGATGGCCGTATAGCCCTCGTGAGCCAAACGCTGGCAAACGCGCAGCAGTTGCTGCGACATGCCGTTGCCTTCCATGACCACGACGATCGCCGGATGGCCCGCGGTGCCTGACGCTGGTCGAGCGAGGAAGAACGGGACGGGTGCAGTGCTGGCCATTGGGAGCCTCCTCAATCACGATCGACAGTAACCCACGACTGCTCGCGGGACGAGCGACGAATCGCGTCGAGCACGGCTTGCCCCGCGACGCCGTCGGCGAACGTCGCGGCAGGCGGATCGGCGGCCACGGACTTGCCTTTGATGCGGTCACGCGCGACGGCGTACAACTGCGTGTACGGCGACAGATCCAACCCGGTGGAGTGCCACATGTCGTAGGTCGTGTGGAGCAACTCGGACGGTGGCGGAACGGGCGCGCTATTGCGGAGGTCGTCGGGCGTGTCGAGCTGCCGCGGCCCGGCCCCGTTGTCGACCCACACATCGTCGCCCTGCAACCAGGCGCTGCCCTCGGTGCCGGTGATCTTGGTCGTGGCGAGGAACTGCCCACCGATCGCACACGAGCTATGCATGATGCCCTCGACACCCGTCGCGAGCCGGAACTGCACCGTGTACGTGTCGTCGGCCGTCATCGAGCGCGGTGCCAGCGTCTGCACGGTCGCGCTGACGCGGTCGAACTCCCCGAGTGTGACCCGAATCTGATCGACCACATGCGACCCGTATGCGCCGAGCCAGCCCCCGCCCTCGGATTCGAGTTCCCACCACGCCGGCAACTCTGCACGCGGATCGGCAAGCGACGGTATCTGCAACATGAACACGGCCAGGCGCGGTGTGCCGATCACGCCCGCGGCGACTGCCCGGGTCAAATGTGCCTGCCCCGTGGCGAAGCGGAATTCGGTACCGAGCAGATGCACGACCCCTGCGCGTTGCGCGGCATCTGCCATCGTGCGAGCTTCGGCGGCATCGGCCGCGAACGGCTTCTCGCACACGACATGCTTACCTGCGGCAAGCGCCTCGAGTGCGATCGCCGCATGGGTGTGGGGCGGCGTTGCGATCGCCACGAGGTCGACACCAGGAAGCGCCAACGCGTCCGCCAATGAGTTCGAGCTGTACGCGACATCGAACATCTTTGCTCGCGCCGCGGCTTTCTCTTCGTTGCGACCGACGAGCGCGCGCACTTCGAACCCCGCCGCGCGCAATGCTCGCAGGTGGGTGATGACGCCGAATCCGGTGCCCACGACCGCCGCGCCGAGTGGTCCGTCTGTTGCCATATCTCCCCCGTTGCTCATGCGAGTAGTCCCCCATCGACGACGACGACCGATCCCGTGACGAACGACGAGGCCGCCGATGCGAGGAACAGCGCCGCCCCGACGATCTCATCGGGATCGGCCATGCGCTTCAGCAATGTCCGTTCGATCGCATCGTTCTGGAATGTGCCGTCACTGGTGTTCATCATCGTGGTCGCGAAAGGGCCTGGCGCGATGGCGTTGACCCGAATCCCGAGGGGCGCCAACTCGGCCGCAATCGATTCGGTTGCGTGGCGCAGCGCGGCCTTGGCCGAGCCGTAGCCGAGCAGGCTCATCGACCCGCGTAAGCCGCCGACCGACAAGACATTGATGACCGTTGCCATGTCGGACTGCCGCAGGTGCGGGATGCAATCGTGGATCAGCCGGATCGGCCCCCACACGTTGACGTCCATCGCCTTGTGCCAGAGCCCGTCGTCGAAATTGGTCACGCCCACCCGCAACGCGGTTGCGGCGTTGTTCACCACGCAGTCGAGTCGGCCGAATTCCTCGATCGAAAGCGCGACCAAACGCGCCACGTGTGACGCGTCGCCCACGTTGCAGTCCACGCCGATCGCCTCACCGCCCGAGTCGCGAATCGAAGCGACGACCGCCTCGCACGCGTCGAGTTTGCGGCTCGCCACGACGACCTTTGCACCTGCCGTGGCGAACCCGCGCGCGATGGACGAACCGAGGCCACGCGAGCCACCCGTGACAATGGCGACCCGACCGGTGAGATCGAACAACGAAGCGGCATCGAGCGTGATGGCCGGTGAGTGTAGCCCTGGCGCGGCCGCTCAGGCCTAGGATCCGCGGCGGAGGATTGGCATGTCGTTGCCGGAGGAGTTCGCACGCGGGTTCTGGGAGGTCGCCGAGCGACGCCCCGACGCGGTGGCCTTGACCGAACACAATGGTCGCGCCGTCAGCTTTGGCGACCTGCGCGATCGAGTACACGCGTACGCGCAGGCATTTCGATCGCGGGGACTCGACCAGGGCGGCGTGGTCGCGGCGCTCTTGTCGAATCGCATCGAGTTCGTCACGACGTATCTCGCGTGCATCGAGAGCGGCCTGTATTTCGTGCCCGTCAACTTCCATCTCACCGACAGCGAAGTGTCGTACATCCTCGACAATTCGCAAGCTGACCTGTTGGTGACCGAGGCCCGCTTCGGGCCGACGGCAACCCTCGCCGCCCACTCTGCCGGCCTCGACGCCAAGCACCGGCTTGGGGTTGATGACGTAACCGGGTTCGAATCACTCGTCGCTCTCGCGGCCGCGCAACCGAACACGTTCGTCGATGGCGCCATCCCGGGTGACGTGATCGTCTACACGTCCGGCACCACCGGCAAACCGAAAGGTGTGCGACGCGAACTGGGTCGTGGCGATGTGTTGGCCACCCTCGACCTCTTCGCGTCGGTCGTGTTGGGCGATGACTGGCGCGATGGCGGCGTGCACCTTGTCAGCGCGCCGCTGTATCACCGCGGGCCGTTCATCGTTGCCATGGTTGCACTGCACTGCGGCCATCGCCTCGTGCTGATGGACCGGTGGACGGCCGAAGCGGCACTCGAGTCGATCGAGCGCGAGCAGGTCACCACGTGCTACGTGGTGCCGACGATGATGCACCGCCTCGTTCGCCTGCCCGAGAGCAAGCGAGACCAGTTCGACGTGGCGTCGCTGCGCTATGTCCTGCACTCGGCCGCGCCCTGCCCTATCGAGACGAAACGATCGCTCATCGAGTGGTGGGGTCCCGTTGTCTACGAGACCTATGGTGGCACCGAAGGCGGCGGAACGCGCGTGACGCCGGCCGAGTGGCTCGAGCGACCGGGCACCGTCGGCCGACCGTGGGACGGCGCGGAGATTCACATTCTCGACGACGACGGCAACCCCTGCCCGCCCGGTGTCGATGGGGTCGTCTACATCAAACCGACGTCGCCCAACTTCGAGTACTTCCGCGATCCGGACAAGACCGCGTCGATCAAAGTCGGCCATCTCCACACACTGGGCGACATCGGCCACGTCGACGACGCCGGCTACCTGTTCTTGCGGGGCCGGCGCCACGACTTGATCATCTCCGGCGGGGTCAACATCTACCCCGCGGAGGTCGAAGACGCGTTGTTGTCGTCACCCGAGGTGTACGACGTCGCGGTCGTCGGTGTCGCGGACCCCGAGTGGGGTGAATCGGTCAAGGCGATCGTCATCGCCGCGGTCGGGGTCAACCCCGACGACGACCTGCGCCGACGACTGCAGGAACACTGCCGCAGCCGGCTCGCCAGTTTCAAATGCCCGCGCATCATCGAATTTCGCGACAGCTTGCCTCGCACCAGCGCCGGCAAGATGTACAAGCGTTACCTCGACGCGCAGTGATTAGAGTGCGACGGTGATGACACCACTGCGTGCACAGTTGCTCGAGATCCTGAAGCAAAAAGGTCTGCGCCGCCTACCCGAGCCGATCGAGTTGGCGTCCGGTGAGCTGTCGAGTGATTTCGTCGATGGCAAAGAGGCGTTGGCCCACTGGTCCGACCTCAAGGTCGCCGGTGACGCGATCGTCGAGACGCTGCGGACGAACGGCATCGTGTTCGACGCCGTCGGCGGTCTCACACTCGGGGCCGATGCGCTCGCCGTCGCCATCGCGGCGTCGGCCGATTCACGCTGGTTCTTCGTCCGCAAAGAACCCAAGACGCGCGGCACGCGCCGCGTCATCGAGGGCGCGCAGATCGGCGCGGGTGACCGAGTCGTGCTCGTCGACGACGCCGTGACCAGTGGCGGTTCGATCCTTCAGGCACTCGACGCCGCGATCGAAGCGGGCGCGACGCCGGTCGCCGCGGTGACGCTCGTGGACCGCGGTGATATTGCGCGGCCGAAATTCGCCGAGCGCGGTGTGCCCTACTTCCCGATGGTCACCTATCACGACCTCGAGATCGTTCCCGTCGGCGCGGGCTGAGGCAGTTACCGGCCGTAGGCAGTGGGCAACCCGGGGCAATGCCACTCGGTGACGAAGACCCGTCCGGTGCCCGACGACGTGATGTATGCCGTTCGCAGGTCGTCGCCACCGAAGCAGATGTTGGTCACGAACGGATCGTTCACGGGCACCTTCACCTCTGCGACGACGCGACCGTCGGGACTGATCGCCGTGACGCCGTTGGCGGTGAGCGTCGCTACGCAGGCGTTGCCGTCCGCGTCGATCGCCAGCGAGTCGAACTGCGCGCCGTCGAGATGGCAGAGCAATTGTTGCCCCTCGTCGGCAACGATGCCCGCCTCTACCAGAGTGAGCCGCCACAGCCGTCCCGAGTAGGTCTCGGCCACATAGACGTGCGCGCCGTCGGGCGACAGGCCCACACCGTTCGGAAACGTCAACTCGGACGTAACTCGGGCGATGCCCGACCCGTCGGCCGCCGCATAGTAGAGGCATCCCGACGCGGTGTCGGTGAAGTAGAAGCAGCCTCGATCGTCGAAGACGATGTCGTTGGGCGACACCAAGTCCGTGCCGTCGAATTCGGTGTACACGTCTTCCACCGAACCGTTGTCGACATCGACTCGCTGAATGCGCCCGCCGATGCGCTCGTCGGCGAGCGCGACCGGGCCGATGTGGTCGCCGAAGTCCTCGAAGCGGAGCCCACCGTTGTTGCAGACGTACACCTTTGCATCGGGGCCGATCGCCATACCGTTGACGCCGCCGCGACAGTACGCGATCCGCGCGACGGCGCCGTCGGCGCCAACGCGCGCGATCGTGCCCGACGCAATCTCACCGACCAACAGGGTGCCGTCACGGAGCGCGACCGGACCTTCGGGAAAATTGAGACCGCTGGTCAGTTGGCGCATAGGTTCCCCCCGATCGCCGTGCGTGCAACCATAGGCGCTATGACCAACTCCCTCGAACTCGTTCCCGAAGACTGGCAACGCGGCCTCGCGATCGTCGCGCACCCCGACGATCTCGAATACGGCGCCGCCAGCGCGATTGCCCGGTGGACAAAGCAGGGCAAAGCGATCACCTACTGCCTCGTCACCTCGGGCGAGGCGGGCATCGATTCGCTGCAGCCCGACGTAGCCGCGAGCCTGCGGCAGGAAGAAGAGCGACGTTCGGCCGCGGTCGTCGGCGTCGACACCGTCGAGTTCCTCTCTCATCCCGATGGGCTCGTAGAAGCGTCGCTGGTGTTGCGGCGCGACCTCGCGACGATCATCCGCCGTCACCGCCCGGAGGTACTGATCTCGATCAACTTCCGCGACCGGTGGCCCGCCGGGTTCAATCACGCCGACCATCGCGCCGTCGGCATCGCGCTCATCGACGCGGCCCGCGACGCGGCTAATCGTTGGGTCTTCCCCGGCGCCGGCGGGCCGCCGTGGAGCGGCTTGCGGTTCGCCCTCTTCGGTGGTTCGCCAGAGGCGACGCACGCGGTCGACGTCAGCGAGACGATCGATCTCGGCGTCGCTTCGTTGCGTGAGCACCGGGCGTATCTCGACGCGCTCGCCGGCGGCCCCGCGGCCATCGACCCCGATTCGTTCTTGCGAGGCATGGCCCAGTCGACCGGCCCGTCGATCGGTGTCGAGGCCGCGGTGTCGTTCGAACTCGTGCCGCTGTGACCAACCGCGCCCGGTCGTCACACCTGGGGGCCGCGATCAGACGATCGAGCCACCGTCGATGATGTGTTCGACACCGGTTACGTAGGACGATGCCTCGGACAACAAGAACAGGACGAGCGACGACACTTCATCAGTACTGCCCGGGCGCCCGAGCGGCACGCCGCTATAGCGCTGCTCTCGTTCGGCGTTGGTCTGCGCCGGTGTGAACATGCCGGTGCCCTCGATGCCGCCGGGATGCACCGAATTGACCCGGATGCCGTGTTGGCCCAACTCCTTGGCCGCAACTTTTGTCAGCCCCCGCACTGCCCACTTCGACGAGCCGTACGAACTGAAGCCGGGCAGGCCCTTCATTCCGGCGATCGACGAGATGTTGACGATGGCGCCTCCGCCCCGTTCGCGCATCGGAGCGATCACGTTCTTGACGCCGAGCCAGGTGCCGACGACATTGATGCGCAACGTCAATTCGAAAACCGCGAGCGACTCGTCTTCGATCGACTTCACACCCCGATAGATGGCCGCGTTGTTGACGAGGCCGTCGACACCGCCGAACTCGTCGACCGCGGTCTGCACGACACGAGCCCACGCAGTTTCGTCAGTGACGTCGTGGGCAACGAACCGCGCGTTGTCACCCAACGTCGCGACAACGTCACGGCCGAGCGCTTCTTGTACGTCGGTGGCCACTACTCGCGCACCCGCCGCGACACAGCGCTCTGCGTGTCGCCGGCCCATGCCCTGTGCCGCACCGGTGACGATGACCACCTTGCCGTCGAGCTCTCCCATTGCCGTACCCCCAAGTCTGACCGGGGCCCATGCCTACTACCAGCTCCGCTCCGAGGGCCGCTCGGGCCCGAGTAGCGTGACGATCATGACCGCTCCAGCAGGCAGTTTCGAGGGCAAGGTCGCGATCGTCACGGGTGCCGGCGGGGGCATCGGCCGGGCATCGGCGCAAGCATTCGCGGCGAAGAGCGCGCACGTGCTGGTCGCCGACATCGACGACGAGCACGGACACGAGACGGTCTCGCTCATCGCGTCGGCCGGGGGCTCGGCCCAGTTCGTACACACTGACGTGGCGCAGTCGAGCGATGTGATCGCGATGGTCGATACCGCGCTGCGCGATCACGGGCGCCTCGACTTCGCCCACAACAACGCCGGCGTCGCGGGCGCCAACCTGCCCATCGGCGAGCTACCCGAAGCCGAGTGGGATCGCGTGATGAGCGTGATGCTGCGCGGCGTCTACCTCTGCATGAAATACGAGATCGCGCCAATGCTCGCGGCGGGTCGCGGCGCCATCGTCAACACCGCATCCGGCGCAGGCCTCGTCGGCTACGCGAACCAATCGGCATACGTCGCGTCCAAGCACGGCGTGCTCGGCCTGACCAAGAGTGGGGCGCTCGAATACGGCGCGCGGGGCATCCGCATCAACGCAGTGTGTCCGGGCACGGTGTGGAGCCCGATGGTCGACAAAGCCGTCGCGGCGTTCCCCGACCTGCAAGGCCAACTCGAGGGCATGCACCCCATCGGTCGGCTCGGCACCGCCGCCGAGATCGCGGCCGCAGTGGTGTGGTTGTGCTCTGACGACGCGTCGTTCGTGCTGGGTCACGCGCTGTCGGTCGACGGCGGTTACGTCGTGCCGTAGGTGGCTAGT
>JBDTLT010000109.1:0-16722 GCA_039934635.1 Acidimicrobiales bacterium
ATTCGATGTCGTCGGCGAACCCCATGTCCAGCATCTCGTCGGCCTCGTCGAGCACCACGGTGTCGACGCCCGCGAGCCGCAATGTCCCGCGGGCGATGTGGTCGAGCGCTCGTCCCGGGGTGGCCACGACGATGTCGACACCGCGCTCGAGCGTGCGTAGCTGCCTACCGATCGGCTGTCCTCCGTAGATGGGCAACACGCGCACGCCGAGATGAATGCCGTACTTGTGGATCGCCTCTGACACTTGCACCGCCAGCTCGCGCGTCGGCACGAGCACCAGCGCCTGGACACCGCGATCCTCACCGTCGCGGCGAAGGCGTTGCAGCAGGGGGAGCGCGAACGCGGCGGTCTTGCCCGTGCCGGTGGCGGCCTGCCCGAGCAGGTCTCGGCCCTCGAGCAAGACTGGTACGGCCTCGCGCTGGATGGGCGTCGGTTCTTCGTAGCCCAACTCCGACAGGGCTTGCAGCAGCTCGGACCGCAGCGCGAGGTCGCCGAACCCGGCGGGCAGGGCTGCTGCGTCCGGAAGACCCGGCGTCATGATCAACTTTCCTCATCCCAAGAGAAGGGGTCAATGCTACGTGTGCGGATCGAGCGATCATTGCGGCGCCGGCGTTTTCTGCCACGGGCAGGGCCATTCCGCCGCCGACCGGATCACGCCGTTGCAGTCCGCTCGACGGGCGTGCCCGAGCGGACGGCGCCGACGACATCGCGAATCGCTCGGCTCGACTCCGCCGCGTATGCCGCGTTGTCGACGAGAGAGGAGTGAGTGGCACCGGCGACCACGCGGTGGGCGACGTTCGTCGAGAGTGTGGCGAGTTCGTCCTGCGCGGACATCCAGCCTTCGAGGGCGTCCCTCTGCGCGGTCACGACGACGAGCGGTCGGTCGCCGAGGTTGGTCGACTCGGCTTGGGCCATCGCAGTACGTAGTTCGGCGAACTCGTCACGGACGCTGCGGTTGTGGCGCGGTGTCGACCAGAACGCTCGCTGCTCGTCGCGGGCCCCGGGAGGCAGATCGCCGTAGGCGGTCTGATTGACGGCGCGGCTGATGCCGAAGCGCGACAACGAGGGGAGTACCCCGGACGCCCGCCGAAACATTTCGTAGAAGGCGGGCCACGAAGGGATCTTCGTGTACTGCTCGGGATGCATCGAGTCGAGCAGCACCATGCCCGCGACTTGCGGTTCGTAGAGGTGGGCGAAGTCGAGCACGTAGATGCCGCCGGCGGAATGTCCGGCGAGCACGTACGGCCCCGGCTCGCCGGCGCGTTGCAGCAGCGTGTGGAGGTCGGTCGCGACCTGAACGCCGTCCTGCGGCGCCGACGCCGATTCGCTCCAGCCACGGCCGGCGCGGTCGTACACGCACACCCTCGTGGTCGCGGCGACGTTTGGTGCAATCCAGCCCATCACGCTCGACGGCTCGCCCAAGCCCGTCTCGAGCACGACAGTGGGGCTGCCCGTGCCGGTGCAATCGATGTGGAGCCGGTGGTCGCCGACGTCGATCAATCGGCCGGGCATCGGAAAGTGCCCGCGGTCGGCCGACTCGCGGTAGGTCTCGTAGCCGCCGCCGGCGGCGCACAGCAGGAGCGCGCCGAGCACCGGATACAACAGCCAAACACGGGTCCGGCTGCGCAGGTCGCTCCGGGCGCGAGCGATCATCCAGACCGCGAGCGCGATCACCATCGGCGGCCACACCCATCCGAGTTCGTTACCGGTCGGAGCGAGAACGAGGATGGTCGTGCCGGCCACCGCCATGAACCCTGCCGGAACGATCGCCCACCGTTGCGGCTGGTTCGTCCACCGTGCGGACAGCAGCGCCAGCATCGACCACGCCAGCGCGAACGCGAGCAGCACCGAGCCGGTGATGACGTGTTCGGGCGCGCCGGCGAGCGGGCCGGCAACGAGCACCAACGCCCCGACGATGCCGCCGATCAGCGATCCCGCGACGACTCGACCGATATGGCCCTCAGGTGTGCGTTGCATGTTGGTCCCTTCGTGATCGGTGTCAGTGCTGATCACCCTCGTCGTAAGGGGTGGGCGCGCACATCGGGACCGACCCCTCAGATCCCCGCTCGGTCATCCGTGACAACCGCTTGACTTTACCCCCTAGGGGTATATGATGATGGATACCCCCAGGGGGTAAAGAGGAGGATCCACCAGATGACTACCCAAACGGTTTCCGTTGCGGGAATGACGTGCGATCACTGCGTCCGTGCAGTGACAGCAGAGGTGTCGAAGATCGCCGGGGTCGAGCGCGTTGGTGTCGACTTGTCGAGCGGATCGGTCACGATCGTGTCACGCGAGCCTGTCGATCAGGCAGCACTCGCCGCCGCTGTCGACGAAGCGGGCTATGAGGTCGTGTCATGAACACGGCAACGAAACTCGTGTCGTTCGGTGTGGTCCTCGGCGGCGTCTTCGTGTCGTCGTTGGCCGCCGGTTCCATTGCCGGCCCGATCGACGTCGGCGCGAGCAGTCACAACGAGACGATGTCCGGTTCTGCGCACGAGACCGAGACCGCCCGACAAGGCGTGTCGATCGCGGCAGCAGGCTTCCGCTTCGAGCCGCTCACTTCGCAGATCGCGGCCGATGGCGCGACTGCCTATCGCTTCCGCATCGTCGATGATGGCGACAACCCTGTTCGTCACTTCGAGGTGAACCATGAGCGGGAACTTCACCTCATCGTCGTGTCGCGGAACTTGATCGACTACGCGCACGTGCATCCGGTGCGTGACGACTTCGGCGTGTGGTCGGTCGAACTTCCGCCCTTGCCGGCGGGGTCGTATCGAGTGCTCGCCGACTTCCGCGCCAGCGGAGCGGACGCCGTGACGCTCGGGGCGGACCTCGTTGTCTCCGGCACCCCGCGTTCGGTGCTGCTACCCGATCCGGCGTCTATTGCCCGAGTCGGCGGTTACGAGATCACGATCAGCGGGTTGGCGACGGTCGGCGCGTCGGATCTGTCGTTCGATGTGCGCCGCGACGGTGAGCACGTCGCGACCGAGCCGTATCTCGGTGCTGCGGGCCATCTCGTGGGCATCCGGTCGGGCGACATGGCCTACTTGCACGTACATCCGACCGACGAGCACCAAGGCGCAAACGACGCCATCCGATTCACCGCGGAGTTCCCGACGGCCGGTGTCTATCGACTGTTCATGGACTTCAGTCACGAGGGCGTCGTGCGCACCGCCGCGTTCACGGTCGCCGTCGAGCCCACCACGGCGCCGCCGACGTCGCATGTTGCAACCGGAGGGCACTGAGGTGGGCGCCGTCGATGAGGCCTCCGTGCACGACGTAGAACTCGACATCGAAGGCATGACGTGTACGAGCTGCGCAGCTCGTATCGAAAAGCGTCTCAATCGCCTCGACGGTGTGACGGCGACGGTGAACTACGTGACCGAGAAGGCCAAGGTGTCGTTGCCGTCGACCGTGTCGACCGACGACTTGGTCGCCGCCGTCGCGTCCGCGGGCTACACCGCTCGCATACCTCAGACGGTGACGCCCCAGGGGGCGACCAACTCCCACGACGATCCCGGTCGCGCGCTGCGCCAGCGGCTGTTGATATCGGGCCTGTTGGCGCTGCCGGTCGTGGCGTTGTCGATGATTCCCGCGTTGCAGTTCGACGCGTGGCAGTGGCTGTCCTTCGCGCTGGCGGCGCCGGTGGTCCTATGGGGCGCATGGCCGTTCCACCGGGCGACGTGGGCAAACCTCCGCCACGGTACCGCGACGATGGACACGCTGATCTCGGTGGGCACCGTCGCCGCGTTCGGGTGGTCGGTCTACGCATTGTTCTTCGGCGATGCGGGGGACCCGACCTTTCGCCACGGGTTCTCGCTCGGTCCCGAGCGCGGCATGGGCGCGAGCCAGATCTATCTCGAGGTCGCCGCGGGGGTGACCGTGTTCATTCTCGCGGGCCGCTACTTCGAATCTCGCGCAAAACGCCGTTCGGGTGCCGCGCTGAGAGCGCTGCTCGAGCTCGGCGCGAAAGAAGTCGCGCTCATTCGCGATGGCGTCGAGGTACTCGTCGCCATCGACCGTTTGGCTCCCGGCGATCGTTTCGTGGTGCGCCCCGGCGAAAAGATCGCGACCGACGGCATCATCGAAGACGGTGTCTCTGCGATCGATGCATCGTTGTTGACCGGCGAGCCGGTGCCGGTCGAAGTCGGGCCGGGCGACAACGTGACCGGCGCGACCCTCAACGTCGGGGGACGCATCGTGGTGCGGGCCACGCGGGTCGGGTCCGATACCGCTCTGGCGCAGATCGCACGGCTGGTCGAGAACGCGCAGACGGGCAAGGCACAGATCCAGCGACTTGCCGATCGCATATCTGCGGTGTTCGTACCCATCGTCATCGCGCTGGCAGTGGCGACGCTCGGGTTCTGGTTGACCGCCGCGTCGAGCAACGCCGCCACCACTGCCTTCACTGCTGCCGTCGCGGTGTTGATCATCGCGTGCCCGTGCGCATTGGGCTTGGCGACGCCGACGGCGCTGATGGTCGGCACGGGTCGGGGCGCGCAGTTGGGGATCCTGATCAAAGGCCCCGAAGTGCTCGAGTCGACGCGCCGCATCGACACCGTTGTGCTCGACAAGACCGGTACGGTCACAAGCGGCGAGATGCGCCTCGTCGACGTGGTCTCGACGGGCGACACGTCCGCCGACGAAGCACTCGCACTCGCCGGGTCGATAGAAGACGCGTCGCAACACCCGATCGCGAAGTCGATTGCCCTCGGTGCCCGCAGTAGGGGACTGTCGCTGCGCTCGGTCGAGTCGTTCACCAATACCAACGGACTCGGTGTGTACGGCGTAGTCGACGGCCATGCCATCGTTGTCGGCCGCGAACGATTCCTGGCCGATTGGGCCATGCACCCCGACGACACACTGCGTGCGGCGCGCGATGCGGCGGAAGCCCTAGGGCACACTGCCGTTTTCGTCGGTTGGGATGGCGCCATGCGCGCGCTCGTGACGGTGGCCGACACCGTGAAGAGCACGTCCGCCGAAGCGGTCGCGGCAATGCGTGCGCTCGGCCTGCGCCCGGTGCTGCTGACCGGGGACAACCGTCGTGCCGCAAATGCGGTCGCGGCCACCGTGGGCATCGACGAAGTGTTCGCAGAAGTCCTGCCGGCAGACAAAGTCGACGTCATACGCCGTTTGCAGGGTGAAGGCCGCGTGGTCGCCATGGTCGGCGACGGTGTCAACGATGCGGCGGCGCTCGCTCAGGCCGACCTCGGCCTCGCGATGGGCACAGGTGCCGACGTCGCGATCGAAGCATCCGATCTCACACTGGTACGCGGCGATCTGCGCAGCGCGGTAGACGCGATTCGCCTCGCCCGCCGAACCTTGGCCACGATCAAGGGCAACCTGTTCTGGGCGTTCGCCTACAACCTGGCTGCGCTCCCACTCGCCGCCGCGGGGCTGTTGAATCCGATGCTCGCCGGTGGCGCGATGGCGCTTTCCAGTGTGTTCGTCGTGTCGAATAGCTTGCGCCTACGACGATTCGAGCCTGCCAACGCGACCCCTACGCCCACGAGTCGCCGCGACCCCGCCTATCCGGCCGAGAACACTCGAGTGACCCAGGAGACATGATGCCCGGCTATGTAATGCAGAAGGAAGAGTTGACGAAGCGGCTCGCCCGCATCGAGGGTCAAGTGCGCGGGCTGTCTCGCATGGTCGAGGACGAGCGCTACTGCATCGACATCCTCGATCAGATCTCTGCCGTCAACCGCGCGCTCGAGAAGGTCGCGGTCGGCCTCATGCGCGATCACCTCGGGCACTGCGTCAAGGACGCCGTCGCACAAGGCGGCGTGCAGGCCACCGCCAAGATCGAGGAAGCCACAGAGGCGATTGCGCGATTGCTGCGCAGCTGACCGTCGGCCGAGAGGGACGTTCGACTCTGTGACAGGCGTGGGTGGTCCACTTGAATGTGGCGTAGTGCACAAACGTTACCTCCCTATACCCCGTTAGGTATCGCGAGGTGGCGTAGCGGCAACTACCGTCTACGTATCTGAACTGGCCGAATCTGACGCAACAATACCCCCTGGGGTACTGTTGAAGTTGGTCGCCCGACCAGATGAAGGTCAGAAGCCATGTTCTTCCGTCAGTACTACCTCGGTTGTCTCTCGCACGCGAGCTACCTCATCGGTGACACGACGACCGGTCAAGCGGTAGTGGTCGATCCGCAGCGAGATGTAGGGGAGTACCTCGCCGATGCCGCGGCACACGGATTGACGATTGTGAAGGTGCTGGAGACGCACTTTCACGCCGACTTCCTTTCCGGCCACCTCGAGTTGGCTGAGCGCACCGGTGCAGCAATCGGTTACGGCAGCGCCGCCGCGGGACGCGTCGAGTTCCCTATCGAGACGTACGCCGATGGCGAACGCATCCGCCTCGGTGAGGTGGTGTTGGAGATACGGGAGACTCCTGGCCACACACCGGAGTCGATCAGCATCGTCGTCTACGCGACCGAAGGCACGACGGTGCCCTATGGCGTGTTGACCGGCGACACCTTGTTCATCGGCGACGTCGGTCGCCCCGACTTGTTGACGTCGGTCGGATTGTCCGCCGACGAGCTCGCCCGCCAGCTCTACGATTCGTTGCACCGCCGGCTGCTGACGCTGCCCGACGAGACAAGAGTCTTTCCCGCACACGGAGCCGGGTCTGCGTGCGGCAAGAGTCTTTCGACCGAGACCGTGTCCACTATCGGTGAGCAACGGCGTATGAACTACGCCCTGGCACCGATGACCGTAGACGAGTTCGTCGAAGCAGTCACGCAAGACCAGTCGGTCGCGCCGCTGTATTTCGCGTTTGCCGCAAATCGAAACCGAGAACTCCGCGAGTTGCTCGAAGAGAACGCCACTGTCGCAAGCCTCACGATCGACCAAGTGCTGGCGCACCAACAAGACGGCGCCATCGTTCTCGACACCCGCGACGACATGACCTTCGCCTCGGGGCACTTGCGCCGGTCGGTCAACGTCGGCCTCGGGGGTCGGTTTGCGGAGTATGCCGGCGAGGTCATGCGGCCTGACACACCGATTGTGTTGGTCACCGAGCCCGGCCGCGAAGGCGAGGCAATGGTGCGGTTGGCCCGCATCGGATTCGACCGCGTCCTCGGCGCGCTTGCGGACCCGATCAATGCATTTCTGGCCCATCCCGACCATGTCGAGCCGCTCTCGCGGCTCTCCGCAGATTCGCTCGCCGAGCGACTCCAATCAGTTCCTGCGCTCGTGGTCATCGACGTTCGCAACCCGACCGAAGTTGCGCTCGGTTCCGTGAACGGTGCGCGTAACATCAGCCTTCCTGCGCTCCTCGCGAGCATCGACCAGTTGGACTCCAAGGCCCCCACCGTCGTCTATTGCGCCGGCGGCTACCGATCCGCAATCGCGTCCAGCCTGTTGCGATCGCACGGGTTCGAGGACGTCTCCGATCTCATCGGCGGTTACACCGCCTGGGTGGCGCGGTCGCTTTCACGAGACGCGCCCGCCGCCCACGAACCCGCAACGTGACCTGAGCCGATGCCATGCGCGCCTTTCTCGCTTCGCCGCTCGGCTTCCTCATTGGTATGTCGCTCGGTGCGTTGGGTGGAGGCGGCTCGATACTGGCGGTACCGGCTCTTGTATACGGGGCGGGCCAGACTCCCAAACACGCGACGACCACCTCACTCATTCTCGTGGCCGTCACGGCGGTCATCGGTATCATTCCCCACTGGCGCGCGGGACGCGTCCGGTTCGGCGCCGGCACAATCTTCGGTGTCGCGGGCATCGGCGGTTCGCTCGTGGGCTCTCACGCGAACAAGGCAGCCGATCCCGACGTCCTACTGCTCGCATTCTCCGGACTGATGCTGATCGCCGCCTACGGGATGTTCCGCCGTGTCGGCGTCTCCTCCACACTGGTTGACGCACCAGTACCGAGTCGCACGATCTCCGTGCGCACGGCGACGCCGATCGAAACGGGCACAGTGGCGAAGGTAGTGATCGCCGGCACGGTCGTCGGCCTTCTCACCGGCTTCTTCGGAGTCGGAGGCGGATTCGTCATCGTGCCGGCTCTCGTTCTTGCGATGGGCTTCACCATGCCCGAAGCCGTCGGCACGTCGTTGCTCGTCATCACGATCAACTCTCTTGTCGCACTCACGAGTCGGCTGCAATCCGGGGCCGTCGAATGGCGCACGGTTGTGCTGTTCACGATTGCAAGCCTTCTCGGTGTGATCGTGGGCAGTCGCCTCGCCAGCTCTCGCGATTCCAGTTCCCTGCAGCGCTGGTTCGTGGCACTGCTCGTTGTCGTAGCCGTCTACACGGCAACTCGCTCGGTTGTTGCACTGCGATGAGCAATAACCCAGGGGGTGTTGTCCTATACCCCATAGGGTATTCTGATAGAAGACTTTCAGGAGGGTCCATGCAACTTCCAGACGAGACTTCGGCCGACATTCGCCGGCGCCTTCGGCGCGTCGAGGGCCAGGTGCGCGGCATTCAACAGATGCTGGACGAACATCGCGATTGTCGCGATGTCGTCACGCAGATCTCTGCCGCGTCCAAAGCGCTCGAGCAGGCAGGCTTTCTCCTCGTCGCCGCCGGTCTGCGGTACTGCGTCGCTGACCCCGAGAGCTCGAATGCCCACGGTTACGACATCGAATCCGTGCAGAAGATGTTCCTTCGGTTGGCGTGACGCCATGACCTCACTCACAGACGAACAAATGGTCGCCCCGCCGACCACGGACTCCGAGTCGCACCGCTCGTCCTCGGACCATGGACGCGGGTCGCATGACGCGTGGTTCGCCCGCTTGGCTGCTTTTCGGCTCGCCGTCGCGGGTGGGTCATGCTCGTGTGGCTCGCGGTCACATTGGTTGCGGGCCCGCTCGCGCTGACGCTCAACGGTGCCGTGTCGGGCGCAGGGTGGGAGGCGCAGGGCTTTGTCTCGCAAAAGGTTCGTGACGAACTCCGGCGTGATTTCCCGCAGGTTGGCGCTGAGGCCGCAATCGTGACCTATTCGCAGCAGACGAGCATCGTCGATAGTCCGAGCGGGCTCCGTGCGCTCGTTGCGGCGCTGCAGAATGCGCCCGGCGCCGCATCGGTCGTCGACCCGCTTGCGCTTCCCGCAGAAGCGGGGATGCTCTCGCCTGACGGCCAGGTTGCGCTGATCCCGGTCGAACTCGTTGCGAAGAACGACGCGCAGCGTCCCGAGTCGGCGGGCGAGCTCATGACAGCGGTACGCGCGATATCGCTACCAGAGGGCGCAACCGCGAATGTGACCGGCGAGTGGGCGGTATGGCACGACTTCAACACACTGAACGAAAAGGCGCTGCACCGGGCCGAGCTGCTGTCGGGTCTGCCGACGATCATCCTCTTGTTCATCGCGTTCGGCGCGGCATTGGCCGCGGGCTTGCCGTTGGTTCTCGGGTTGGCCGGCATTGCGGTCGGCTACGCGTCGTTGCACCTACTTACCGGTGTGACGCCGCTGTCGGTGTGGTCGATGAATTTCTCGATGATGATCGGGCTCGCGGTCGGCATCGACTACAGCTTGTTCATCGTGTCGCGCTATCGCGAAGAACGCGAAGACGGTAAGAACGCCGAGGACGCGATCGCGGGCACGCTGTCGACCGCGGGCAAAGCAGTGTTTCTCTCTGCATTGACCGTCGTCCTGTCGCTTGCCGCGGTGTTCGTCGTGCCGGTGATGGTGTTCCGCTCGATGGCCCTGGGCATGATCTTGTCCGTGATCGCGGTTTCCATCGCGTCGCTGACACTCCTCCCGGCGATTCTGGTCGCGCTGGGCGACCGCGTACTCGTCGAGAAAGGCGACGCCGATCCTGATCGCGCCGCCGAGGGGCGTTGGGCTCGATGGACTGGCGTCGCGCTGCGACGTCCGGCAACGACGCTCGTGGTGGGTATGGCGTTGTTGCTCGCCCTCGCCGCGCCCGCAGTGGGCATGCGCCTCGGCATGCCTGGCGCGGGTGTGGTCGACCGGGGTCAGTCGAGCCGCGATGGCTACGACACGGTGACCGCGGCGTTCGGGCCGGGCGCGGCCGCACCACTGTTCGTGACCGTGCCTGCAGGCGACGCGGCGCGCGTCGTCGCCGTTGCTGCTGCCGATGACAACGTGGCGGATGCCCGCATCGTGGCCGCGGCGGCGGACACCGGCCGCACCGCGGTTCGAATCACGCCGCGCTCGGCGGTTGATGATCGGGCCACGTCTGATCTCGTGGGTCGGCTGCGTTCGACACTGCACACCGAAGTGCCCGCAGCACTCGTCGGGGGTCCTGCTGCGCAAAACCACGATCTGACCGGTGTGCTCGTCGGCCGCGCACCGATTGCCATCGGCCTGATCATGCTCGTTGCCTTCGTGCTGCTGTTGGTGGTGTTCCGCAGTTTGCCGATCGCGGTTTTGTCGATCCTGTTGAACCTCGTCGGAGTAGCCGCGAGCTTTGGCTTCGCCACGTTGGTCTTCCAGCACGGCGTCGGTGCGGGCCTGATCGGTATCGAGCACCAAGGCTTCGTCGACGCGTGGGCGCCGCTGTTCTTCTTTGCGCTTTTGTTCGGGCTGTCGATGGACTACCAGTTGTTCTTGCTCGCCGCGATCAAGGAGCGTCACGAACAGACTGGCGACGCCGGCCTTGCTGTGCGAGACGGCATCGCCCGCACCGGTCGTCCCATCACCAACGCCGCGCTCATCATGATCGTCGTGTTCATCGCGTTTGGCGTGACGGGCCCGATTCCACCGACCGAACTCGGCCTGACCCTGGCGCTCGCCGTGTTGCTCGACGCGACCGTCATCCGCATGATGCTCGTGCCGTCACTGCTGGGTCTGCTCGGCGCTCGAGCCTGGTGGGTACCGGCGTGGCTCGACAAACGACTGCCGAAGGTCGAGTTCTCGCACTGAGAGCTTCAGTCGGCGTGACGCTGTTTTGTCAGGAATCGGTATCGATGGCGCCCCGTACCCAAGTCACCAGTCGGTCGGCGGGCAATGCACCCACTTGGCGTGCAATGGGTTTGCCGTTGCGCAGAACCAACAACGTGGGGATGCCCAGCACCTCGAAGCGAGCGGACACCCCGGGCGCATCGTCGACGTTGACCTTGATGACCTTCAGCTTGCCCGCGAGTTCGGTTGCGGCACGTTCGACGCCGGGCGCGACCACGCGACATGGACCGCACCACGGCGCCCACAAATCGACGAGCACGGGCAGGCTGGTTCGTGCCGCGGCGACGAAGTCCTTGTCGCCCGCGTTGACCAGCCACGGCAGGTCAGCGTGGCAGGACGCGCAGCGGGGGAGGCCCGTCGCGCTCGACGGCACTCGATTCTTCTGGTCGCACGATGGGCAAACCGTAATCTCTTCCATCACTCGCCGATCAGGAGGGTGTCGAATTCGGGAATCTCGTTGACCGACGCAACATCGTGGGGCGGGGCGAGGGTGATACTTCGGGCGAATTTCATTCTCAGTCTTTCTTGCATATGCGCATGTGTGAATATACTTCGCCAAACGCGTTTTCGTAGTGGGAGGTTCGATGCGGCGCGGCGTGACCAATGGCATGATCGACGGCGGCCTCCGAGTCGAGCTCGAAGAGTTGACGGCGAGCATGTGTCGCGCGCTGAACGACCCGAAGCGCTTGATGATTCTCTACGCACTCGGCAATCAACGTCGGTCAGTGGGGGATCTGTGTGAGCTCCTGGAGTTGACGCAAACCAACGTCTCGCAACACCTTGCCGTGCTGCGCGACCGCGGCCTCGTCGACAGCACTCGTGATGCGAATCGGATCATCTATACGTTGCGCGATCAACGAGTACTCAAGGCCATCGATTTGCTGCGCAATGTCATGAACGACGAAGTCGCCCGGCGTCACGCGCTCGGCCGGCACGGCCCGGCCAAAGGGTCGCCACGATGACCAGCCCTGGGTCCATCCGCCTCGTCGGCGACGGTTTGACGGTGCCCTGCGTCGACGGCACCGACCGGCCATATCTCTGCCTCGACGTGGCGGCATCGACCGCCGCGCTGCCCGCGGTCGCGGACCGAGTGAGCGCCTTCTTGCCGTGGTACTCGAGCGTGCATCGCGGCGCCGGCTGGAAGTCGCAATTGGCGACCGCCGAGTACGAAGACGCCCGTGCGGCGGCGCTCGCGTTTGCGGGACGGACCGATGGCGACGACGACGTCGCGATCATTTGTCGCAACACGACCGAGGCCATCAACCACCTGGCCTACCGCTTGCGGCTCGAGCCCCGCGACGTCGTCGTCACGACGGTTGTCGAACACCACGCCAACCTCTTGCCTTGGGGGCGGCTGGCGACGATGCGTTACGTCGAGTGCGGCCGTGATGGCACGTTCGGTGTCGACGACGTCATCGATGCGCTCGCCCTCGAGCCGCGCCCAAAGCTTCTTGCGATCAGCGGTGCATCCAACGTCACCGGCTGGATGCCGCCGCTCGAGCCGATCATCGAGGCCGCGCACCAACGCGGCGTGCCCGTTCTCGTCGATGCCGCGCAACTCGCACCTCATCGGCCGCTTCCCCGCACCGCCGACTTCCTCGCCTGGAGCGGTCACAAGATGTACGCACCCTTCGGTGCCGGCGTGCTCATCGGTCCCCGCGACGCTTTCGCCACCGGCGACCCGTTTCTCGCGGGTGGCGGCGCGGTCGACCTCGTCGATCTCAACGAAGTGATATGGACCGACCCGCCCGAGCGCGAGGAAGCGGGGTCGCCCAACCTGCTCGGTGCCGTCGCGTTGCACGCCGCCATCGCTGAATTTGCCCGCGTCGGTTGGGATCAGATCGTGGCCCATGATCGGACCATCGCGGCACGTCTCCGTGACGGGTTGGCGGCGATCGACGGCGTCCGTGTCTTGGGCTCGGTTCCGGCCGATGCACTGCCCGCCGTTGCATTCGTCGTCGATCGTGTGCCCTATGGGCTCGTGTCGGCGCGCCTCAGCGCCGAGCACGGCATCGGTGTCCGTCACGGCTGCTTTTGCGCGCACCCCTATCTGCTGCGGCTACTCGATCTCCGGCCCGACGAGGTTGCCGACTATCGCGCTGCCGTTGTTCGCGGCGACCGGCGCCACATCCCCGGCGCAGTACGCGCCAGCGCCGGCCTGTCGACCACCGAGGAAGAAATCGACCGCTTCCTCGAGGCGCTGCGCACCATCGCGGCCGATGATCCACCGCCGGTGCACTACGAGCAAGATCCGCACACCGGCGACTACTGGCCACAAACGAGCAACCCTGCCTGGTCGAGCGCAGGCCGTCACCTGGGCGCCTCCTGCGCACGCGGATAGTGAGGCGAGACATTGGATGCCATCCCACCGCACCGTTCGCACGACGAGGTATTGGCCGAATTGGTCGACGTCGCTGGAAAGCGCGTCGTCGATGTCGGCTGCGGGTCGGGCGCACTCGTGCGCTGGCTGCGCGGTCACGACGCTGATGTGGTCGGTGTCGAGTGCGGAGCAGTGATGCTCCGCATGGCCCGCGAAGCCGACCCCGATCATCTCGAGTCATACCTCGAAGGCGTCGGCCAAGACCTGCCGCTCGATGATGGCGAGTTCGATGTCGTCGTCTACTCGTACTCGCTCCACCACGTCCCCGCGGCGCACATGGTCGACGCGCTGCGCGAGGCCGGTCGGGTGCTACGTCCCGATGGGACGCTGTATGTCGTAGAACCGATCGCTGCGGGGCCGGGCCATGAGGTCATCAAGCTCATCGACGACGAGACCGAGGTTCGCACGCAGGCGCAAGCCGCGCTCGACCACGCGGAAGGTGTGGGCCTCGAACTGATGACCGAGTGTCGCTACAACAGCCGCATGGTGTTGGACGGCGCCGACGCGTTGATCGAGCGCGTCGTCGGGGTCGATCCGCGACGCGCCCAACGCATGCAACAACACCGACTCGAATTCATCGAACGATTCAACACATTGGCTACCCCGGTCGAGGGCGGCTACGCGTTGGACCAAGAAAACCGAGTCAAGGTCTTCCGCAAACGCTGAGCCGGCCCGCAGGTTGACGCGATGTGGCGGTCATCCTCACCGCAGGAAGAAGAAGGTGACTCCGAGGACGAGCAGGCCTGCGCCGTAGACGCGTTCCAGATGCGCGGACTGCATGCGCAGGGCCGTCTTGGCGCCGAGGCTCGACAGTGGGATCGATGCCGCGGCGAACACCGCGGTCACGGCCCAGTCGATGTGTCCGAGTGCCGCGTGCACGACCGTTCCCGGTAGCGCCAATACCGAGGCGACTGCCAACGAGCACGCCAGCGCGGTCTTGATCGGAAGGCGAAGCGCTTCGAGGTAGAGCGGAACGAGGAGGAAGCCCCCTGCATTCGCGAGTAGCCCGGAGAGAAGTCCCACCACGACCGCGATCGACACGAGGCGGCCGGTGTGCTGCGACATGTCGTGGTGTGCGCCTTCGTGGTCTTCGGGGCGCAGTACGACCCGTAGCCCAATGATGGCGATGATGATGTCGGTCAGCTTGACGAGAAAGCCGCCTCCGATCCAGCGGGTGGCCAGCGCACCGAGCGCGGTCGCAGGAATGCCGAACGCAATGCTCCATCGCACGACGCGTGGATTGGTGATGCCGCTGTCGTGATAGCGGCGGTACGCGACAAGCGTCCCGGGGACGGTGGCCGGCAGTGGCGACGCGACGGCGACGATCGCGGGAACCCCGATGGCCGCGAGCATCGGTGTGGCGATCGCGGAGCCGCCTTTGCCGAACAAGCCGCCGAGGTAACCCACTCCGGCTCCGATCAGCGCGATTGCGATCCAGTGCACAACTCCACGGGACCACAAGGGGGAACTGCGGTCCAGGACCTTATTTCTTTCATATCGATAGAATTACACTATGGAAGTCCAGCAGCTCCGCTACATGCTCGCAGTGGTCGACAACGGAACGTTTACTGCGGCCGCCTCCGCGTGCTTCGTGGCGCAGCCATCGCTGTCGCACGCGGTACGCACGCTCGAGAGTGACCTCGGCGTCGAGTTGTTCCACCGCGTCGGCCGGCGGACGACCTTGACATCGGCGGGCGAGGCCTTCGCCCCCGCGGCACGCGAGGTGTTGCGTGCCCTCGACACACTCCGAGCCGATGTGGATGCCGTCGCCGGTGTCGTCGCCGGACATCTCGACCTCGTCGCGCTTCCCACACTCGCGGTCGATCCCGTGGCTCGCCTCGTCGGGGCATTCCGGACTGCGTTCCCGGCCGTCGTTGTGCGATTGGCCCATCCGGAGAACAGCAAAGAGCTCGTGACGTTGGTTCGCTCGGGTGTCAGCGAGATCGGCATCACCGAGCTGCCTTTGGTCGCGGAACGGGTCGTCACGCGACCGCTCGGCCGTCAAGAACTCGTTGCCATCTTTCCTCCCGGCACACCGCGGCCTCGTCGGCTCCAACTCGCCGCGCTCGCGCGTTGGCCACTGATCACCCAGCCGGCGGGCACGTCCACTCGCGACGCGCTCGACGGCGCCTTCTCCACTATCGACGCAAAGGCCGCGGTTGCCGTCGAAACCGACCAACGGGAGGCGATCGTTCCCCTCGTACTCGCGGGAGCCGGAGCGGCTGTCGTGCCCAAACCGATGGCCCTCGTCGCCCGCCGTCAAGGCGCGGTGGTGGCGTCACTGCAGCCCGCGCTTTGGCGCGAACTGGGTCTGCTCCACCGCGACTCGACGCTGTCGCCGGCGGCTCGGGCGTTCATCGAACTCGCGCGGTTGCCGAGTGGGTAACGAAGTCGCCGTTCAGCAAGGCGTCTGGTCGGGGGTGTTGGTGATGCAGACGGCGTCGATGATGGCCACCGACGGCGCGACCGCTGCCGGTGGGTTCCCCGTGGGTCGGCCCATCGCGGTGAGCGCCATCACCGTCACGACGACCACCGCGAGCGTCAGGAGCTCGAACGTCAGCCGTGTTGCCCTCGCGACACCCCGGCGCCCAGCCGCGTGCTGCATCGGCCGATGGATTCGGTGCCGCAGTGCCAACCCCATGATGTCTCCGTTCGCTACGGCACTACCGGTACCCATCGGCATCTCCGGTCAACTGGGCCGGATGACCCATTTCGGGCACGAGAGCCGGCGCATCGTCGGTGCGGTCCACTCGAGTCGTCAATCGCCGCATTTCACCGCGTCGAGCCGTAACGTGTCACACGAGTCGCCGAACGTAGGGTGGCTGACGTATTGACGGTGTTGCTCCGGACCATGGTGACCCGCCCCACGCGAACGTGAGGTAGCGGAGATGCAGACTCAGGGCCCGGGCTGGCGCAACACGCCGCTTCGACACGGTGGAGCAACGTGAACGGCGCGACTCTCGAGGAGCTCGAGCGGAACGTATGCGTCGACTTGTTGCGATCGACGGCCGTTGGACGGATCGCGTTCATTCTGGAGGACTATCCCGTCGTGTTCCCGGTCAACTATCGACTGGTCGGCGCTGGTGACGGAATGCGACTGCTGCTGCAGACTCGGCCGGGCAACACAATTGACACGGCGCATCAGCGAGTGGGATTCCAGGTCGATGGCATCGATGATGCAGAAGGCTCCGGTTGGTCCGTGCTCGTTCGCGGCAAGATGCAACATCTTCGTGATCCCGCCCAAATGGAGTTCCTCGAATCGCTCGATCCGACCCCGTCGGTGCCCGCGGATCGCGACGCGTGGATCGCGATCGAGCCGGTCGTGATCACGGGACGCCGTTTGCGGGCAGGCGGCAAGCCGTGGCCCTTCGATGCCCGGGGTTATTCGTAGCTTCTCGGAACGATCCCATGAGTCGCTGGTTGTGTCGTTGCCAGCTGGGGTGAAAGGGTTT
>JBDTLT010000110.1:0-16700 GCA_039934635.1 Acidimicrobiales bacterium
CGATACCCACCACGACCATCTGCGCTTCGCCTGGGAGCTCGTGGGACCAGACGGGGGCGTCGTACTCGTGGGTATCGATGTCGGCGAGGTCGCCGGCGACGGACGCCTGCGCCGCATCACCGGCTTCTTCGGCGAACTCCCCACCGCTTGAACCCGCCGATCTGCTCGTTCTGTTGGCGTTTTACAGGTATCGACACCTGTAAAACACCAACAGGACGGCGGGGCGGGGTGCGTAGCATCGGGGGATGGTCGATCTGCACCGCATGTTGGCGCTGGCGGCGACGGCATTTGTGATCATCGTGATTCCCGGGCCGAGCGTGCTGTTCGTCATCAGTCGGGGCGTGATCCTCGGGCGCAAAGCCGGTTTGGCCACGGTGATCGGCAACGAATCGGGCCTCGCCGTGCAAGTCGCAGCAGTGGCGGCGGGGGTCGGCGCCATCGTGTCGACGTCGATCGTGGTGTTCACGCTCATCAAGCTCGTCGGCGCGGCGTATCTGATCTACCTCGGCGTGCAGGCGATCCGCCATCGGCAATCGGTGGTGGCGGCGTTCGCCAAGGGCGTCGAGCCGAAACCGATCTCACGAATCGTGCGAGAGGGCTTCGTCGTCGGCGCGAGCAATCCGAAGATGATTGTCTTCTTCACTGCGATCCTCCCGCAGTTCGTCGATCGCGATCGCGGTCATGTCGGTGGACAGCTGTTCGTGCTCGGCATGGTGTGCGTCGCCGTCGCGCTGGTGTGCGACTCGGTGTGGGCGTTGGCGGCAGGTTCGGCCCGCGACTGGCTCGTCAAACGACCAGAGCGCATGGCAACGATCTCGGGTGTCGGCGGCGTCGCCATCATCGGCCTCGGTGTTCGCCTCGCGATCACCGGCCGCAAGGACTGACTCAGGTCGAGCGCGGAAGGCGCAGCACGTGCTCGCCGATGTAGTTGAGGATGATCTCGTTGTTCACGGGGGCGATCTTCAACAAGCGGGCGATGCTCCACAGCGTCGCGACGTCGATGTCGTTGTCGAATGCATAGCCACCGTGCGATTGGATAGCGGCATCACACGCTTCGACTGCCGCGGTCGACGCCAGCAGCTTGGCCGCGTTGGCCAGATAGCCGCCCGGCACACCCTCGTCGAATGAACGTGACGCGGTGTACATCAACAGGCGGGCCGAGTCGAGCTTGACCTTTGCCATCGCGAGCGGATGTTGCACGGCCTGGTACGCACCGATGGGCGTACCGAACGGCGCTCGATCGCGCACGTAGGCAACGGCCTTCGCCAGCGCGTAGTCACCGACGCCAATCGCCCACGCCGCCGCCAATAGGCGTTCACAGTTCAGCGCGTCGAACAGCAACCGGAACCCTTCGCCTTCGGTGCCGATGAGTCGATCTGCAGGCACACGCACGTCGGTGAAGAAGACGCTGTACTGGCGATCAGGCATCACTATGCCGATGTCGAGTGGCTGCAGTTCGATACCCGGGCTGGCGACGTCGACGACGAACAGCGACAGACCCTGGCGTCGATCGGCGACCTCCGACGCGCGTGTCGTACGAGTCACAACCATCACCGTGTCGCTCACGTCGATAGCGGAGATGAAGATCTTCTGCCCGTTGAGCAAATAGTCACCGTCGAGCGTCTTCGTCGCGAGAGTCTCGATGGCGAACGTGTTCGTGCCGGCGTTTGGTTCGGTCACCGCGAAGCACATGCGCTGTTCACCCGTGACGGTCGGCGTGACGAGCGCCCGGCACTGCTCAGGTGTGCCGTGACGCAAGATCGCCTCGCGCGCGAACACTGTCAGTATGTACAACGCCAGCGGTGTACCGGCGCTCGAGATGGCTTCCATCGCCGCGACCGTGTCGGTGATACCACCCCCCGAACCGCCGTACTCCTCGGCCACGCCCAGACCCAGTAGGCCTTGGTCGACCATTGCTTGCCACATGTCGTCGGTGAAGCGACCGCTGCGGGCGCACTCGACCCAGTACTTGCGATCGAATCGCTCGGTCACCCCTTTGGCGGCCTCGTGCACCGCGGCCCGGACGTCGCCGAGGTGTGGTGCGAGATGGTCGATATCGCCGAGATCATTGGCCATCGCGGTCCCTTCGTCGTGTCGACGTCATCCTGGCACGACCGGAGGCGTCCCCGTTCCGGCCCGATCGCGTATAGTGCCAGGGTTCGAACCATTTTGTGGGGGTATGTCATGCCACGTCTCGCGGTGCCAGCCGACCAAGACCCGATGATGTACGTCTGGGGACACCTCGCTCCGGCGCTCACCGGCCCCGCGGCGGCATTTTCGGGCGCGGTCTACGCGTCGTCGTTGCTGTCACTTCGCGAGTTCGAGGCGGCGCGCATCAGCATCGCCAGCGTCAACGACTGCAACATCTGTCTCAACTGGCGCTCGGCGCGCGACGTACCCGGCAAAGCCGACCGCCCCGACGAGGTACCCGAAGAGTTCTACGACGCGGTGCTCGCGGGCGACACCAAGAACTTGACCGCACGTGAACGGCTCTCGGCGCGCTACGCCACGTTGTTCGCCATCGATCACCTTGGGATCGACGAAGAGATGTGGGCCGAGCTTCACCGCGAGTTCACCGACGAAGAGCTCGTCGATCTCTCGTTGTGCGTCGGCGCGTGGATCGCCTTCGGCCGCCTCAATCGCGTGTTCGACATCGACGGTGCCTGCCGCATCGGCGTGCCGTTGCCGGGCTGACGCCCCTCAGGTGAACGGCGTCGCGTCTTGCACCAAGTGATGCGACATGTCTCCTGATAACAACACGGTGATGTAGCGACGCTTCCACCGCCAGACGCCGGCGACGCGCTCGAAGGTGTCGAAGTTGCGCCCTGCGTTGATCGGTTGTAGCGGCAACGCGTCGGTCTGCTGGTACATCACGTAGTGGCTCGAGCACGTCGCGGACCCCTCGACCTCGTCGATGTCGAAGATCAGGTTGGTCGACAAGTGGTGCGTGCGCGCACCGCCCTCGGGATACACACGCGTGACGGCGCGGAACTGGTCGGCCGTGGCCTGTGCTCCTTCGCAGACGACCTCGGCCATCCCGGCGATGCCGATGGTCGCGTGCGCGAAAAGCTCGCCCACACCATCGAAGTCGCCTGCATCGTTGCGCATGTCGCAGGTGAAGATCAGTCGTTCGATTTCACTCCGTGCATCAACCACGTGGGCGCCTTTCGTTTGTTTTGGACATCGTCAGTGGAAGCTCTCACCGGCATTGGCGTAGAGCGCTTGACCGGTGATCGGTCGGGCCATGTCCGAGGCGAGAAACACGACCGAATCGGCGATGTCTTCGGGTGGGATCAACGACCGCATCGCGTTCTTGGACGCGAACTCGTCGTACACGACCTGCGGCGCGACGCCGCGCTCGGCGGCCTGCGAGTCGAGATAGCCACGGAGACTGGCACCCCAGATGGGGCCGGGGAACACCGCGTTGACCCGAATGCCCTGTGGCCCCAGTTCGGCGGCGAGCAACTTGGTGAGATGCGCGAGCGCCGCCTTGGAGCTCGTGTAGGCGCCGAAGCTCGGCTGGATCACGTCGACACCGTGCGTGCAGATCATCACGACGCGGCCAGAGCCCGACGCGGTGAGAGCCGCGAGCGCCGCTTGCGTCATGTTCAGGGTGCCGAAGACATTGACGTCACTGGTCGCGCGCCACACCGCGAGGTCGGCCCGATCGAATGTCGAGAAATCACCGCCGTCGTACGCGTCGTTGACCAGCACGTCGAGCGCGCCGAATTCGTCGAGGGCGCGGAGCACCAAGGCATCGCAGTCGGCGCGGCTGGTGATGTCGGTGACGCGACCGGCCGCCTCGCCTCCCGCCTCGTGCACTGCGGCAATGGAGTCGGTGACCGCCTGCTCGTCGCGGTCGCCGATCATCACCCGTGCACCGTGGGCGGCGAGCCGCACGCAGATCGAACGCCCGAGACCGGGACCGGCCCCCGACACGATTGCGACTTTTCCGTCCAGCAACACCAACGCCCCCACGGCCGACGAACTCGAGGGAGGGTAGCAGCCGGGCGGATCAGCCGCGCGACGTGTCGCGGCGCAACCAGCGGATCGACCCGTCACCGTTGCAACCGACGACGAAGCCGCCGTGTGGGTGCGCCGCGACCGAACAGAACGAGAACGGGACATACCCGCCATCGGGACGCCCGATGGGAGCGTCGTCGACAACTGTGGTGGTGGCCGCGGTCTCGGAGTCGATGGCGACGAGTCGGCGGGCGCCGACATCGGCGACGAGCACGGTGCCGTCATTGGCCGCGAGGCCCTCGGCCTGGTCGATGCCTTCGCACGTGCGCACGCTGCCGTCAGGGGCAATCGCCACGACCGGCGCGCCGCTGGCTTGAGCGACCCACAGTGTGCCGTTGGTATCGCGCGCGACTGCGACCGGTTGGGACAGCGCGGTCGCGACCACTTGCTTTGTCGCGTCGAGGCCGATGCTGAACACCGTGCCGGTGCCGCGCTCGCACACGAGAAAGCGACCGTCGAAGCGGTCGGCGACGAGGCCACTGGGGTTGTCGAGACGCGGTTTGCGGTCGAGTAGCCGCGGCTCGGCGCCCGGCCGCCATTCGATGATGCCGAGCGGCGTGCTCGCCAGCACGAAGCCGACGCCCGCGGGCGCGATGCCCGACACGAGCCCCGGCAGGTCGACCAACGCACGAGCGAGTCGCTGTAGCGCACCACCGGGTCGCACCACGAGCACACTCAAGCCGTCGGCCACGACGACCCCGCCGTCTGGTTGCACCGCGACGCCGTGCGGGCCCAGCAGCCCGGCCGGCGACAGCACGCGCCGGTGCCCGCCGGCGATCTCGGTCACCAGTCCGGAATCGAAGTGCGAGGCGTACAACGTGTCACCGGCACCGATCGATACGTTGTCGATGGCGGGATCGATCTCGGCCAACGTGGTGCGCTGACCGGTGGCGACGTCGATGGCGGTGACATGACCGATCTTCGCCTCGGTTACTACCAGCCGACCCGTGAGATCGAACTTGACCGCGGTCGGGTTTTGTAGGTCGCCCGCCACCTTCCAGCCTCGCCCTTCGTCGAGGTCGTAGCACCACACTTCGCCCGCGAAGACCTGCGGAAAATACAGCCGACCATCGGGCCCCATCGCGAGTGCGTTGGGCCCGTTGAGGCCGTCGAGCAGAACTCGGGGTGGCCCTGAGCCTTTGGGGTCGAGCTCGAGCAATCGGCCGCCCTCGCGGAACTCGTCGACGAAGAGTCGCCGGCGACGATGGTCCATCGTGATGCCGTTGGCGCCGGGGGTGTCGTCGCGCACGGTGCGCCACACGCCATCTCGACCGAGCCCGCGCACGGCGCCCGAAAAGGGTTCGGTCGCGAAGAACGTGCCGTCTTCGGCGCAGATGCCATCGTCGGGACCGACCACGCCCATCGACGGCCGCGCCAAGACCTCGTGACGGCCGCTGGCGAGGTCGATGGCGGTTACCTGCGAACCGAAGGCCTGCGTGACGAGTAGACGACCGTGCGCGTCGAGGGTCATCCCGTTGGCGCCGAAGAGCCGGCTCGGCCCGATGAGTTCGGTCCACTGCCAATCGCGCGCCAGTGCGGGCGCCCGGTCAGGGAAGTAACGCTCCCAACGCGAGACAGCGGCGTCCCCTTCGATCATTGCGGACCCCCCGGTCAGTGCGCGTGGCGGTGCTCGAAGCTCGGCGTCAGCCCGTCCATCGCGCATGGGTCACGGTCGTCGTCCATGCACGGCTCGCATTCGAGCTCGAGTGTGGCGTGCGCAATGCCGAATCGTTGCGCGATCAACCGCTTGAGCCGGTCGCCGACGACCTGCGCCTCTTCGAGAGTCGGATGGCCGTTCATGACCACGTGTGCCGAGAGCGCGTGCACATCGCTCGACAAGGCCCACGCGTGCACGTCGTGGACATCGTCGACGTTGGGGTCGGCTGCCAGCGCCTCGATGAGCACCGGGAGTTGGAGACCCGCGGGAGTCGCCTCCAACAAGACATCGGTGGTGGCACGGAGCAGACGAATCGCTTCGACCGCGATGAGCAGGCCAACCGCGAGCGAGATCACGGGATCGACCCAGTAGTTGCCGCCCGACACCAGAATGACGAAGCCGGCCACCGCCACGCCGGCCGACGCGGCGACATCGCCGATCATGTGGAGCAGCGCCGAGCGCATGTTGAGGTCGTGATGCGAGTCGCGCAACAACAGCACGGAGAACGCGTTGCCGGCGAGCGCCACCAACGCAGCCACCATCACCACACCGCCGCGAACGTCGTTGGAATCGCCGAGCCTACGCAACGCCTCGAACACGATGAGCGCGGTCACGGCGAGAATGGCGGCCGCGTTGGCCTGGGCCGCGAGGACCGTCGAGCGATGCCAGCCAAACGACCGCGACGCCGTCGGCCGGCGACGACTCAGGCGCACGGCCCACCACGACAACACGATTGCGCCGACATCGGCGAGGTTGTGCCCGGCATCGGCCAGCAACCCGAGCGAACCGGCAATCACACCAGTGATCGCCTGGGCCACGACGATCGCGACGTTGAGGCCGATCACGATGGCGAGCCTCCGCTCGCGCGAGAGCCGCTCGAACGGAGGCGGCGAGGAGATCACTCGGGCAGTCTACCTGTCGGGGTCCGACAGCCCCATGGAGGAGCGGCGCAGCACCGATGCCGCGCAGTCGTCGACGGTGGTGACCACCGTCAATTCGTCGCGATCGGTCAGCCAGTCGCGGTTCGCGACATGCAGGTCGATAGCGCCGTCGAAGTGGTTCAAGATCACCGTGATCGACGCGGGCGCGAGGACGTCGACGCAGAGTCGCACCGCGTTGATCGCACCGAGGCCACCGTCGGCCACGAGGACTACCCGGTCTGCGCCAAGGGAGCGTATGAACGTGGCGCTGTCGGCATCGTCTGCCATTGGAGAGCGCACGCCCCCCACCGTCTCGACGACCCCGATCTCGACGTCGTCGGGCCACGCCAGTTCACGCAGAAGATCGCGCACCATGATCGGCGGCCTCCCCGACCGCGCGGCTGCCATCGGTGGTGCCATTGCGAGCGGGTACCAGCGATGGTCCGGGCACACGCGCGTGGGCTCTTCGCCGCTCGCGGCGGCGAGCAGATGAGCGTCGGTCGTGAGGGCGGCCGGATCGTATGACTGAACCGGCTTTCGCGCGGCAACACGGTGGCCGGCAGCCCGAAGTCGTTCTATCAACGCCACGCCCACCCAGGTCTTGCCGACGTCGGTACCGACGCCCGCGATCGCGACGAGGAACTTGGGCCGAGCGGTCATGAATTCGGCACTGCGAAGCCGGAGTTGTCGATCGACGCGAGAACCGAGACGAGACGGTCGACCATGGCATCGGTGTGCGCAGCCGACAACGCGACGCGCAACCGGCACGTGCCGGCGGGTACGGTTGGCGGCCGGATGGCGGGAACGAACAGTCCTTGATCCAGAAGGCTCGACGAAGCGACAAGCGCACTCGATTCGTCGCCCAACACCACTGGCACGATCGGCGACGGATGGCCATTGCGGACCCGCGCGATGTGGCGCCGCAATCGAGAGCGGAGCGCGTCGCCTTCCTCGCTGCGACAGATCGCGAGTGCCGCGAGCGCTGCCGCGGTATCTGCGGGGGTCGGCGCGGTTGTGAAGATGAAGGGCCGCGACCGGTTGACGATGAGATCGATGAGGTCGGTGGTGCCCGCAACGAATCCACCGAGCGAGCCGAGGGTCTTCGACAGTGTGCCGACTCGCAACAGCGATAGACCATCGAGCGTTACCGGCAACTCTGGGCCGAGCACCGCATGCGCCTCGTCGACCATCAGCAAGGCGTCGTGCCTGACGCAGAGGCCGGCGAGTTCGTCGACGTGGGCGATATCACCGTCCATCGAAAAGACGCTGTCGGTGACCACGATGCAGCGTCCTTCGCTGCCAGCAAGTGCAGCCGCGCACGCTTCGAGATCGTTGTGTGGGTAGACCACGATGCGGGATCGCGAGAGACGGCAACCGTCGATGATCGACGCGTGATTGAGTTCGTCACTCACGACCGTGACGTCGGGGCCGCCGAACGTACTCAGGACGCCGAGATTTGCTGCGTATCCGGTGGGAAACAGCAACGCACGATCGCACTGGCGCCAATCGGCGAGTGCCGCTTCGAGTTCGTGATGGACGGGACGGCTTCCGACAATGAGGCGGGCGGAGCCGGCACCACTGCCCCATCGGTCGAGGGCGGCGTGACCCGCCGCGATCACGGCGGAATGCGTGGTCAGCCCGAGATAGTCATTGGAGGCGAACGAGACGAGCGCGCTACCGTCGAGCACGGCCCCGGGGCCGCGCGCGTCGAGTGGCCGCATCTCTCGCCAGCGGCCGGCGGCGCGAACCTTTGCCAACTCATCGCCGGCCCAGTCGGCCCAAATGTTCATCGCCGTTCGTCTATCAGATCGGTCGGTCAGCGTCCGAGCCGGATGGGTATACCGTGGCCTAGATGAGAATTTCGCGTCATCCGTCCGAACGATTGCGGGTGATCGTTGCGTCAATGATCGGGCTCATCGTCGCGGTCGTGGTCGCGTTCGTGGCTCCGTGGCAACTCGCAGTTCTCACGGGATGGAACGCCGCCGCGATCACAGTGCTGGCGTGGATCTGGTTGAGCATCGCTCCGTTGACCGCGACCGAAACCCGCTCGCTCGCGACTCGCGAGGACGACAGCCGCGTCGCCGCGTTGGTGTTGTTGATCCTTGCGTCCGTCATCAGCCTCGTCGTCGTCATCCTCACGTTCATCGAAGCCGAGCGCAGCGATGGTGTGCTGCAAGTCGTGCTCAATGTGAGTGGCGTCGCCGGGGTCCTGCTGTCGTGGACCGTCGTGCACACCGTGTTCACACTGCGCTATGCCCACGTGTTCTACAACCACGAGAACAACCCGGGCGGCATCGACTTTCCCGGGGGCTCCGCCCATGCCCCCCATTCGTTACCCGACTACCGCGACTTCGCCTACGTCGCGTTCACAGTGGGCATGACGTTTCAGGTGTCGGACACCGACATCGACTCGAAGCCCATGCGGCGAGTCATCTTGATCCACGCCCTGTTGTCGTGGTTGTTCGGCGCCATCATCGTTGCGACGACCATCAACCTGATAGCGAATCTCTTGCGCTGAATCGAACCTTCGCCGCTCGGGCGCGGCTCGCGGTGGACACGACGATGAGTGCGGCCATGACAAATCCGGTGATCAATACCGACTCGCCGAGCACGCTCGACGCAAGAATCGCGGCTACGGCGACGGGAACTGCGAAGGTGCGCACCATGCCCGGGTCCTTGAAGCGCACGTGAAGCACCCAGACGCTGGCGAGATACACCGACACGGGCACCGTCACCGACAATGCCGCTGAGGTCGACGTGAGATCCGCGTGCCCGGCGGTGTGATCGACGGTCGCGGCGAGGCCTGCGCCGACCGCCGCCGCGCTCGCGAAGACGACCAAATGTCCATAGCCCCAGATGAAGGCGGCCCGTTGCGCATGGCTGAAGTCGGTCCGAGCACCGCTCACGACGCGCTCGGCGGGCAGGTCGAAATAGATCCACCACATCGAGAACACGATCAGCAGTCCGCCGCCGGTGATGGATGCGAGGTCGGCCAACGATTGTCCGCCATCGAGCGCGGTCTGAATGGCAACCGACGCCGCCAACACCGATTCGCCAAGGACGATGATCGTGAACAGCCCGTAGCGCTCGACGATGTGCCCCGGATGCCACGATGTCGCCCCGCGGCGCTCGGCCCAGACCGGCACGAGCAATTCGAGGGGCACGAGTATGAGCCAGCCCCACGGGCGGGCGTGCTCGGGCAACAGCAGCAGTGACAACCAGCCGACCTGGCAGGCACCGACGCCGATCGCGTATCGGGTCGAACAGCCACGCCCTTCGCGGTGCTCGATGGCCGCCCGCAGCCACAACGAGATCAGCGCCACGCGCATCACCAAGTAGCCGACGGTCACCACGGCGAAATCGCGATCGTCGAACGCGCGCGGTACGCCCGCGGCAAGGATCAGTGCACCCGCGATCTGCACGAGAACGGCAAGACGATACGGAACATCGTCGTTGTCATATGCGGACGCGAACCAGGTGAAATTCATCCACGCCCACCAGATCGCGAAGAACACGATCGGGAAGACGCTGAGGGCGTGTCGGCCGTGCCCGTCGATCAACGCGTGATGCAGGCTCGATCCTGCTTGCGCGATCGCAACCACGAAGCAGAGGTCGAAGAAGAGTTCGAGGGGTGTCGAAGCGCGGTGGGATTCGACCGGGCTGCGCGGGCCCATCGGCCGCCACCCGATGGTGCGTCGGTCAGCGAAGCTCACGACAGAACGCCCGAATGTCGTCGACGAGCGCGGCGGGCTGCTCCATTGCGGCGAAGTGGCCACCGTGCTCCATCGTCGTCCAGCGGCGGAGATCGTATTTGCGGGCGACCGCACTACGCGGCACCTGCATCACCTCGCGCGGGAACATGGCTACCGCAGTCGGCGCGTCGACACGTTCGGGGCGCATCGCCACCGGCGGGCTCGATCGGTGCTCGTAGTAGTAGTGCATCGACGGCCGGATCGTCTGTGTGATCCAGTAGAGCATCACGTTGGTGAGCAGTTCGTCCTTGGTGAAACACGACTCGATATCACCGTGACAGTCGCTCCAGGCGTACCACTTCTCGACGATCCACGCGAGCAGCCCGACGGGAGAGTCGTTGAGACCGACGCCGAGTGTCTGCGGGCGCGTGCCCTGAATTGCGATGTAGCCGCCCTCGCGGGCCAGAAACGCAACCTGCTCGCGTTGGAAGCGCATTTCGTCGTCGCTGATGTCATCACCGGCGCCGACGATGCCAGTCGCCATGTTGAGATGCACACCGGTGATCGACGAACGATGCCGGTGCCCGAGACCGGCCGACACGAACGCTCCTCGATCGCCTCCCTGCGTCACGAAGCCGCTGCGGTACCCGAGCACATCGGTCATCAGTGTGTGCATCACGTCGGCACATTCGTCCGCGCCGAAACCCACGCGGTCGGGCGGGTCGGAAAACCCATGGCCGGGCAATGACGGGACGATCACGTCGAATGCGTCACGCGGGTCGCCTCCGTGGGCGGCCGGGTCGGCAAGCGCCGGCGCGATCTTGTACATCTCGAAGAACGAACCGGGCCACCCGTGCAACAAAAGAAGTGGCATCGGATCAGGGCCGCGCCCTGGGCAACGAGCGAAGTGCAGTTGCTTTCCGTCGATGGTGGTCAACCAGCCGGGGAGGCGGGCGTTGAGCATGCGCTCTTGGGCACGCCAGTCGTACCCGTCGATCCAGTACTGCGCCAACGAGCGGACGTAATCGACATCGGCGCCGAGCGACCACCCGTCCCCCGCGATCGCCGTTGGCCAGCGAGTACGGCGGAGGCGCGCGTGCAATTGCTCGATCGCGGCGTCATCGACGCTGATGGAGAACGGACGGACCACGACTCAACGATAGATCGATGACGCTGCCGTGGTGGTGCGCAACTGGCCGCGCCTCGCGAGAATAGCGGCCCTGGTCAGCGGGAACGGAGGTCCGCGGCGGTGGGTAGGGCTGGCACTACCACCAAGACACCAGCAGCCGGGATTCCGTCTGGCGGTGCAATTGCGCATTGTTGTCGTCATGACCCGTACTACAGCTCACTTCACAACGAACGGCAGCGACGTTGCTGTTACGGCGGCCCCCTCGAGGCCCGCACCATTCGCCGCGCGGGCGATCGACGTCTCCAAGGTCTACGGCCGCGGTGAGGCACAGGTCTGCGCGCTCGATCGCGTGACGGTCGCGTTCGACAGCGGCCGCTTCACCGCCATCATGGGCCCGTCGGGTTCGGGCAAGTCGACGCTGATGCACTGCCTCGCGGGGTTGGACACGTTGTCGTCGGGCGCCGTCTTCGTCGGCGACATCGACGTCAGCAAGCTCAATGACAAGCAACTCACACAATTGCGGCGTGATCGCATCGGATTCATCTTCCAGTCGTTCAACTTGGTGCCGACACTGTCGGCACTCGAAAACATCACGTTGCCGAGCGCGCTCGCCGGCCGCAAGCCCGACAAGGCGTGGCTCGACCATGTGATCGACACCGTCGGACTGCGCAGCCGCCTGAAGCACCGGCCGTCAGAACTCTCCGGTGGTCAACAGCAACGCGTCGCGGTGGCTCGTGCGCTCGCGACACAGCCGCAGATCATTTTTGCCGACGAGCCGACGGGCAACCTCGACTCGCGTACCGGCTCCGAGATCTTGTCGTTCATGCGCGACGCTGTGCGCGAGTTCGGACAGACCATTGTCATGGTCACCCACGATCCGGTCGCGGCGTCATACGCGGATCGCGCGGTGTTCCTCGCGGACGGTCACATCGTGGGCGAGATCCACGGACCGACCGCCGATTCGGTCCTCGACCGCATCAAGACGCTGGGGGACTGACGGATGTTTCGCCTCACGATCAAGGAGATCGCGGCCAGGAAGCTGCGTCTCGTCTCCACGGCGGTGGCCGTGGTCCTGGGTGTGTCCTTCCTCACCGGCACGCTCGTCCTCACCGATACGGTCACGAAGACCTTCGACTCCTTGCTCGCCGATGCGAACGCGGGCACCGATGCCTATGTGCGCGGTGAGAGCCCTCTCGACCTCTCGTTCGGCGAAGCACGGCCGCGCATCGACACCGCACTCGTCGACCGCCTCCGCGCGGTGGATGGCGTGGCGGAGGTCGGCGTGCGGGTGACGGGGTACGCCCAGATACTCGACAAGAAGGGCAAGGCCGTCGGCAGCGTCGACAGCGGCGTGATGGGCATGAACTGGTCCCCCGTTGATGCGTTGAACCCGTTCCGGTTGACAAAGGGTCACGCGCCGACCAACGGCGACGAGATCGTCATCGACAAACATTCGGCTGATACGGCCGGCTTCGCTCCCGGTGACCGCACGACGGTGCTCACACAAGGGGCGCCCAGGGACTTCACGATCGTCGGGGTGGCCAAGTTCGGCAAGGCCGACTCGCCGGGGGGAACCGCGATGGTTCTGTTCGACGACGTCACCGCGCAGGCTCTGCTTGCCGAACCGGGGCACGTCGACGGCGCGTCGTTCATTGCCGACCGCGGCGTAACGCCGGCGAGTTTGGTGGCCGATCTGGCGCCGCTCATCACCGACGGCGTCGAGGTCATCACCGGCGCGCAGTTGACGAAGGAAGATCAACAGGCAGTGCACGACAACATCAATGAGGTCAGCACGTTCATGTTGGTCTTCGCCGGCGTGGCGATGTTCGTCGGCGCGTTCATCATCAACAACACGTTCTCGATCATCGTGTCGCAACGCACCAAAGAGATGGCGATGCTGCGCGCGATCGGCGCCAGCGGGCGCCAGGTCAAGCGGGCCGTGTTGACCGAAGCGACCATCGTCGGGCTGCTCGCGTCGACGCTCGGCGTGGTTGCCGGCATCGGTGTCGCCAAAGGTCTCGAAGTGTTGCTCGGCACGGTCGGTCTCGAAATTCCGGATGGCCCGACGATCATCCAGACAAGGACGATCGTCATCTCTATGGTCATCGGTGTGGTGGTGACTGTGGTGTCTGCCGCCATGCCGGCACGGCGTGCGGCGAAGGTGCCGCCGATCGCGGCGATGCGCGACGTTGCCTCGGATCGCTCAGCGGCGTCCAAGCGCCGTACCGCGGCCGGGCTGGCAATCGTCGGTCTCGGTGTCGCCTCGCTCCTGGGCGGTTTGAGCGCCACCGACGTGAAGCTCGTCGGGCTGGGCGCGGTCGGTGTGTTCATCGGCATCTCGGTGCTCGGGCCAGTACTGGCGCGACCGTTCGGGTCGGTGGTCGGCTACCCGATCGCCAAGGCGCGCGGCATGTCCGGGCGCCTCGCGCGACAGAATGCCATGCGCAATCCGAAACGCACCGCACGCACCGCCGCATCATTGATGATCGGTGTGGGACTCGTCGCGTTCATCACGATCTTCGCGGCCTCGGTGAAGACGTCGGTCGCCGGCTCGCTCGACACCGACTACCGCGGCACCCATATCGTCGAGTCGGGTGCGTACGACAGCTCGTCGGGGCTCAGCCCAGAATTCGCCGCTGCGGTCAAGGCGGCGCCCGGAGTGCGTATCGTCGCTGAGGAACGGCTGACCCATGTCGAGATCGACGGTGTGTCGGAAGAGTCGTTCCAAGCGTTCGACACGAACACGATCGGTCAGTTGTTCGACCTCGGCGACGTCGAAGGCGACATTACACAACTCGGTGCCGACGGGATCGCCGTCAAGGTCGACAAGAATTCCGCCACTCGGCCGCACCTTGGCGACACCCGGCAGGTCACGTTCACGACGGGCGTCAAGACCTTCGTGGTGCGCGCCACCTACGACAACGGCAGCGAGTGGGTTGGCGATCACTTCGTCGGCCTCGATGCCTTCGGCGGGAACGTGCCCGCGCAACTCGACGCGCGGGTCTACGTTGCTACCGACGACGCAACTGCACTAGAAGCCGCCGCGGGGCCGTACCCCACCGCTGACGTCATGGACAAGGACGAGTTCATGAAGTCGCAGAACGCGCAGATCGACACGATGCTCACGCTCATCTACGCCATGCTCGCTCTTGCGGTGCTCATCGCATTGCTCGGCATCGCCAACACGCTGGCGCTCTCGATCCACGAACGCACGCGTGAGTTGGGTCTGTTGCGCGCCGTTGGTATGAGCCGGGCACAGGTGCGCTCGTCGGTGCGTTGGGAATCGGTGGTGATCGCCTTGTTCGGGACCGTCCTCGGGCTGGGCATCGGTGCATTCTTCGGTTGGGCGATGATGAAGGCTCTCGCCGACGAAGGTCTCGACACGCTCACCATCCCCGTGGGCCAGTTGGTGGTAGTCACCGCGATCGCGGCGCTCGCCGGCATCGGTGCCGCAGTCATGCCCGCTCGCCGAGCGTCGCGCATCGACGTGCTCAAGGCGGTCGGCTCGAGCTGAACCTCGGCACTTCGATCGCAATGTGTTGCGGCCCACTGCTCGGTGGTGAGGGCCGTTGCGCGTCTAGGTGAAGATCAAGATGAGGGCGACAAGAATCACGATCATCACCATCGCCATGACGATGAGCTGTGTGACGACCTTGCGGGGCACCCGCCCCTGCTTCTGTTGGTCGCCGTCGCGGCCCGAGAGGAAGTCGGGATGCAGATACTCGTGCTGACCTTCTCGCGGCACGTAGCGGCGGCCCTCGATCCTGCCTTGGACGAACGGGTCAAACCACATGAGGCGAAGCGTACCACCACGCGTTGAAGCGCAGTCAGGCTCGGGTTTGCGCGAGCGCGGCGTCGGGTAGCACTCGCCATGACCACTCATCAAACGGACGCGTCAGACAAACCAGATCCCCATCCTCATCAGGCCGCGTCAGACGAAGCAGATCCGGAAAAGCAGAGTACCCCTGCGGGCGTTGTGAAAGACCTCGAGGAAGAGGCCGAGGCAATCGGAGCGTCGACCGACCCCTCCGCAGCACACGACGAGTAACGACGCGGCATCACGCGTTGAAGGCTCTGCCCGCTGATCGACCCTTTGTGGATATGGCGATCAGGCGACGAGCGAGTGTGCGTGCTGTCGCTGCTGTCGCCGCCATTCGGCCCGAGCTTGCAGGTACATGTTGTGCGATCGGAAGAGGGTCCAGTGTGTGCCGAGTCTGGCGCCGCCCCAGTCTTCTGGTTCCGGGCCGACGAGCGGAGCCCATTCCTCGATGCGGAATCGACGAAGGTACTTCGGCATGGCTGCTTTGGTTCTTGCTTCGGTCTGCAACAGCGGACTCCTGGCTCGGCCCCACGCCCTCTGCACCAGTTCCCGTCATCGGCCACCTCGAAACGGGGTGAAATCCGCACATTGGATCAGTCTGTTGTAACGAAAGCGACCGCCGTTCGATGACGTAGGCCTTCGCCGTTGAGGATTCGAGGTCGTGCAATTCGTGACCGTAACGAACGTAGATGTTCGTGGAGTCAAGAGGACAGTTCTCAGGCTGGCCCTATGCACTTGGTCAACGCTGCTTGCGCCTTCGCTCGAATCTCTTCGTCGAAACTGATCTTTGTTCCTTGGAAGAGGCCCACGTGCAGAATCTTCGCCTCGGACTCGCCGGGGCCGTTTTCGCGCAGGCAGCGAGTCTGGGCGGCCGTGCGGCTAGCTGTTGACGGGCGAAGGACACTGTAAAGGCCGTCAAACATTGCGAGGGTATCGAAGCACTGGTCGAACATTTCGTAGGTCTTCTCGGCTTCACGCTGCGTGAGCGGTGTGCCCGCTCCGAATGCCTGAAGCTTGTCGATTCCGTACTCGCGAAGGAACGGTGTTGCGATGCAGCGCCTTCCGTTTTGATTGAGCAGCGTGCCGTTGTCAACGAAGTCGTTGAACGCAGCAAGTTCGGCCTGTGTGAGCGGCGTGGCGGTCGTGGCGGGACTCGAAGAGCCTCCGCTTCCGTCCGATGAGCAGCTAGTGGTCTCGAGCAAGCCGACGACCAAAATGAGCAAAGCCACCAGCACACGTTTCACCGACGAACCCCCCCGGGCAACGGGACGATAGCCGTACACAGAGCGGAGAACCACCGGCGGGCGACCACGATCGAACCCTCCCGGCAGTACAGGCCGCGTTCGACCGCGACGCCTCGCGTCAAGACAGTGTCGTGGACGCGGCGCTAATTCCCGAACTATCAGGCTGACCGGTGGCTATCACCCCACAGAGACGTGTAGGTGTTTCATGCCGTTGA
>JBDTLT010000111.1:0-16675 GCA_039934635.1 Acidimicrobiales bacterium
GGCTCGCCATCATGATCTCGTCGTCGAGCGCGCTCATCCCGTGGGGCAATAGCGACGCGTCGAGCAGTGTCATGTCCGACGCGTAGGTCAGCAGGCAGGTGTGCAGCACCGGATCCGCGGGCAAGGCGCCATCGGCGCGCATCCACACCCGCATCTCGCTCGACGACTTTCCTTTGCGGCGAAAGGGAAGCCCGTCGACATAGCGGATGTCGATGGCGCGGTCGCGCGGCATGAACTCGCCGAATGCTTCACCGAGCTCGGCCCACTGCGTGTTGGCGTCGGGGAGTTCTTCGGGCCCCGGCACGTCGGGCATCGCCATGTGATATTCGAGTCCCGCTTCTTCGCGGTGGAACGACGCCGCGAGGTTGAAGATCGCCCGGCCGTGCTGGATGCCGACCACGCGCCGCGTCGTGAACGATCGACCATCGCGGATGCGATCGACCTGATACAAGATCGGCACCGTAGGGTCACCCGGCCGCAAGAAGTAGGCGTGCAACGAGTGCACGGCCCCCTGGTCGACCGTGCGGCTGGCGGCCACCAATGCCTGCCCGGCGACTTGCCCGCCGAAGACCCGCTGACGCTGCTCGTCGGGGCTCACGCCACGGAAGATGTTGACTTCGATGGCTTCGAGGTCGAGGAGGCGCACGACCGCGTCGAGGGCAGATTGGGACATCGGGCCATTCTGCCCGTCCACCGCTACCCTGGCGAGATGCCGGCGTTGCCCGAATTCGTCGAACGGCTCGTCCAACAATATTTCCGCAAGCTGTTGCGTTACTGCGGCGTGTCGGTCTTCAACCTCTTCTTCGGGCAGTCGTTGCTGTTCTTCTTCCACTCGATACTCGATTGGCCCGGATGGATCGCCAACGTCACCGCGGTGATGATCAGCGCGGTGCCCGCGTATCTGCTCAGCCGGCATTGGGTCTGGGGTCAGCGCGGCACCCACAGCTTCAAGTCCGAAGTGCTGCCGTTCTGGTCGATGGCATTTCTCGGGTTGGTGATCTCGACGATTGCCGTCGCCATCGTCGATGATCACTATGACGGCGCCCTGCCCGTGCAGTTGGCCAGCGTGGCGTCGTTCTTCGTGGTGTGGATCTTGAAGTTCTTCGTGCTCGACCGGCTGATGTGGAAACAAGCGCATCCCACCGCGGTCGTTGCGGCGACCGAACCGGCTTGATCGTGGACGACGCGCTCCGCGCGCAGGCCGAAGCCGCTCGCGGCTTCATGCCTCCCGACGAAGGGCTCGCCCTCTATCGAGCCGCGCGCGACGTGCCCGTCGACGGCGCGCTACTCGAGATCGGCAGCTATTGCGGCAAGTCGGCGGTCTATCTCGGTGCGGCCGCGCGTGAACGCAACGCGCTGCTCTTCTCCGTCGACCATCATCGCGGTAGCGAGGAAAATCAGCCGGGGTGGGTCTGGCACGAACCCGATCTCGTCGATCCGGCGGTGGGCAAGATCGACACGCTGCCGTTCTTCCGGCGCACGATTCACGACGCGGGTCTCGAAGGCACCGTCGTTGCGATCGTCGGTGATTCCGCGAAGATCGCCGTGCAGTGGTCGAGTCCGTTGGCGCTCGTCTTCATCGACGGCGGGCACGGCGTCGAACCCGCGCACCGCGACTACGCCCTGTGGTCACCGCATGTGCGCGCGGGCGGGTATCTCGCCATCCACGATGTCTTCCCCGACCCGGCCGACGGTGGGCGACCGCCGTTCGAGATCTACTGCCGAGCGCTCGAGTCCGGCGCGTTCTGTGAGGTCATCGCCGTTGGCTCGCTGCGGGTGCTCCGGCGGAACGATCGAGCGGTGCTCGCGTAAGATCGGGCGGCCATGCCCGAACCGACTCCCGACTTTGCTGCGCGTCGCATGCGCGCCGTCTTGCTCGTGGTGACCATCGCGATCATCGCCTACTTCGCGTTCACCGGGGGCTCCGACGGCGCGGCCGAGTTGAGCGTGGCCGGCCCCGCACAAGGCGACGAGTCGTCCTCGACGACAGAGGCGACGGTGGCCGTCGCCGGCGTATCGGCCGAGTCGACGGTTGCGCCCACCACGACGCGTACGGCCGTGACCACGTTGCCCTCGGTTGCGGCCACGATCTCTCCGGCGACGACTGCGGCCGGCAGTGACCCGTTGGTGTTCCGTAAGCCGTTGAACGGCACGGTCAACGTCACGCTCAAGTGGGACTGCTACGACTGCGTCGACTGGCCGACGCTGCGCAACATGCATCATCCGGCCACCGACTACCTGTCGTCCGACACCACCATCGTCGCCACGGCCGATGGCGTGGTCGTCAAGATGAACACCGGGTGCGGCGGCCAGGGTTGCGGCAACAGCCTCGGCAACTGGGTGTTCCTCGAGCACACGCTGACCGACGGCTCGAAGTTGTACTCGTTCTACGCGCACATGGCAGAGATCGCGCCCGCGGTGAAGCAGGGTGCGTGCATCAAGACCGGCCAAAAGGTGGGCGTCATCGGCAACACGGGCATCGCCAGCGCGGCGCATCTGCACTTCTCGATTCAGACCAACACCAACCTGTTGGACTACACATCGGCAACGTCGGCGAACTACGGGTCGGTCAACCCCGACACCCTGTACGGCAAGACCAAGGTCAAGAGTTGTTGATCGCAGGGCCCGAGCGGCCCTCGGCAAAGCGGGATGTCAGGCAACTTTTCCGCTTGCCCGACGCGTGTTAGTGGTGTGACACTCTCCGACCACCCGCCCCTCGTCGAAGCGAGCGTGCGCGTGAGTCGGCTCGAGCCGTACGCGAATACGTTCGATGCGTTCGTGCGGGAGTCGTCAGCGGCGTTGGCACGACTGGCGTTCCTCCTCACGGGCGATCGTCAGCTCGGCGAAGACCTCCTGCAGACGGCACTGTCCAAAGTGCTGCCGCATTGGCATCGCGTCGTTGCCACCGGCGACCCGACGCCGTATGTCCGCACTGTCATGGTGCGCACCGCGATCGGATGGCGCCGCCGCCGCTGGAACGGTGAGACGCCGGCGCAAGACCTGCCCGAACCGACCGCGGCGGCGGACTTCTCGAGCGCGCTCGACACCCGCGAACGGTTGCGTGTCGCGTTGACGACGCTTCCGGCGCGCCAGCGCGCAGTGGTCGTCCTGCGCTTTTACGAAGACCGCAGCGAGGCCGAGGTGGCCGACCTCCTCGGCTGCAGCGTCGGCACCGTGAAGTCACAGGCCGCAAAGGCGCTCGCCAAGCTGCGCGCCCGCCTCGACGACGAGCTCTCGATCCCACAATCCGAAGGAAAAGCACCATGAAGACCGACGCGAACCCCTTGCACGACGCGCTCTCCGAGCTCGCGACGACCATGTCGTCGAACCCTGATCGGCTACGCCAAGTCCGCCAGCGCGTCGAGCGCCGCCGCCGGCGTCGCATGGCGACCGGTGCCGCGGTGTCCGCGGGCGCGGTCGCCGCCGCGGTCGGCATCGCGATGGTGCCGCGAGAGCCGGCATCGACGCTGCAGTTCAACGCGGCCGGATCGTCGTTGCCCGAATGCGCCTCGATCGCCCCGCCGGCGGTTGACAAACCGAAGGAAGCCGTGCCACCGAAAGAGTTCGATGGCGTCGTTCGCTACAAGGGCATGGCGGTCGTTGCTGCGGTTGGAACCGGCAGTTTGACGCTCGGCAACTTCAGCGAGGCGGGGCTGTTGCCGCCCGCCGATTCGGTCGTGATGGTCATCGACTCGGCCACGACGTTCGAGGACAAAGGTCTGGCCGCGGCCGCGTCCGATGCGCAAGTGGGCCAAACCGTGGTCTTCGTCGCGTCGATCGGCCCCGATGGGGGTATTCGTCTCGACCACATCGAACTCGGTGTCGACGTCGCGCCGCCCGCCGATCCGGCAAAAGACAGCGCGGCCATCGAGGCCAAGAAGTCGGGAATCGCGCCTGCCGCCTCGCCGGCCGAAGCTCCGAGCGATGGTCTCCTGCGGGGCAAGGACGTGCTCACCGCCGCGCCGGTGGACAACATGGTCGTTGTGCTCGCGCCGGTTGACGGCGGCGAGCCTGCGCCCATTCGGCTCGTGCTCGGTGCGGATACTCGATATCACCGACTCGACACGGCGTGCCTGAACCCCGCGCTCGTTGCCGGCACCGTATTGATGTACGCCGCCGTGCCCAACGCCGATGGCTCGTACACCGCGACCGAGATCCGTATCTACAACTGATGCGGCTGCTCAGTCGCGTGAGCCCTCGAGATCGAGATCGTCGTCGTCGAGCACGATCGACGGCAGCGGTTGGTGGTCGGTGAAGAGCTGTGACGCGGGTGTCGCTCCGACCAACGCGTCGGCCGCCAGCACCACCGCCGCGGCGGTGTAGGTCGACAGCTCGTCGTCGGGAAAGTGCACCTGCTCGGGATAGACGATGCCCGTGTAGTAGCGACCGTCGGCGCGCCGCAATTGCTGTGCCCACATGAACAACTCGAGCGCGATCGAACGCTCACCGACGGCGAGATGCGCCATGGCGCATTCGCAAGTTTCGGCAGCCGTGACCCACGGTCGGTCGCCGACGCAGCGGATGCCCTTGCCCGGCATGACGAACGTGTCGAATCGTCGAGCGAGCCGCTCGCGCCCGTCTGCACCGACAATGACGCCGGCGAGCACGGGGTAATACCAGTCCATCGCCCAGCGATTCTTGGGCGCGAACGCCTCGCCCGACGCGGTGCGAATCACGTGCGCGAGTCGCCCCAGCGACAGCTCCCAATCGAATCGCTCATGGCCGAGCAACTCCGCGATCGCGATCGCGCAGCGCAACGAGTGGCTGATGCTCGATGAGCCGGTCAAGAGCGCGAATGTCCACGGTGTGCCGTCGGCGTGGCGCGCCCAGATGATCTCGCCCCGAGGTGTCTGTAGATCGAGCACGAAGTCGATGGCGCGTTCGACCACGGGCCACATCGTCTCGACAAAGCCGCGATCGCCTTCGATCAGCCAGTGGTGCCACACACCCGTTGCCACGTACGCGATCGTGTTGGCGTCGAGCTTGTCCTGCTCGACGCGCTCGCCGATGTAGTAGTTGTGCCACGAACCGTCGTCGCGCTGGTTCGCGACGAGCCAATCGAATCCGCGCTCGGCTTCGGCTCGGCGACCACCGACGAGCAACGCCATCGCGGCTTCGACGTGGTTCCACGGATCGGCGTGGCCGCCGGGAAACCAAGGGATCATGCCCGACGGCTCTTGCCATTCCGCGATGGTGTCGACGGTGCGGGCGAGATCGGCGGCGCTGAGGAGGCCGGGAAGCTCAAGCGATGGCATCGGCGACGTCCTTTGTGGGGAGAGGCGGGGCGGTGGGGCGGGCACGCGGGACCAAGAGGTTGCGGGCGAGATGGCCGGGCTTGTGCGCGTAGATGACGATGCTCTTGCCGATGATGGGGTTGAGCGCGCGGTCGAGCAACTTGATCGAGCGCGGTTGCTTTTCGATCTCCCAGCACAACAAACGGTGATACGCGTCGACGAGGCGGTTGGCTTCGATCGGTTGGCGCAAACCGACCGCGCAGCGCAACCACCAGTATGGGGAATGCAGCGCGTGCGCGTGGTGCGCCGATGATGGTTGGAGGCGCGCGTCGCGCATTCGGCGGTGTAGCGCTGCGCGCGAATAGATGCGAACGTGGCCGCCCGGCGCGTTGGGTGCGGGATAGTCGTCGGACAACGCCCAACAGATGCGCTCGGCCAGCCATGCGGGCACCGTGACCGCCAACGTGCCGCCCGGCTTGAGCACGCGGGCCAGTTCTGCGAAGGCCTGCGCGTCGTCGGGGATGTGTTCGACCACTTCGCTGGCGATCACGCGCTCGAACGACGCGTCGGGATACGGCAGGGCGGTGGCGTCGCCGTTGACGGCCATGAAGCCGACGCCGTCGGGGATCTCGTCGTCGTGCGCCATCGCGGCGACGATGGCGCGTACGCCTTCGAGTTCGCTCACACCGAGATCGCACGACACGACCGACGCGCCGCGCCGGATGCCCTCGTAGGTGTGGCGGCCGAATCCGCAGCCGATGTCGAGCAGGCGCTCGCCCGCTTGCAGACCGAGACGCCGGTAGTCGACTGTCAGCACGTCAGCCTCGGCCGCCGGCGAGCACGCGCCGATACTGCTCGACCGTCGCACGGGCGGTGTGTTGCCAACTCCAGTTGTCGATCACGCGTTGACGACCCGCGGCGCCGACACGGGCCCGCCACGCGTCGTCGTCGAGCGCGCGGCGCATCATCTCGGCCATTGCCTCGCTGTCACCCGGAGGCACGAGGAAACACGTCTCGCCGTGCGTGCCCGCGACTTCGGGCAATGCACCGCCGGTGGTTGCCAGCAGCGGCACGCCCGACGACATCGCTTCGATCGCGGGCAGCGAAAAGCCTTCGTAGAGCGAAGGCACGACGGCGAGGTCGCACTCGCTGTAGAGCTCGACGATGCGTTGGTCGGACACGCCATGCACGAACGACACGACATCGGTGAGGCCGTACTGAGCGATGATCTGTGGGGTGCGACTCTCGGCGCGCGGCTTGCCGATGATGACGACCTCGACCGGACGCTCGGTGCGCAACTTGGCGACCGCCTCCAAGAGATACGCGAGGCCCTTCATCGTGATGTCGCTCGATGTCGTGCACAAGATGCGACCGGGCACGCGTTGTACATGTGGGATCGGTTGGAACATGTCGGGGTCCACGCCGACAGGCACGACATCCATGCGATCGAGCGGTACGCCGAAGTCGTGATTGATGTCGACCTTTGACGATTCGCTCACCGTCATCACGTAGTCCATCTGACGAGCCACGATCTTTTGCATCCGCACGAACGAATACCAGCGCCGCGTGCCGATGCGTTTCAGGAACGACGTCATGTGCTCGAGCTCGAGCCGCCGGTCGACACTGATCGGATGATGGATCGTCGACAAGATGGGCCACCCTTGGCGCTTGAGCGCGAGCAGACCCCAGCCGAGTGTCTGGTTGTCGTGCACCAGATCGAAGTCGGCCCGGCGATGGCGCAGCGCGGCGAACGCCCGCCAGGAGAACGACATCGGTTCGGGGAAATTGCCGGTCGCGAACGAGAAGCCTTCGGCCACGTCCGGCAACGACTTGTACTCCCAGATGCGAGGCTTGCGCATCGGGTATTGGTCGTTGTACGTATCGAGGCTCGGCAACTTGTGCAGTGGGATGCGATCGTCGAGCGCCGGATACGGCTGCCCGGCGAAGACCTCGACGTGGTGGCCGAGATCGACGAGTGCTTTGGCGAGATGACGGGTGTAGACGCCTTGGCCGCCGACGGTCGTCTTACCCCGATAGGTGAGCAGGGCAACCCGCAGCGATTGCTCGGCCGCAGCCCCGGAGGTCTGGTTCACGTGTCGGCGTCCCTTCCATGGTCTCGACCGAGGGGCGCGGGCCCGGCCGGGAATCGAAGCTGGCAGGCTACCTCGGCGGTTCCGGCTCTCATCCCGCGGCGCGGGCCCCTTGCTCTCGCGCGCGGGCCTGCGAGACTGGTGGGATGCGAGCGGTGGTGCAGCGGGTGGCCCGGGCCGAGGTGCGATCCGACGACGACGAGCCGATCGGCGCGATCGGGTCCGGCCTGTGCGTGCTCGTGGGCGTCACCCACGATGACTCCGCGAGCACTGCTCGCAAGATGGCCGACAAGTTGTGGCACCTGCGGGTCATGGCCGACGACGACGGCGTCATGAATCTCTCGGTGGCCGACACCACCCGCGCCATTCTCGTCGTGAGCCAATTCACCCTCTACGGCGACACCCGTGGCGGACGGCGGCCGTCGTGGATCGCGGCCGCGCCACCCGAGCACGCCGAGCCGGTCATCGACGCGCTCGTCGCGCGTCTTCGCGAGCTCGGGGCCACGGTCGCCACCGGACGATTTCGTACGCACATGCGAGTCGAATTGGTCAACGACGGTCCGGCGACGGTGTTGCTCGACGTCTGAGCAGTTGCGCCGCGGCGATCAGCACGAACCCGATGACGAACATCGGCCAGTCGCCGACGCGAACCGCGATGGTCTTGCCGCCGCGTAACTCCACCGTGCCTTGCACGACTTGTTGTTCGCTCACGCCGGTGCGATCGATGACGCGCCCGCTGGGCGTGACGAGCGCACTGAACCCGGTCGGCGCCGCTTGCAGCACCCAGCGACCGGTCTCGAGCGCGCGCAGCCGCGACGACGCGATCTGTTGCGTCTGGACGATTGTCAGCCAGTACGAGGATCCGTTCGTCGGATTGACGAGGATCTGCCCACCGTGGCGGATCGCGTCACGGGCGCGATCGTTGAAGAAGATCTCCCACGAGATGCTGACGCCGACGCGCCCGAGAGGCGTGTCGAGCACTGCTGGCCCGGTACCGGGCAGTACCTCGCGTCGAGGCAGCGCGTCGCCGGCGAACGGTTCGACGAGGCCGCGCAGCGGTACGTATTCGCCGAAGGGGACGATCCGCACCTTGTGATACACGTCGACGACCGTGCCCGTTGCGTCGATGGCCTCGGTGAAGTTGTCGTTGTACCGGTCGTCGAGATGCGTGAACCATCCCGGCAAGAAGACGGTGTTGAGTTCGCGGGCGAGGTTGTCGATGATTTCGCGCGCGTCGTCTTCGTAGAGCAACTCTGAGTCGCGCACCTGCCCCGGCCCCGGGGTCGGTTCGGGATTGACGACGTTCTCCGGCCACAACACCAGATCGACGTGGCCCTCGATGAGTTCCGTCGCGTCGAGATGGCGTTGCAGAACAACGGGGTTCTCGGTGATGTCTGCGCGCGTGCGTTGCGGGCCACCGCCCTGCACCAGCGCGACGTCGATGTCGCGTAGCACGTAGCCACTGGGCGCGACTGCAGCCCAAAGCGAGCAGACCGCGACCAGCGCCGCGACCACTGCCGCGGGACGCCACTGGCGCTGGCCGAGCGCGCTCACCGCGCCACCGATGGCGACGACCACGGCGACGAGCAGCAGGCTGCCGAGCGTGCGCACGATCGGCGCGAGTGGGCTCGACACCTGTGTCATCGGCAGCGTCGCCAACGGGACGCCGCCGAATGGCCAGCGCCACCGCACCAACTCCGCGAGCACGAACGCACCGGGCAGCGCGAGCCGGCGCCCGGCGCCCGCGGGCGCGGCGGCCGCCGCGGCGCCGAAGAGCGCGCTCGACAGCGCCACCGCGACGACGTACCCGGGCGGCGTGAGATCCCACATCCACAACATGCCCGGAAACAGCCAGAACGCTGCCGCGAGCCAGCCTCGCTCGAAGCGCGCCCTGGCGGGCTGATCGGCGACGAGGCGGTCGAACAGTGCGAGCCCGACGAAGGCGAGGGGCCACCATCCCCACGGTGGCAGTGCGGCTGCAATTGCGAGCCCCGCGAACGCCGCATGCGCAACGGTTCGAGCCCGCACGCGATTCAGCATGCCTGCATCATGCGGTGCGCCTACCGCGGCGTCAAAGCGTCGACTGCGCGAGACGTGCTCGCAACGGGATCACTGCACGGAGGGTTGCAGGCGCAGCACGTCGGTGACGGTGCCGATGCCTTTCAGTTCGATCGAATGCGTGCCCGCGACCTTGATCCAGTACGGCAGGTCGGCGCGAGCGCATGCGGCCAAGACTTCGCCTGGGTTGGCGGCGGCGCACAGACGCGCCGCGAGGTTGACGGGTTCGCCGATGTAGTCGTCGCCTTCGAACAACAACGCAGTGCCGGTCGCGATGCCGACTCTCACGGAACTGCCGACCGAGCCGAGCTGCGCGATGAGATGCGCCCCGAGGGCAACGCTCGGCCCGGCCTCGACGCCGACCAACATGGCGCCGTCGCCGAGCCACTTCGCGACGCGCACACCGCGTTGTGCGGCAACCGAACGCGTCTCGTGGCGGAAGTACGTGAGTACCGCCGCCGCACGATCTGCGCCCTGCGCCCGCGTATACGCGGTGAAGCCCGAGAGGTCTATGAAGATGAACGTCCTCTCGATGCGCAGGTATGGCTGCTCTTTTGGCAGCAACGAAGGATGCTCGGCGGCAAGATCGGGCATCGCGGTGAACTCCATGGACCGATTTTGGCACGGGCCGTCGCGGACTCCATCCGAATTGTCGACTCTTCGCGAGCTGTGCACACAGACTTCACATTCCCGCAACAACGAACGGGAATACGCGGGTCAGATGCGCCGGCCACACACCGGCCACGGTTGTCGGCCTCGTTCGGTGAACAGCGCCCGCGCCATCGCATCTTGCCAATACGGCTCGGCCGCCGCCGGATCGAGGCCCATGAGCCACGGGAAGTGTCGCGATGCGACGTCGTTCCATGTGCGGTAGTCGAACTGGTAGCCGCCGCGATAGAGGCCACCCCAGCTGACCGCCTGATAGTTGTCGGTCGACTCGCACATGCGAAGCCGGTTCAGCTGGTCGTAGTTCAACGCCTCACGGGTGGGGGCGGTGACCTTGTCGAAGAACACCATCTCATCGGCCGTGCAACCGCCGAGTAAAAATGTCGTTGCGATCAGCGCGATGCTGAGCAGCCAACGTTTCATTGGATCCCTTTCTCTGTTGGTCAGAGCGCGCGCAACGAGAGACCGGTCTGTTGGTCGTCTACGGAGCGGTGGATGGCGGCGAGCACCTGCGGCGGGTTATTGGCCGCGTGTTCAGCTCAGCGAGCGCCTGATCTCTGGCTCTGACTTATGTGGCTAGTGGGCAGGGAACGTACGGGCTGAGCGAGCGCAAGGCGATGCAGACGTGTAGGAAAGTGGGTGGCACCAGTCACCAAAACCAATTTCCGCGGGCGAGTGAACGCTCTCAGTGGCCGCGCATCGCGCTAGGTGATATCGCGGCATCGGTCAGGACGATAGAGCGAGTCTCACCCGTTCGGCGCTCTCGCGCGCGTGATGGATCGTCGCCGGGATGCCGATGCCGCCGTACGCGGCACCCGCGACGACGACACGCGGTGCGTCCGCGGCCAACGCGTCGAAGATCGCCGACACGCGTGTGCGATGACCGGGTCGATACTGCGGAAACGAACGCGGCCAACGACTGATACGGATCTCTTCGGGGGCGTCAAACGAGCCCATCATTTCAAGCAAATCCTGCAATGCCGATGACACGATTTCGTCGTCGCCAAGTGTGAGTGAACGCTGATTGTCGATGTGTCCTGTCGACACGCGAAGGATCGCGTGACGATCAGACGCAAGGTGGGCCCACTTCGACGAGCTCCAAGAACACGCAGTAATAAAGCGATTTTCGCACTTCGGAACGAGAAAGCCGCTGCCGTCGAGTGGATGATCGATCGTCTGCTTGGCCACTGCAAGTGCAATCAACACGACTGACGAATAGTCGATGCGCGCACACAGATCTGCAGCTGTCGGTGCGATGGTCGCTAGCAATTTCGCGGCGGCGTACGTCGGTGTCGCGATCACGATTGCATCGGCGCGTACGACCGACACATCAGTGTGGACCAGATAACCAGAACCGTTGCGCGCGATTTTGCGCGCCGCATTCGCGAGTTGCACTCGCGCGCCGAGGCGGCGGTGCAACTCGTCAGTGATGTATCCGACACCGCGTGGATGCGTATAGAACACCGGCGTCGTGTTTGCGCCCGTCGGTGCAACACGCGTGCGGCGTAGCGCGCGTATGAGACTGCCGTCGAGCGCAGCCGCTCCCGCGAAGATCGGCGCAGTGCTCTCGAGGCTCAGTTGATCAGTGGACCCGGCGTAGATACCACCGATCAGTGGATCGACGACGCGGTCGTTGATCTCGTCGCCGAGTCGCCGGCGAATCAGCGCGCCGATCGATTCGTCTTCACCGTTCCGCGTGAGTCGATCCGTAACCGCGTCGGTCGTTCGCCCGAGGTCTTCGCGTGCACGCGCCACCGCACCATCGCTCACGATGCCCGACGCGGCGAGTGCATCGAGGTCGAGCGGGACACCGAGCACGTTGTCGGCGGGGATGCGCCGCAGCGCGCCGTATGAATACAGATACGCGCGGCTACTGGCGGGCGAGGTGAGCTCCGCGTCGAGATCGAGCTCGGCGCACAGCTCGCGCGCCCACGGGACACGCGCCAAGAACGCGTCGGCGGCCTCGTCGACGGCGACCCCGGCGAACGGTGTCGTGTGGATCTTGCCGCCCGTACGGCCGTCAGCTTCGAGCAGCACCACGTCGAGGGAGGGATCGGCGGTGACCAGGTCGAACGCGCACGACAATCCTGCGATGCCGGCGCCGACCACCACCACCCGGGTCACGGTCATCCGCCCCGGACGAGGCCTTCACGATGCACGAGTTCGACCACGCGCTCGAGGATCGACGGGTCGGTCTCGGGCAGCACGCCGTGGCCGAGATTGAAGATGTGCCTCGGGTTGCCGCCCGCGCGACCGAGGATGTCACGGACCTCGGCCTCGACGACATCCCACGGCGCGAGCAGGATCGCCGGATCGAGGTTGCCTTGCAGCGTGACGTCGTCGCCGAGGATCTTGCGCGCATCGTCGAGATGCGTGCGCCAATCGACGCCGACCACATCAGCCCCCGCGTCACGCATCAACGTGAGCAATTCGCCGGTGTGCACGCCGAAGTGAATGGTCGGCACGCCCTTTGCCCGCGCGTGTTGCAACACCCGCGCACTAGCGGGCATGACGAAGCGTCGGTAGTCGCCAGGATGCAGTGCCCCCGCCCAGCTGTCGAACAACTGGATCGCGGCCGCTCCCGCATCGATCTGCGCGTCGAGGAATGAGATGGCGAGATCGGCGAGTCGATCCATCATGTCGAACCACAGCGCGGTATCGCCGTGCATCAACGCCTTGGTCTTCGCGTACGTGCGCGAAGGCCGCCCTTCGATCAGATAGCTCGCCACCGTGAACGGAGCGCCCGCGAACCCGATCAGCGGCACCGTCAACTCACGTGTCAGGTTGCGGACCGTCTCGATCACGTACGGCACATCGGCATGCGCATCGAGTGGGCGTAGCCGATCGAGATCAGCGCGTGACGCAAACGGTTGGTCGATGACCGGACCGATCCCGGGAGCGATGTCGACACCGAAGCCGATCGCGTGCACCGGCACCACGATGTCGGAGTACACGATCGCCGCGTCGACCCCGTAGCGGCGCACCGGTTGCAGCGTGATCTCGGTCGCGAGGTCGGGCTGCTTGATCGCATCGAGGATGCTGCCGACCCCGCGTATTGCACGGTACTCCGGCAGCGAACGGCCGGCCTGGCGCATGAACCACACCGGCACGTGCCGTGGGCCGGCGACCCCGTGGCACGCGTCGAGGAACGCACTCATACGGGCGTCGCCTCGAGCATCTTTCGAGCGTGCAGCGCTTCGGAGCGGGCGAGCTTTGTCCGCACGGTCTCGCGCGCCTGTCGGGCGATGGCATTGATCGCGGCGTCGTCGAGGTCGCCGTCGCGTAACGACAGATCGTCCGCCGTGGGTTGCACGACCAACACCGGCGTGCCGTGCGCGCGGATCGCCGCCACTTCGCGCGACAACTTGCGGCTGAAGTAGGTGCGGGTCGGATCGCGCTCGGTGCACCGCGCCTCGCGGGGCACCGCCGTCATCGACGAAATGATCACGACCGCGTCGAAGCCGAGCGGCGCGACAAGGTCTGCGTTGGTCGACGAGTGAATCGCACCATCGACGAACTCGTGTCGCCCGATGCGCACGGGTCGATAGACATTGGGCACCGCCGACGAAGCCTGCACCGCGGTGCCGATGTCGGTTGGTGGCAGGTCGTCGCGCCCGAACACGGCACGAGCCCCATCGGACACGCGCGCCGCGACGACCCACGTCGATTCTTCGGGCCACGACTGCTCGTGCGCGGCGCGGGCGGTGGCGGCCATTCGGGCCAGCGATTGCGAACCCCTCGGCGCCAACCCGGACAGCACCAAACCGGGGCGGAATCGATGCGGCAGCAAGCCGTTGAACGCCATGCGCAACCCGAGGGGTCGGAATGCATTCGAGTTGCCGCGAACCTCGCTGTCGCGGGGCACGCTCGCCCGCACCCGATCGGCGAAACGCTGCCCCTCGGCCGACAGCTCGTCGTCGGTCAATCGGGCGAACTCGTCGCGGGGCGAGAACCCGCCTCGCAACATCGCGGCACAGCTCGAGCCCGCAGACGTGCCCACGATCAGGGTCGCATCGCGGGCATCCCACCCGGTCTCGTCCATGAGGCCGGCGAGCGCGCCCCCGTGAAACGCGGTCGCCGTGGGACCTCCAGCAGACAGGACGAGCGCAAGGGAAGCCACGCCCCGATGTTCGCACGCCCTTGCCGCACTGTGCTTGTCGGCGGCCTGCCCGTGCGCTGGCCCGTGCGGTCGCCGGGATCGGGGCGGCCTCGCCTGAGCGCTCGCCGCAGGCGGGAGCAATCCCGATAGGCTGCTAAATCCCCTCGCGAAGGTGACCCCCAACGGTCGCTGACAGCGCGGGGGACCAGGAACGGGACCAAACGGCAGGGGAACGAGGTGCCACAACACCATCCCGAGCTCGAGGCAGAGCAGGCGTATCTCGATTACGCCTACGAGTGCCTCGAGGCCGCGCGGGCCTCCGCAATTCGCCTGACCGACATCTCCGAGGCGGGGCCGGGGGGCACGAGCCAGGCGCGATTCGAGCGCGATGTCCTCTACGAGACGGTCGCCGGGCGGCTTTCCCAGCTCGATCTGGGCAGCCGGTCGCTGGTCTTCGGCCGCATCGACTACGAGGGCGGCGAACGGTTCTACATCGGGCGTCTCGGCATCTGGAATCGTGAGCGTGACATCGTCGTCGTCGATTGGCGGGCGCCGGTCGCCGAGGCGTTCTACCGGGCCACCGGCCGTGAAGCGCTCGGACTCGAACGCCGGCGCCATTTTTCGACCCGCGGCCGCACGCTGCTCGCCATCGAGGACGAGCTCTTCGGCGACCTGTCTTTCCTCGACGAACCGGTCGACGGCCGGCCGCGGGTGCAGGGCGAAGGCGCGCTCATCGCCGCTCTCGAGACCGCGCGCACCGGTCGTCTGTCCGACATCGTCGCCACGATCCAGGCCGAGCAAGACGACATCATCCGGGCCCCCATGCCCGGTGTGCTCGTGGTGCAAGGCGGACCCGGCACCGGCAAGACCGTCGTTGCGCTGCACCGGGCGGCCTACCTCCTCTATACCCACCGGTTCCCGCTCGAAGGCCAAGGCGTGTTGGTGATCGGGCCCAACCGTCTTTTCCTCGCGTATATCGAGCAGGTGTTGCCATCGCTCGGCGAAGCCGGAGTCGAACAATCGGTGCTCGCCGATCTCGTCACCAACGTGCGCGTCGACGGCCGCGCTCCCGAGAACGTCGGCCGGGTCAAGGGCGATCTGCGCATGGTGCCCTTCATCGAGCGCGCCGTGCGAGATCGTGAACGACCGTTGCTCGAAGATCTGCGCGTCGGTTACGGCGTGCAGTCGCTGTGGTTCACCGTCGAGCAGAGTCAGCGAGTGGTGCGCGATGCGCGACGGCGATTCCGCACGCACAACGGGGCGCGCAAGTTCGTCGAATCCGAGCTGTTCGCCGCGCTCGCCGCGAGTGCACGAGAAGAGATCGTCGTCGACACGTTGCGCGATCGGCTGCGGGACAATCTCGACGTGCGCCGTGCGCTCGAACGCATGTGGCCCGTGTTGACACCGGCGCAGCTGCTGCACGATTTGTTCGGGTCCAAGGCGTTGATACGTTCGGCGGGGCGCAAACGGTTGACCGAGCGCGAAGTCGATCTGCTGCACCAGCCCCGCGTGGACCATCACGACCACGTGGTGTGGACCGACTCCGATGTCGCGTTGCTCGACGAGGCGCGCGAGTTGTTGGGTCCGCGACCAGGCAAGCGTGATATCGATGCGGTGCGCACCTACGGTCACATCGTGGTCGACGAAGCACAGGACCTTTCGCCGATGGACCTGCGGGTGCTCTCGCGCCGGTCGCTGTCGGGCTCGATGACCGTCGTCGGCGATATCGCGCAGTCGACCGGCGCGTGGGCCCACACCAGTTGGGACGAAATCCTCGAGCACCTGCCCGACCGGCGCCCACCCCGCACGGTCGAACTCACTGTCGGCTATCGCATACCCGCACCGTTGGTCACGCTGGCCGCGCGTGTGTTGCGGGAAGCGGCCCCCCAACTCAGGCCGCCGATCTCGGTGCGACAAGACGGCGCGCCCCCGCGCATCGTGCGCGTCGCCACGATCACCGACGGGTTGATCGATGTCGTGCGCGACGAACTGGCCGAGGTCGAACAAGGCAATGTCGCGCTCGTGTGTCCCGCGAGCTTGGTCGACGACGTCTGCGACGCCCTCGGCGCGGCCGGCATCGCATACGGGCGCGCGACGCGCCGCGGCTTCGATCAACAGGTCACCGTCGTCGCCGTGGGTATGGTCAAGGGCCTCGAGGTCGACTCTGCGATCGTCGTAGAGCCGGCCCGCATCGTGAGCGAAGAAGCACAAGGCATGCGGGCCTTGTACGTCGCATTGACCCGGGCAACCAAGCGGCTCACCGTTGTCTACGCGGAGCCGTTGCCTGCAGTGCTCGCGGAGTAGCACGCTCATCGTTTCGTCGCCCGCTGGCGTTTCTTGCGGGCGTCGTCGCTCTCGCGTTGGTAGCGCCAGCGGGCCAACTCCAACGACAGCCGTTGCGCGGCGTCGAGAACCGGCCAGCGCAACGACGACGCGCGCGTGCGAGAACCAAGTACTGCGACCACCACGACAACCTCGACAGACCCCACAAAAGTGGGCTCGAACGTGCTTCGAAGTGGCCATCACGC
>JBDTLT010000112.1:0-16598 GCA_039934635.1 Acidimicrobiales bacterium
TCAGCGCGCGCGCAGCAGCTGGCCGGGCGAAGTGCCCGTCTCTTTGTCGTCGTCGATCGTGACGGTGCCATTGACGAGCACGTAGCGATAACCCGACGGCCGCGACACCCGTCGCCACTCGCCTCCGGGTAGATCGTGCACGACCTCGACGGGGTTGAGACGCAGATTCTCGTAGTCGTAGACGACGATGTCGGCCGCTTTGCCCACTTCGAGGGTGCCTCGATCGGGGAAGCCGGCACAATGCGCCGGCAAACCGCTGAGGCGCCAGTGCGCCGACTCGAGATCGAGGATGTCGAACTTGCGCACCGCGTCGGTGATCAGCTCGGTCGGATACGTGCCCGCGGTCAGGAACTTGGTGTGGGCACCGCCGTCGCTGACCCCCGGAAGCGTGTACTTGTCGACGAGTAGATCCGACAACATCTTCGAGCTGGTGTAGGTGGGTTCGGTGTAGAACACCGTGCGCAGCCGGTCGGCGATCGCGATGTCGAGCATGCAGTCGACCGGGTGTTTGCCTGTGGCGTCGGCGATGTCTTGCAGCGTGTGGTCCTTCCACACCGAGGTCTCGCTCGACTTCGGCGAGAGCACCACCATGTCCTTGATCGGGCCGGTTGCGGCAAAGACGCGAGCGTCGCGCAAAGCGGCGCGGCGTGATTGGTCGCCCATCTTGTCGAGCTTTTCTTCGAGCGTGCCGAGCGTGACCTCGCGCCACGCGTCGGCTTCGTCGAAGAGGTTCCAGTCTTCGAACGTGAAGGTGAGCCCACCGCGCGTCGTGAGTGCCTGCCCATAGACCTGCAAGCCCTGCTTGCGACAGTCCTCGAGCCACTTGAGCGTGTTGAGATGACGCTCCGGCTCGCGCTCGTCCGGTACGACGACGTTGTAGAGGATCGGCCGGCCGGACACACGGGCCAGAGTCTCGTAACAGCGCCGTCCTTCGTCGGGGATGGCGGGGTCGCCGGCCATTGTCATCTGGATGAAGCCACTGCGTCGTTCGGCGAGCACTTCGGCGAACTCGATGCAGGTCTCGGTGTGCATGACGTCGGTCGCCATTGGCGTACCGTCGAAATCGCGTTGCACGTTGGCACCGGACTCCGGCTTGAGGCGCTGCACCGACCATCCGCCCGCACCTGCGTCCATTGCTTCGTGCAACATGCGGCGCATCTCGCGGTGCTCGTCATCGGTCGGCATCTCGCCGGCCTTGGCCCGTTCGAAGCCCATCGCTTCGATCATGACGGGGTTCATCGGGAGGAACGGTTTGATGTTGACGGCCTTCGCGGTGCGCTCGACGCTGTCGAGATATTCGGGGAAGGTGACCCAGTCCCAGGGCATGCCCGCCTTCATCGATGCCAACGGGATGGCTTCGGTGCGCACCATCGTGAGCATCGCGCGCTCGCGAAAATCGGGTTGCACCGGCGCGAACCCGAAGCCGCAGTTGCCGATGACGACCGACGTGACGCCGTGCCATCCGGACAATGTGCAATACGGGTCCCAGAACAGTTGCGCGTCGTAATGCGTGTGCAGATCGATGTAGCCGGGCGCCACGATCATGCCGGTGGCGTCGAGGACTTCGTCGGCCTCGTGATCAGGTATGCGGCCGATCTCGGCGACGAGGCCGTCCTTGATACCGACGTCGGCGCGGCGGCGCCCGCGGCCGGTGCCGTCGACGACGATGCCGCCTTTGATGACGGTGTCGAACTGAGCCATGACGTACCCCCTGTGCTTCCCGCTCAGTCAGGACCGCTCGGGCCACCGACCGATTGCTCGGGCTGCGGCGATGGTACTAGAGAACTAACCTTCCGGGGCAGGAGGGGGATGCAATGACAGCGGTCGTATTGGTGCACGGGGCCAACCACGGGCCGTGGTGTTGGTCAAAGGTTGATGCGCCGCTGAGAGAACTCGGTCTGCGCGTCGAGACGCCCGATCTCTACTCACAGCCGAACGCATCCGACCCCGGTGTCGTGCAAGCCGCCATCGACGCGTGTCCCACTGACGGCCCGGTGGTCGTCGTGGGCCATTCCTTCGGTGGCTATCCGATCACGCAGATCGATCCGTCGACCGTGGCGCATCTGGTATATCTCGCCGCGATCTTTCCCACGGATCGCGAAGACGAGTCGCTCGGCAACCCTGTCGTCGCGGACTTCTTCGAAAAGATGGACGTCACCGACGGCGTGATGACGGCCAAGCGCGAACGCCTGCGCGACGTCTGGTACGGCGACTGCAGCGACGACGATGTCGAGTTTTGCGCGGCGCGATTGCGGCCCCACCCGATGGGCTCCAACCCGATGATCGTGGCGCGCGCCGCGTGGCGTCACGCGCCGAGCACCTACGTCATCTGCGAACAAGACGGTTCGATCACGCTCGATTACATGCGCGCCGCGGCGAAGTTGACCGATCACCACGTGAGTTGGCCGACCAGTCATTCACCCTTCTTGTCGCGACCCGAACTTGTCGTGAACCTGCTACACGACATCGCGAAGGGTCTCGACAACTGATCGCATCGACTGTGGGCTACGCGGCCGCGATCGCAGCGATCATCGGGTCGGCGAGGTGGCGACGCGTGATGATGGAGTCGATGAGGCCGTATTCGACAGCGCGCTCGCCGCGCAGGATGAAGTCGCGATCCATGTCGGTGACGATGCGCTGCGCTGTCTGGCCGGTGGCTTCGGTGAGGATGTCGACCATGAGCCGTCGCATCTCGACCATCTCGGCCACCGCGATCTCGAGATCGACGCTCTGGCCCTGCGCGCCGCCATGGGGCTGGTGCACGAGGACGCGAGCGTTGGGTAACGCGTAGCGCTTTCCTTTCGCGCCGGCCGCGAGCAATACCGCGGCGGCGGACGCGGCTTGGCCGACGCAGATCGTGGACACGTCGGGCGCGATGAACTGCATCGTGTCGTGGATCGCGAACAGTCCGGTCATGTCCCCGCCGGGCGAGTTGATGTACATCGCCACGTCGTGTTCGGCGGATTGTGACTCGAGATGCAGCAGTTGCGCGATGACGAGGTTGGCAACGTGATCGTCGATCGCCGTGCCGAGGAACACGATGCGGTTGGCCAGCAGGCGCGAGTAGATGTCGTAGGCGCGTTCGCCTCGGTTGGTCGACTCGATGACGGTGGGGATGAGCACGGGGGCCTCCGTATGTGCAACTAAGTGGTTGCACATACCGTAGCGAGCAAACGACTGATGTGCAACTATCAGGTTGCGCTACGCTGAGGTCATGGATCCAACAACCATCACGCGCCAGGTCGACCTCGACACCCCCGCCGATGAGCTCTGGGACATGGTCTCGGACCCCGACCAGATGGCAACGTGGCTCGGTGATTCGGTCGATGTCGATATGCGCCCCGGTGGCACGGGCACCGTGGTCGACGACGGCATCGTCCGCGATATCGAGATCGACGAAGTGAATGAGTCTCGCCGCCTGTCGTTCACATGGTGGGAGTCGGGCGATCGCGCGACCGCCTCGCGGGTCGAGTTCGTCGTCGGCACCACCACCGACGGGCGCAGTCGCCTCACCATCACCGAGACGTTGCCCGACCTATCACCGCGCATGGTCGCCCGCGCCAGCGCCACACGGATGCGCTGGGAAGTGCGAGTGCTGTCGCTGTGGGCCTGCACGGTGGCGCTCGCGTCGATGCGGTGAGTGCGCTCGACGACCTGTTCGGGGCATTGTCCGATCCGACCCGACGGGCGCTGCTGCAGGGCCTGATGCAAAACGGGCCCGACACCGCCACTCGTCTCGCGGCTGATTTGCCGCTCACGCGTCAGGCCGTGGTCAAGCACCTGCAAGCACTGGTCGATGCCGGCCTGGCGACCTCGAAGAGGGACGGGCGCGAAGTGCGCTATACAGCGACCCCGGAACCATTGGCGGCAGTGCTGTCCTGGTTGATGGAATCGAGCACGCAATGGGATCGGCGAGTCGACAGGCTGCGACACAAGCTGCAAGGACAGGGGAGCGCGGCGCGCTGACTCTGCGGCGCCGATGACTGCACCGTCGCGCGAGAAGTCGACGAATCGCACCTTCCTGCCGTACTTCATCGTCAGCGGCAGCCTGTCGCTCGGCTACGGGTCGATCTACACCCTCTTGCCCGATCTGCGCGACGAACTCGGCTTCAGCGAGCAGCAGTTGGGTGTGCTCGTGGGCGTCGGCTTCTTCGCCGGTTTCTTCGCGCAGGTCGCGCTGTCGCGCTACGCCGATCGCGGCTACGCGTCGATCATGGTGCGCGCCGGCATCGCGATCGCGGCGCTCTCGGCACTGACCTGCGCGGTGTCCACAGAGCTCTGGCAGTTCATCGCCGCCCGCGCGTTCCTCGGGCTCGGCAGCGGCATCGTGAGCCCCGCTATCCGTCGTGTGGTCATCGGCCGCGATCCGGCACGTATCGGAGAAAATCTTGGCAAGCAGGGCGCGTTCGACATCAGTGGCTTCGTCCTGGGCCCGACGCTGGCGGGCATCCTCTCCAAGATCTTCGACTTCCAGGCGCCCTTCTGGGGATTGTTCGTGCTGTATCTCGGCATCTTCTTCGTCGGGATGCGGCTCGACCTGTCGGCGATTCGCGCGCCATCGCACGGTCGTGCACTACGAACGCTGCTCGGTATCCGCGCCATTCGCGCGGCATTGTCCGCGTCGATTGCCTTCTACATCACCATTGGCATGTTCGAAGCAGTGTGGGCGCTCCTGCTGACCGACCTCGGCGCCGGCAAGCTCCTCAGGAGCCTCACGTTGTCGTTCTTCACGGTGCCGATGATCTTCCTTGCTCCGATGGGGGGGCGCTACGCGCAGCGCTATGGCCCCTTGCGGGTCGCCGGCTTCAGCATCGCGATCGCGACGTTGTGCACGCTCTCGTACGGTTATTTGGCGTTGTGGCCAATTCTCATCGTGTCGGTTGTCCACGCGGTGGCCGACTCGTTCACGATGCCGGCCAATCAAGTCGCGGTGGCGATCTCGAGCCCGCCCGAGCATGTGGCCGCCGGGCAGGGGCTGCTCGGTGCGGTGGGGGTAGCCGTGGCGGGGCTCGTGGGGGTGATCTCGGGCGGTGTTTATGGCGATCTCGGTCGCGGCCCGCTCTTTGCCGGCACGGCGGTGGCAATGGGCATTTTCCTGACGTGGGCGATCTTCAACGGCGCCAGCCTGCGTCAACCCGCGGAGCCAAAGCCCGAGATTGCCTCGCCCCAGGTCTCGTAGTTCTCATCGTTCGTATGGACATGTTGCGTCGCGGTCACCGCGTCGCGCCACGCACGGTGCAACGGATGGTTGCGATCGACCGCGCTACCGCCGGCGAAGCGATAGGCCAGCGTCGCGACGTCGACGGCGACATCCGCGACGTGGGCCGCCGCCGCGCGCACGTCGGTCACATAGTCGGATGGCATTGGCGCAGTCGCGGCATCGCCGGCGCCGAGTCGATCGACGATCAGTGCGCGGGCCGCCCGCAGCCGCGTATCCGCTCGGCCGATATCGCGAAGGAACGCGCCACGTGCGTGCAGTGGTGCGCGCCCACCCATGCGGGCCTTGCCGTTGGCCAGCGCGATCACTTCGTCGAGGGCCCGCCGCGCCAGCCCGAGTGCGACGCCGGCGTGCTCGGGGCTGATGAAGACCAACAGAGGCAGATGATGTACCGCGCCAGCGCGGTCATTGGCTCGAGCCATCGTGAACGCTCGCGCGTCGGTCACGAACACCTCGTCGATGGTGAACGTGCGTGAGCCCGTCGCGCGCAGCCCGTCGACATCCCACGTGCCCTCGATGATCCGCGCGTGGTCCACCGGTATCGCTGCCCACAGCACGGCAGTGCGATCATCGGGGGCTGCGTCCGCGAGGCGTGCGCCGATGGCGAGCCATGTCGCGTGATCGATACCGCTGGCGAACCCCCATCGCCCGCTGATCGACCATCCGCCGTCGACGCGAGCGGCGACGCCGGTCGTGGGGAAGGTGCCGGTGAAGCGGGGCCAGCGCCCGTCGGTGCTGTCACAGATCTCGCGTGTCCCTTCGTCGCTCACATGACCGCCGACGAGGCCGGCCGACAGCGCCATGAACGAAAGCGTCCACCCGACACTGCCGTCGACGTAGGAGAGCGCTTCGCTCAATTCGAATTGCTCGACGAGGCTCACGTCGCGGCCGCCGAGCGATGCGGGAACGCGCGTCGTGAACAACCCGAATGCGTCGGCGCGCTCGATCAGCGGCGTGCTCAACCGACCGCGCGAGTCGGCGGCGGCGCGGTCGCCGTCGATGATCGGGATGAGCTCATCGACGGCGGCGCGCAATTCGGGGCGCAGCACGGGAACGCTCACCCGACGACCCGCGTGATCGTGACGGGAACACCCGACTGCTGCACCATGCCAGTGAGTGCATCGACCCCGTCGTCGGCGCTCGTCAGGTCACAGACGTTGGGCGAAGCCCATCCGTGCGCGATGGCCACCGCGCCTTGCACAACCGCCGCGTCGACGCGTACTGCACCACTCGTCGAACCGTGCGCCGATCGCACGTCGACCATGTCGCCGTCGATGACGTGATGCTGCGCCGCGTCGTGCGGATTGAGGCGGACCGAGATGTCATCGACGCGTCCACCGGGCGCGGCGACGTCGCGCAACTGTGAGTTCATCTTGCGCAGCTGGCGATGGGGGATGAGTACCAACGAGTCGCTCGCACGTACGCCTTCGACAGCGGCCAACATCTCGAGGAGAGGCGCGGGTGCAATGCGCCAACGACGCTCGGGGATCACGCCGTCGGTGACCCAACCGAACACGGCACCGCTGTGCACCGTGCCATGGCGCGCCGCGAGCAATTCATCGGCACCGCCGCGACTGCCTTCGCCGATGCGCGCAATGAGAGTCTCGTCGGTCGCTCCGGCGAAGTCGACGCCTTTCGGCAGCACCGACACGCCCATCGATTCGCCGAGCTCGGCGAACATGCGCCAGACCGCTCGCCGATCGTGCGCCGGCGCGACGACCGCCGGCGTGTACTGGCTCGCCACCGCGAGTTGGTAGGCGTCGAGCAGCCACGGCACGTCGGCCCGCTCGAGCTGGCCGGCGGCGGGCCAGAGATGTGTCGCGAGCGGCGTTGTGTCGGTCTCGATGACGTCGATCACGACGAGTAGCTCGAGGTCGCGCAACGCGCGTGTGGTGCGTTCGCTGTCGGGCAGCGCGGTCAGTGGGTTGCCGCCTACGACGAGCAGCGCACGGACGGTGCCGCTCTCGATCTCGCTCACGAGCCCCGCGCATGGGTACTCGTCGAAGCGCCGCGGCAGCTCGGGCCGGCTCGCGGGACCGGGCAATGCGCGCCCATCGGACGGTGTCCACTGACGCTGGTCGAGTTGCATCAGGTAACCGGGGTTGAACCACATCCCGCCAGGCTGATCGTAGGAGCCGGTGACGATGTGCAGCGCCCACAACATCCACTCGGTGAGATTGGCGGTGGCGCTCATCGACGTGCCCGTGCCGGTCAACGCGCTCACGCGTTTGTGGCGGCGGATCGCCGCCATGAGCGAATCGATCTGCTCGACGTCGATGCCACAGCGCTCCGCGGCCGACGTGCGATCGAACGGCGCGACCGCCTCACACAACGCGTCGAGGCCGGTGCAATGGTCCGCAAGATAGTTCTCGTCAGCACCGTCGATCAGCAGTTCGCGGACGACGTGCGCGAGCAGCACGTGGTCGGTGCTCGGCCGGATCGCGAGGTGGTGGTCGGCCATCGCCGCGGTCTCGGTTCGCCGTGGGTCGATGACGAACAACTCGCCGCCGCGCGCGCGGAACTCGCGCAGGCGGCGCACCGGGTCGGGGATCGCGTTGCTGTGGCCGTGCGACACGACGGGGTTGGTGCCGACGAGCACGAGCAGATCGCTGCGTTCGTGATCCCATATGGGGGTCAGGCCCGACCAGCCACCGATCAACTCGGCGATCAACGGCTTGCACGGGGTGTCGATGGTGGTGGCCGTGTACTTCTGGGTCGAGCCGATGACGCGTAGGAAACGTTCGGCGGCGCGCCGCCCGTTGGTGTCGAAGGCCGAACCGCTCGCGAGGTACATGGCAACGGCGTCGGGACCGGACTCGGCGATGACGGCGCGCAGTGAGGCGGATACGTCGCTGATGGTTTCGGGCCATGCTTGGCGCTGCCAGGCGTTGCCGTCGCGGCGTAGCGGCGCGTCGAGCCGGCGCGCATCGTGATGGAATGCACCGAGCGCCCTACCTTTGGGGCACACATAGCCCCGCGACAGTGGATGCTGCGCGTCGCCTCGCACTTGCACGACCGTGTCGCCCTCGACGGTCACGACGATGCCGCACATCGCGTTGCAGATGCGGCAGAAGGACGTGACCTCTCGAGTATCCACGATTCCTATGTTGCCCCATGCGAGCGGGGCGCCGCCGGGTACGCTGCAAAAGTGTTCATCGACAGTTCCAGTGTGTCCGTTGGTTCGATCGCCCCCGATTTCTCGCTCCCCGACGAATCGGGCCGGTTGACCAGCCTGGCCGAGTTTCGCGGGCGACCGGTGGTACTCGTCTTCTTGCGCGGCTTTCTCTGACCACACTGCCGTGAGCATCTCGCGCAGTTGCGTGAGCACCACGACGAGTTCGTTGCCCGCGATGCACAAGTGTTGGCCATTGCGCCCAATGGCCCCGGCAACAATGTCGGCAAGTACATCGACAAGAAGGGCACGTTTCCGTTCCCGCTTCTCACCGACGACAAGCACAAGACGTTCGATCGCTACGACGTGGTCAAGAAGATTGCGTCGCTCGGTCAGCGACCGGCGTTGTTCGTGATCGACCGTGACGGTGTGGTTCGCTACAACCAGGTCGGCACTCAGCAGACCAACATTCCGCCGATTGCCGAAGTGCTCGCCGAGCTCGATGCTCTGGCCAACCCGCTCTGAAGGCCGCTCGGGCCTTGCCTAGTCGGTCGCCTCGGCGGCTACGCCCGCGGCGAGCAACTCGTCGATCGCCGCGTCTGATTTGCCGAGTTGCGCGAGCACCTGCCGCGTGTGCTCGCCCAGCTTGGGCGCCAGCGATCGCGGCGCCCACGGCGTGCCATGAAAGTCCGCAGGGCTGGCGATCATCGTTGTGCCCGTTGATCCGTCGGGCACCACGACGAGGCCGCCCGCGTGGGTCAACTGCGGATCGGCGAGCACTTCGTCGACGGTGTTGATCGGCGACCAGAAGAAGTCGTCTTCGGTGGCGAACACCTCGGCCCACTCGTCGAGCGTCTTCGTCGCGAAGATGCGATCGAGCTCGGTGATCAGCTCGCGTGCGTTTTGCGAACGCGCGCCAGCGGTCGAGAAGCGGGCGTCGACGAGCCATTCGGGATGACCGACCGCGCGCGCGAGTGGCGGCCAGTGGCGCTCGCCTTCGAGGCCGACGATCCAGAAGCGGCGCCCATCGCCGGCCGTGTAGTTGTTGATCGCCGGATTGCCCATTGCGTGGCGCGTGCCGACCGCGGTGGTGAGACCCCACCCGAGCACCATGTTGAGATCGAAGCCGATCGTGTAGACGCCTTGGCGCAGCAACGATGTCGACACCATCTGGCCAACGCCCGTTCGTTCACGGGCAAAGAGCGCGGCCGAGATCGCGGCCGCGGTGCTGAGACCGACACTGTGATCGCCCATACCGCCACGTTGAAATGGCGGGTCGCTGTCAGGGGCAGTGAGCAACGACGCGATGCCCGACCGCGCCCAGAACGCAGCGATGTCGTATGCCGCACGATTGGCGTCGGGGCCTTCGAGTCCGTAACCGGTGATGATGGCGTAGATGAGGCGCGGGTTGCGGGCGGCGAGCGCCTCATAGCCGAGGCCGATGCGCTCGAGCGCATTCGGACGGATGTTGGAAAGGAAGACGTCGGCGCCGTCGATGAGCTCGAGCGCAAGGTCGCGACCGGCTTGTGTCCGCAGATCGAGCACGATGCTCTGCTTGGATCTGTTGTCGAGCTCGAAGATCGGGTTGTTCGGCATATCGCCGCCGAGCATTCGCTGAAAAGTGCGTGCCGGGTCGCCCGTGGGCGGCTCGATCTTGACGACGTCGGCGCCCCAGTCGGCGAGGATTCCGCCGGCCGCGGGCCCTGCCACCCACACGCCGATCTCGACGACGCGAACACCTTCCATCGGCCCGCTCATCGACCCCGTCCTTGTTTTCCGCTCTGAAGGGCCGCTCAGGCCCTCATCTTCCGGCTCAACCCGAGCACGTTCTATCTCACCGCGTGGCCTCTACACTCGATCGTCCTCGCTCTTCACCGATCGACGTTTGCGTGATCCTCTTCGTTTGCACCGGCAACACCTGCCGCTCACCTATGGCCGAGGCGCTGTTGCGCCATCACTTGGGTGACGACACGACGGTGCCCATCGCGTCGGTCGGCACGATCGGGTGGAATGGCTATCCCGCCACGCCGCACGCGGTCGAGGTGCTCGCCGAGCGGGGCATCGATCTCGGCTCGCACATCAGTCGCAAGATCAATCGCGACGATGTCGATCGCTCCGATCTGATCATCGCGATGACGCGCAAGCACGGATGGGCGGTCGCCGCTCACGATCCCGAAGCATCGACGCGCACCTTCTTGCTCGGCGAGGTCACTCGGCTGGCGCGCCTGCAGAGACGCAATGGTGAGTCACTGCGAGAGTGGGCCGAGGCCATCGCGCGCACCCGCAAGCCCGACCAGCCGATGGGTCACGCCCGCGACGAGATTCACGACCCTGTCGGCGAGTCGATCGACGTCTATCGAGCCACGGCGGAAGTGCTCGATCGGCTATTGGCCGAGTTGGCCGGCGCCATCAAGGGCCCGTGAGCGCAGAGACCGCACTCACGGCACGACGTTGAATGTGGCGCTCTTCGACGTCTGTGTGCCGTCGGTGTAATAGACCTTGATCGTGATGCTCTTCGTGCCGGTGCTCGCGAATGTCGTGGGGGTGGCGTTGCCCGTACCCGCGGTGCCCGCGTAGTCGTAGGGGGCCCCGGTTTCGGTCCGCGCCGGAGCGCCGGCACCGGTGGCGTTGTTGTAGAACTGGACCTTCGTGATCGCCTTCGCCGACGTGGCGAAGATGTAGTACGAGACGCCGACCTTCAGGTTGCCGCTACCGAGCGCGGCCGGTGCCGATCGATTCGCCGACGTCGAGACGCTGAGCGCGGCCGGGGTCACGGCGGTGGTGGTGGGCGGACGAGTCGTCGTCGATTGCGTGGTCGCCGGTGGTCGACTGGTCGTAGTGGTCGCTTTGGTCGTGGTCGGCGTCGTCGGCTTGACCGTCGTGGGCGGCTCGGTGGGTGGCGGCGAGTCATCGACCGGTGGATCGGTCGGTGGTGGTGGCAGCGGCGGCGCGGCGGTCGGTGGTGGCGGGGCCCCGACGGTCGTCGACGGCGCGACCTCTTCGCCGACGACGGTGGTCGGAGGCAACGTGTTGCTCGCCGCCAGGCCGGCAACTGCGAGGTTTGCGGTCTCGTCGTCGAGTTCGTGGCCCGGTGCGACGTCGAGATGGGCCGCGGCATAGATCGCATCGCCCTGCGGCGCCGCGACTGCGCCGTCGATGACCCCGGTGCCCACGAGCGCACCGAGCGAGAGTGCTCCGGCCGTCAGCGCCGGTCCGGCACCGGCGACTGCGGACGCGATGCCGTGGTTGAACGACGCGCCGACTGTGCTCGGTAGCGACGTGGCCTGTTGGACGAAGGGGATGTGCGCGAGAGCGGCGAATGGTCCCATTGCAATGCGCAACCGTCCGAGCGAGATCGACAAGAACGCGCGGACGACCTCCGGTGAGAATTGCGTTTCCGCTCCCGCGGTGAGCTCGGCGCGTGCTTCGGCAACCGTCAACGGTTTCTTGTAACTGCCTGCGCTGGTCATCGCCTCGAAGCTGTCGGCGACCGCGACGATGGCTGCGGCGCGTCCGATGCGATCACTACCGACCCCGCGCGGATAGCCCGTGCCGTCCCAGCGCTCGTGATGGTTCCACACGGCTTCGGCCCATTCGCCGAGGAAGGGGACCAACGGGCGTAGTAACCGCCGTCCTTGCTCGGGATGGCGCCGCACGAGGATCCACTCGTTGGCGTCGAGGGGGCCCTTCTTGTCGACGATCGTCGCGGCAAGGTGCAGCTTGCCGAGGTCATGGAGGAGCGCCCCCCACTGCAGCTTCTGGCGTTCTTGCTTCGTCAGCCGCATCTCGCGGCCGATCATGTCGGCGTAGAGGCGCACGCGCTCGCTGTGGCTGCGGGTGTGGCGATCATGGTCGCCCATCGCGGCGACCAGCAGCATGACCTGTTCGGCGGCGACCGCGGGGTCGTCGGAGAGGCCGTTGTCGGTTGCTTCGGTGACCAATGCGCGTATGCGTCGCCGGTTGCTCGAACGTATGGCGATGCGCAAACGTGACGGTGCCTGGTCGGGGAAGGCGAGCGAGAGTTGCAACAACGTCGCCAGGGGCAAGAGTCGGCGAACCGTGCGATCCATTACGCCGATGACGGTCATCGATGTCGCGACGACAACCAGTGTTCGCGGTATGACGGTGATCGTGCGATGCGCGTCGGGCAGAAGTCGGTTGGCGACGATCGCGGCGCCACAGCCGGCGGCGAGGGGCACGAGCAAGCCGAGCGCGCGGACCACGAACGACGCGGAGCGCCGTTGTTGCCACACGTTTGCCGTCGCCGGCTCCCGATACAGCTCTACTGCCACTTCGACTGCTCCCAAGGCGCGTCGAGCCCAACCGCTGATCGGTGCTGGGTCGCGACGCGCGTCCGCTAGTCAACGGCGCAATGGGGTGAGCGCTTTAGCCAAATGGGCGAGGCCTTTGAGGGGGAAACTAGGCTCCCCCGAATGGGCCTTCCCGAACCTCCACCAATCGGCACCGCCGCGCTCGCGCCCGGCACCTTCGACGGTCAAGTCGTCATCGTCACCGGTGGAGGCACGGGTCTCGGCAAGGCGATCGCCACCGAATTCGGCCGCCTCGGCGCCCGGGTCGCCATCGCCTCGCGCAAGCCCGATCACCTCGAGGCCGGCCTGTCCGCATTGAGCGATATCGGTGCCGACGTCATGGCCGTCGCGTGCGACATTCGTGACCCCGACCAGATCGCGAAGTGCTTCGACGAGATCGAGGCGCAGTGGCAGCTGCCGTCGGTGCTCGTGAACAACGCGGCAGCCAACTTTCCCGTGCCGGCCGAGGACATGTCGCCCAACGCGTGGCGCACCGTCATCGACATCACGCTCAACGGCACCTTCATGATGTCGCGAGAGTTCGCCCGCCGGCATCTTGCGATAGGTGCTCCAGGATCGATCATCAACGTCGGCGCCACCTACGCATGGACCGGTGGTCCCGGCTTCGCGCACAGCGCGGCGGCCAAGGCCGGCATCAAGAACATGACCGAGACGCTCGCTGTCGAGTGGGGGCCGTACGGCATCCAGATCAACGGACTGGTGCCGGGGCTGTTCCCGCACGAGGACATGACTGCCGACATCTTGTCGAATCTCGATCGTACGAGCGAGAAAGATGTGTGCCAGCCGGCGCTGCGCGTCGGTCGCACCCGTGAGCTCGGTTGGGCCGCGACATTCCTGGCGTCGCCGTACGCTCGATTCATCAGCGGCCACACGCTCGTTGTCGACGGCGCCAACTGGCAGCGGCGCCACATGACGATGCCGCCCGTCGTGACCATCCGCGATCAGATGGGCCGCGGTCCCTTCACGCTCTAGCCCGGCGCCGAACAGCCGTAACAGATGCGCGTCAACGCAGCAGGGTGATCAGCACGGTCAACGACGCGATCGACAGGATCGTCGTCAAGACGACGTTGCGCACCGCAAGCTCGGGGCGTGCGTCGAGCTCGGTCGCGAGGATCGTCGTCATCACCGCAGTGGGCATTCCGGCCATCATGATCGACGTGCGCTCGGGGATACCTTCGAGGCCCACGAGGATCGCCAACGGCCACGCGGCGAGTGGACCGATGAGCAAACGATTGACACTCGTCGCCAACGGTTCGGCGAGATCGTCGAGTCGGGGCCGCCGGAACTGCAGCCCCAGCACGACGAGCATGCACGGGATCGACGCGTCGGCGAGTGTCACCGTCGACTCTCGGAGCAGTGTCGGTAGATCGATGTTGGCGATGTTGACCAACGCGCCGAGGGCCGCGGCGTAGATCGACGGATAGCGCAGCGGCGCGAGTGCCGCTCGTGCGCCGGTGTGCGTGCCGCGCGCCCACGCACCCAGCGCGATGCCCGCCGATGACCACAGCACCACACCGGTCACGAACATGACCACCGCGATCGCCAAGCCGGTTTCGCCGAAGGCCAGCCGCGCCATCGGCAAGCCCATGTTGCCTTGGTTGACGACGCACGCCGCGAGTACCGCGGACGCGCGCGTGCGGCGGTCGGAATGGCGCACGCTCGACCAGATCGAGGCGACGATCGCGTTGACGGCGAACACGCCGACCGAAACGGCGATCAATCGTCCGATGTCGCCGCCCGAGAGCTCGATGTCCGAGATCGAGGTGAAGACGAGGCACGGCGAAAACAGATAGAAGACGGCCTTCGACAGCGTGTCGGTCGAGAACCCGAGGCGTTTGCCGACGATGCCGCCGACGGCCGCGACGAGCAGCACCGGTAGCACGACTTCGAATAGGACATCGCCCATGTCGTGGTTGGCCGAACCTCGGTCAGCTGAACCGGTCGCCGGTACCGAACTTGTCCCGAGCGTGTGGCGGCGGGGTGAACGGCGGGTTCGGCAGGCGCACGTGCTTGTTGTCGGACAGCAGTTGGTTGTAGCCCGGCTTGTCGACCGAGACCGGTTCGGGCGTGTCGAGCCACGTCTCGAACAGCAGGCAGCCCTGGGTCGCGTCGGCGATCAGCGGACCGAACACCGCGCCTTCTTCGAGCACGATGAGGGTGCCACGCGGGCACGGGTACTCACCGCACGCGAGTTCGCCCTCGAGGACGTAGATGAGGTGATCGCTGCGGTGGGCGTGGCGTTCGATGATCATCCCGGGGTCGTAGCGACCGAGCACGACCATGCGCTGGCCGGTCCATTCGATGAACTTCTCGTGCACCGACCGGCGTTGTCCGGTCTCGACGTGTTGCTGGGCGATCACCTCGGTCCACGGGACCGCCGCCTCGTGCACGATCGCCAGTCGCGGTTGATGGTTGTGAGGTCGACCGGTGTCGGCCGACGCGCACCGGGCCACCTCTTCACCGTCGACGGTGATGATCGTGCAGGCATCGTCGCTCATTGGTTCTCCCACGTGGTGGTCCCGCGCGTTCTCTCACGCCCTGGCTGGGTCGCAGCGAGGGTAGCCTGTCCCGTAGAGCATGAAGAGAGCCTGAGCGGCCCTTTTCAGAGCGGGAAGCAGGGGAACGATGTACGACCTGATCGTGCGCAATGGCACCATCGTCGACGGTACGGGGGCACCCGCGACGGTCGGTGATATCGGCGTCAAGGACGGACGCATTGCCCACGTCGGTGGACGCATCTATGCCGACGCGATCGAAGTCATCGACGCCGCGGGCCGCATCGTCACGCCCGGCTTCGTCGACATTCACACGCATTACGACGGCCAAGTCACGTGGGACCCGCTGCTCGAACCGTCCACACTTCACGGCGTCACCACACTCGTCATGGGCAACTGTGGCGTGGGCTTCGCGCCCGTACGTCCGGGCTCCGAAGCGTGGCTGATCCAATTGATGGAGGGTGTCGAGGACATCCCGGGGGCGGCCCTCGCCGAGGGCATGCAGTGGGAGTGGGAGAGCTTCACCGAGTACCTCGATGTGCTCGAACGCAAGCCGCTGTCGATCGACATCGGTGCGCAAGTCCCGCATGGCGCGGTGCGCGCGTATGTGATGGGCGAGCGGGGCGCGCGTAATGAAGTTGCCACCGCCGAAGACATCGCCGCCATGCGCGACATCGTGCGCGAGGCCATCGACGCCGGAGCGTTGGGCTTCTCCACGTCGCGCACCCTTGCGCATCGGGCCAAAGACGGTGTACCCGTGCCGGGCACATTCGCCGGCGAAGCCGAGTTGTTCGGCATCGCCGACGCCCTACGCGATGCCGGTGCCGGCATCTACGAGCTCGTTCCCCTCGGCGCGGTCGGCGAAGATCTCGATGCGCCGATGCGCGAGGTCGAGTTGATGTCGCGCCTCGCCGCGTACACCGGTCTGCCGGTGACGTTCGCACTGACACAGGTAGACAACGCGCCCGAGCTATGGCGCGACCAGATGCAAGCGTCGCTGCGCGCGCTCGATGCCGGCCATCGTCTGCATCCGCAATACGCGTCGCGTCCCGCGGGTGTCCTGGTCGGCCTTCATTCGCAACTCGGCTTCGGCGGTCGCCCCGCCTTCGACGAGATCGCGCACCTTCCGCTCGCCGAGCGCGTGGCCGAACTGCAAACGCCGGCGCGTAAGAAGCGCATTCTCGCGGAGCGGGCGCGGAGCACCAGCGACTTCATCGACAAGATGCGCTCGCGGTTCGACCGCATGTACGTGCTCGGCGATCCCGTCGACTACGAGCCGGGCCCCGAGCTGTCGATCGCCACGATCGCGCAGCGCGACGGCGTCGATCTCGAATCGAAGTTCTATGACTTGTTGCTGGGCGATGAAGGCCGTGCGCTACTTCTCTATCCGGTGCTCAACTACAGCCACGGCAACGCCGATGCCACCTACGAGATGATGCAAC
>JBDTLT010000113.1:0-16512 GCA_039934635.1 Acidimicrobiales bacterium
CGTACTCAACATGCTCACCGAGATCGGCAGCTACGACCGCATCGACGACTTCATCAAGGGTGTCAAGCAGGGCAGCGGCCGGCTGATGGGCTTCGGCCATCGCGTCTACAAGAGCTACGACCCTCGGGCCAAGATCATCAAGGAAGCGGCGTACGACGTCTTCGAAGTAACGGGCAAAAATCCGTTGCTCGACATGGCGCTCAAGCTCGAAGAGGTTGCGCTCGCCGACGATTACTTCGTCAGCCGCAAGCTCTATCCCAACGTCGACTTCTACTCGGGCCTCATCTACCAGGCGATGGGTTTCCCGGTCGAGATGTTCACCGTGATGTTCGCGATTCCGCGAGTGTCAGGGTGGCTGTCGCACTGGCTAGAGGCGCTGCAACAGAACACACGCATCTCGCGTCCGCGCCAGCTCTATATCGGCGCCCCTGAGCGCGACTACGTCGGTATCGACGCGCGCTGACTCGTGCGGCTCCGCCGCAACGATGCCACCCCGGTACAGCTTCTCAAATCCCGTCGGCGGCGGCTTGCAGCGCGGCGAGGTCGAGCTTCTTCATGGTGAACATGGCGGTCATCGCGCGCTCGGCCCGTTCTTTGTCGGGATCGTTCAGCATCTCCTGCCAACCAACCGGACAGACCTGCCACGACAAGCCGTACTTGTCTTTCAGCCAACCACATGGGCCTTCTTCGCCACCATCGGCGGTCAGCTTGTCCCAGTAGTAGTCGATCTCTTTCTGGTCGGCGCAGTTGATCAACAATGAGATCGCCTCGGTGAAAGTGAAATGCGGGCCGCCGTTGATGGCGGTGTACTCCTGGCCGTCGAGCACGAAATCGACAGTCAAGACCGAGCCGGCCGGACCGGGGCCGGACTCGCCGTAGTGGGTGACGGTTGTGATCTTCGAGTTCGGAAAGATCGACACGTAGAACTCGGCGGCCTCGACACTTTGCGTATCGAACCAGAGGTTGGGGGTGATGCGAGGCATGGCATGGTCCTTGTCGTCGGTATCGTTCGTCTGCCGTACTGACGATGGCAGCCACCGTAAGTCATCGCGACGCTGGTGAATCGACCGGCTCTTGGCAGTGAGCGCGCTGGTCTATCGCAGCAACGCCACCGCCACCACCGCCGTATCTGCCACCCGCGGACTCACGCGAACTCTCGTAGCAAATACGCACGCCCACCGTGCATTCTTGCTACGAGAGTGTCATCAGCGCCCGCGGCGACGCGACAGTTCGACCCGCACCTCTTGTACATCTGGTTCGCGGCCGAGGAAGGCGTCGTGCAATTCGACAGACAGCACCGCGCGCTGTGTGGCGTTCGGTCCAGGTGCGCCGTCGAACACCTCGCTCGCGTGGTCGCCCAGGAATGCTGCCGCGGCACGCACTGCGTCGTGGCGCACGCGGTCGGCGTCGGTGGGATACGAGAATCGCCATCGCTGCGCCCGCTGGTCGATGAGCGCTTTGTCGGCGTCGTCGATGCGGAGCCCCGCCGCGGGAAATACGCGGCAGTCGTAGACACGACAGGTTCGCGGCCGGTGCTCGTAAATCGAGCATTTGCCGTCGATCAGCATCGGGCAGTGGCCCCGCTCGTCATAGCCCATCAACACGTGGCCGCGTGGCAGGCGCGGCGCGGGGAACAACAACTCGGCCGGTATGTGCGACAGCGTGTCGGTCTCGTCCGGCTCGATGTGGACGAATTGGGACGACGTGCAACAGGCCGTGCAACTGCCGCACGGCACGTCGGACCCGCGCTCGCCCCGCAGCGCGCTCTGCATGCCGGTGACCCACGTCGCGAAGTCGCCCGCGGCCAGGCCGTCGTCCGAATTCACGTCAGTCACTTTCGAACACCAGCAACGTCGCGCCGTCGCGTACCCACAGTCCGGCCACGTACGGCAGCCGGCCCTGTTTGCGCGCATGTCGCGAGCGCAGTCCGCCGTCGGCGAAGTCGCCGGCTACCTCGTCGCGCCAGACTGCGACCCGCTGGTCGCGGTCGACCCATCGCAGGGGCACCCCCCAGTCATCGTGCAGCCCGACTCGGATTGCGGGATCCGCCAGCGCTGCCTCGACCTGCGCACGAGTGAGATTGCTCGCCGACCGCGACCACTGGCGGCCATTGTCGTCCCAGAGACGGTCGTCGGCGAAGCGATTCGCGTTGCGGGGCCGTGCGTTCACCCTCCCAGTCTGCCAGCGAGCGCAATACCGATCGGCTCCGCGGTATCAGACTGATACCATGGAGTCCATGGCAATGACCCTGCGACTGACCGACCACGAGCAGGAAGCGTTGCGGGCCCGAGCGGCGGCCGAGGGCATTTCCATGCAAGAGGCAGCGCGGCGAGCAGTGCGAGAGTTCGTCGCCCGCGGCGAACATCGAGATCGCGTCAGCCGGGCATCGGCAGTCATCACGGAGCGTCACGCAGACGCTCTGCGTCGACTCGGTGAATGACAAGACCAACCGAGTTCCTCGATCTCGACGACGTGCTGACGCTCGCGGCCGCGCTGCTCGGCAACCCATCACCAATGCGTGATGTCGGATTGCTAGGCGCCGCAGTCGCGCGACCTCGGACAACGGTCTTCGGCGAGGATGCCTACCCCGATGTTTGGACAAAGGCAGCGGCGCTGTTGCAGTCGATCGTGAGCAACCACGCACTCGTCGACGGCAACAAGCGTCTCGGTTGGCTCGCAACCGCGGTGTTCTTGGAGATCAACAACGCAAGCGTCGCGGAGGCGATGAACGACGATGTGTACGACCTCGTCTGGAATGTCGCTGCTCATGATCCGACGATCGAACAGATCGCCGATGACCTTCGTCGACTCGGCTCCCGCTGATGACCGTCTGTGCTCTCCGGTCGGCGCCTCACCGCGCGTGATTTCGGGCCGCGGCGAACCCGGTGCCCGCGTCACCGTCCCCGGCGCGTTGAGCACGACCGGTGCGATGTAGTCCTCGGGCATCCCTCCACGTATCGGCGGGGCGGTCAGTCGCCCGCGAGCCACATCTCGAGCGACGCGTCTTCCCAGTCGTCGGGCCCGTAGACGGTGCGGGGCAGCGGCGTCATGTGGCGTTCGTTACCGCCGGTGATCCACGTGAGCGAGGCCTGCTCCCACTTGGCGATGCGATCGTCGACGGTGCCCTCGTCGGACCAACCGCGCGACGTGTAGCGCGCCTTGTGAAATGCCGTGCGCGCCGCGATCGATGTTGCCCACACGACGATCACTTCGCTGCGGTTGTTGCTGACTTCGTAGAGCCCGGTCAGCCGGTGGCCGTAGTCCTCCATGATCGGCACCTGCTGCTCGCGCACGGCGGACAAGTAGTCCGCTTGCGTACCCGGTCGCACATCCCACATCTCGGCGACGAACAGACTGCCCTTGATGCCGGCCGCCGCGATCTCGTCGGTCGTCGGTGACCCGGGCGCACCGATGCAGAGTCGGTCATAACCACCCGAACGCCACTTCGCCGCGGTGTCCCACCAATCACCGTAGAACGCCTTGCGCCGTTTGAGGTTGAGGCGATCGGCGTTGGACGCCCAACCGTCCCACCCGTTGGGCACGTCCCAGATGATGTGCACCTCGGGCCACCGTCCACCCGCCGCGCCGAGCACGAAGAACGCACCCTGCAACTTGAACATGTCGGGCATCTTTTGCACCGGGTCGCGCAAGAGGTGCTCCATGTAGTCGTACTGCCCTTGGCCGATGACATCGACGACTTCGTAGAGGTACAGATCGGATTTGGCCATGCCGTTGCCTCAGCGCTCGGTAGGGATGCAGTTCACACGGTTGGTTGGACGTCGATGGCGATCTTGCCGAAGTTGGCGTTCGCCTCCATCATTCGGTGCGCGTCGGGCATCGCTTCGAGCGAGAACCGCGCGTCGATCACGGTCTGGAATCGGCCCGCTTCGAAGCCGGGAACGATCTCGCGGGCGAATCGCTGGCTGATCGTGATCTTCTCGTCGAGTGGCCGCGCCCGCAACACGGTTCCGATGATGCGCGCTCGCTTGGGCATCAACTTGGCGACGTTGATCGTTGCCTTGCCCGACCCCATGGTGCCTACCTGCACGATCGCCCCCTTCAGCGCCAGCGCATCGATGTTGCGGTCGACATAGTCGCCGCCGATGACGTCGAGCACGACGTCGACGCCTCTGCCCCCCGTTGCCTCGAGTACGACTTCGACGAAGTCTTCGGTCGCGTAGTCGACCGCTCGGTCCGCACCGAGATCGATGCAGCGCGCGCATTTGCTCGCCGACGCGGTGACGATGACGGTCGCGCCAAACGATTTGGCGATCTGGATGGCAGCGGTACCGACACCCGACCCACCGGCATGGATGAGCACGGCGCCGCTCGGCGACAAACCGCCGTTCGCGACGAGCGCGTCGAAGGCAGTGATCCACACTTCGGGAATCGAACCGGCGTCGGCGAGTGAGACGCCCGATGGCACGCGTATGGCCTGCCGTTCGTGCACTGCGAGGCGCGATGCGTAGCCGCCGCCACTGACGACGCCCATCACCGAATCGCCGACGCGCCAGTTGATCACGCGGTCCCCCAACGCGACGACGCGTCCCGCGAACTCCAGCCCGGGGATCTCGTAGACCGGCGGCGGTGCCGGCTGCGGGTACATCCCCATGCGTTGCAGCACTTCGGCGCGGTTGACCGCCGTCGACACCACATCGACGAGCACTTCCTCGGGCCCGACCACCGGGTCAGGGACTTCGCGGACGCGCAATACCTCGGGCCCGCCTTTTTCGTCGAGCACGATCGCTCGCATCGCTCCCCCGGCTTTCCCTAGAACCTGGGCGCACGTTCGGTGCGCAAATCGAATGACAAGTGCTCGCTCATGTTGCCGATGAGATCGACGAAGATCATGCGCACGTCGAACCACCATTCTCCGTCGACCTTGTGGAACGTGTCGTGATAGCGACCCGACACGATCGGCTGCAGCGGCAAGGCACTCGTCTGCTGGCATACGACGAAATAGGAGCGCGCCGTTGCCGTGCCCGCCGCGTCGTCGACCGCGACGATGACGTTGCTCGCGATATGGCGCGTGCGCAGTGTGCCCGAATCTTCGTGCACCCGATTGGTGGCACGGTAGAACGTCGCTACTGCATCACCCCGCAGATCGCCCGAGCCGCGGTCGGAGCGAATCGCACCGTGACGGAACAGCTCGCCCAGCTCATCGAATTGTGCGAGGTCGACGTACTCACCGTAGCGATACAGCAAGTTCTCGATGTGTTGTTCATCCGCCACGGCCGGCCTCCCCTCGCGCATCATTGCAGATGACGAAGTCGCGGTCACCCTCGACTCGAGGCGACGCGCGCCACCACCATGTCGGCGGCCGTGGTGATCGCCGCCTTCGCCCGTTCGAGGAACTCGTCGCTCGATCCGTCATCGAGCGCCTCGGCGAGATACGACCACACCAGATGACACTCGGCGCCGTCGTCACGGAGCGCGGTCGTCGCCTGGTAGAGCTTGACCGGCGCGCCCGCCACGATCTCGTACACCCGGCGCCACGGAGGCTCGAGGGTCAACGTGCGCTCGACGAGGTCCCATTGCCCCAGTCGGAAGTGGACCTCCGCGCCGGCACCGTGCGGCGGCGGATCGCCGGACACGGTGTACCCGTGCGTCACGTCGAACAAGAAATCGAGCAACGCCCGCCACACGACATCGCGCGACGCGTCGATATGTCGCTCGACGACGAAGGTCTTGTACGACGGGCGAGGCGGCATCGCTGGCGCAGGCTAGCGGCCCGCTCTGAGAAGGGCCGCTCGGGCCTTGGTTGCGCCGTAGCCTCTAGGCGGTGTTGACCACGCCCGTCACCGACCCTGACGACCCTCGCATCGCTGCGTTCGTCGGCCTGCGCGACCACGAATTGCGCAAGCGACGCGAACAGCCCGGTGGAGACATGGCGGGCGTCTTCATCTGCGAGGGCGATCTCGTTGTCGAGCGGGCGTTGCGGGCGGGCTACCAATTGACGGCGATACTGATCGACGCCAAACGCACCGCGCCCTTCCCTTTCGCCGCCGACGACACGGTGACCGTTTTCGCGGCCGCACCGGCGGTACTGCTACGGATCACCGGCTACGCATTGCATCGCGGCATGTTGGCTTGTTTCGTACGCCGACCAGAGCTTGAAGCGTCCACCGTGCTCGACAACGCACGGCGCATCATCGTGCTCGAAGGCGTCAACAATCCCACCAACCTCGGCATCATCGCCCGCAGCGCGGCGGCGTTGGGCATCGATGCCATGCTGCTCGACGACTTCTGTTGTGATCCGCTGTATCGCCGCGCATCGCGCGTCGCCATGGGCGAGGTGTTCAAGCTGCCGTACGCCCGACTCGGCCCGTTCCCCGAAGGCCTTGCCCTGTTGCACCAACGCGGCTTCGAACTCGTCGCACTCACGCCCGAGCCTGGCGCGCTACCCATCGATCGCCTCCAACTCGATGACGACACGCGCGTGGCGTTGCTGTTCGGTGCTGAAGGCCCAGGGTTGACCGACACGACGCTCGCTCATTGTGAGCATCACGTGCGCATTCCGATGCGCGACGGAGTCGATTCGCTCAACATCGCAGCCGCGGCGGCCATCGCGATCTGGTGTGTGAGTCGCTGACATCGGCGACCAAGTACAGTCCACGCAACTTCAGCGGGACCGGGGGAACAGAGGAACAATGGACGCGCTTGCCACCGCACACGCCGCACGAGGCCCGGTCAGCGACCTCGGTGGGCGTTTCATGCTCAATCGGGCCACGTTCGCGCGCGGCGCGGAACTGGGGTTTCAGCCCGGCTTCGAGTTCTACGTGCTGGGTCGCTTCGGCGTCCTCGGCCAGGTACCGGCCGATGTCGTCGCGGCGAGCGCGGTGTTCATCAACCCCGACATGCTCGCGGAGTCATGGACTGCCGCAGTCGCGATTGCGCCGCCCGAAAAGGGCGCAGCGTTGTACAACGACATCTGTCAATCGCATGGCCGCACACATCTCGCCGCGGTACCCGACCTCGACCGGTTCGTCGCACTCGCCGAACGGGTGCTCGCACACGCCTCGATGATCAACGCACCGATCGCTGCCGGGTGGCGCGCACTACCGAGCGCGACCGATGTCGCCGGCCGCGCACAACAGTTGCTGCAGACATTCCGCGAACTGCGCATGGCGCGCCACGCCGTATGCATCCATGCCGAAGGACTCACTCCCCTCGAGGCCATCGTCGCCGGCCCTGGCGGTGCGGCCAACGCGAAGATGTTCGGCTGGCCCGAACCCCTCCCCGACCCGGCACCGCTCGCGGCGCGACGCGCCGCCGCCGAGGCGAGAACGGATCAGCTGTCGGCCGTCGATTTCGCCCACTTGACCGACGCCGAGCGAGACGAGTTCGTCGCGGGACTCGGCCGCATCCTCGAGCACGCGACCAAGTAGCGCGACGCGCATGACCGAGACGATGCCGCGCCAGCGATTGGCGCCGTCGTTCTGGGTGCTCGTGGCGGGCAGCGTCGTCTATTTCATCGCGCAGGGAATGCTGTTCCCGGTATTGCCCAAGTACATCAAGAACGAGCTCGGCGGCAGCAAGTTCGACATCGGCTTCACCGTCGGTAGTTTCGCGCTCGGCGCAATGATCGCTCGACCACTCGGGGGCATGTTCGCCGATCGCGTCGGTCGGCGCGCGGTCACCGTGGTGGGTTCACTGTTCTGGGCCGCGATGGTCGCTCTGTATCCCGTCGCGGGAACACACGGCGATATTCCCGCGCTCATCGCGGTGCGAATCCTCGGCGGGCTCGGTGGCGGCATGTTGTTCGTCGCGATGGCGGCGATCGCGACCGATCTGTCGCCGCCCGACCGGCGGGTCCAGGGGTTCGGCCTCTTCTCGTCGTCGACGCTCATCGGCTTTGCCATCGGGCCTCCGCTCGGCCTCGCGGTGCTCGACGGTCGACACTTCGCCCGCACATTCACCACGTGCGCGGTCATCGCAGTCGCCCCGGCGATCTCGATGCTCTTCATGCCGGACACGCGGCCTGCCGGGCAGCGCACCGTTCGCCCTGCGATATGGGCGAGCTTGTTCCATCCCGCGGCACGGCGCCTCGGCCTCTCCCTGTTGCTCGGCGGGCTCAGCTACGTCACCTTCGTGGGGTTCCTCCCCGACTATGCCGACGAAGTGGGCCTCGAGCGCGTGGGCATCGCGCTCACGTTGAATTCGGTAGCGAACCTCATCGTGCGTGTCTTCGCCGCACGGATCGTGGACCGCTTCGAACGGCGCCTCGTCGCCGGAGTGTCGCTGCTGTTCATCGTCACCGCCGCGCTGACGCTGGCGCTATGGGCCGAACCCGCCGGCATCTTCACCGCAGCGGCGCTGAACGGCGTGGGCAACGCCTACCTGTTTGCGAGCTTCCTTGCGATGACCGTCGATCGGGTCGACGATTCCGAGCGCGCGCTGGCGATCGGATCGCTCACGGTCTACAACGACATCGCCATCAGCGGCGGCGGAGCACTGCTCGGCTACGTCGCCACGACGGTGAACTACCGCGGGGCGTTCGTCGCGGCCGCATTCCTCGCGGCGTGCGCGTTCGTCAACACGATGTTCACGGGCCGCAAGGTCGTACCCGCCGTGTGACGAGTCGCGGTCAGTGGCGAAAGCGGGTGGCGACGTGCGCCTGGCGAATGGCAATCTGCGCGCGGCGTTGGTCGACGGACATCGACGGTGTCGTCGGCGCCATCACGTCGCGGATCTGGTCCAACTTCACCAACTGCCCGGTTTGAGATGGCACATCGGCCGTGCGGATGTAGCGCGTCGCGATCATCCCCTCGCGCAGCCCCGTAGTGTCGAGCCAATTGGGCACACCCGGGTCGCGGTGCGCGATCACGACTCGATAACGACCGTCGGCATCGACCTGCATTTGGTGGCCGTTGAGGCTCGTGACGCGGTTCGCGAAGTCGAGGGATTCCATCCATCCGAGGTTGTAGAGCATGATGTTCCAGAACCACGCATCTGGTGGCGCGCCTTCGATCACGAACGCTTCGTCGTCGTCGAGACGGAAGAACCCGAACCCGTAGGCAATGTCCTTGGCCCCGCCCTGCGCCGCGCCCGGCGCGATCAGCACGTTGGCGCCGACCTTGCGGTGTGCCGTGTCGACGTAGCGGTTCCAGTAGTGGAACGACGTGACGATCCAGTTGCTCGCTTCGTCGATGCGCCGTGCCATCTCGGTCGGCGTCAACGGTGGTGGCGACAAGCCCTCGCCGCCGATGCGTTCGATGCGCATCGGCGGGGGCGCGTCGCGCGACCAATCGTTGTAGTACGCCCGCACCGTGATGTTGCCCGTGTCGGGATGCAGCCGTAGCCAGTTGCCGTCGTAGCCGTGCGGGCGCTCACCGCTGACGATCAAATCGAAGCCGCCGTCGGCGTCAGCGACGAGTTGGTCGTCCCAGATCTCGTCGTAGACGCCGTACTCCTCGAGTTGCATGTCGCCTTGCAACGCGGAGATCAAGAACCCGTGCGAAGTGCCGCAGCGGCCGACGATGCGGTACGACCGATCGCCCCGGACACGCGCCCGCAGGTAGGTGTTGTCGACGTTGGGCCCGCCCCACTTGGTGATGTCATCGTCGTGGCGATAGAAGGCAGGGAAGTCGGGATCGGCGAATTCGACGGCCCATTGCAGACCGATCACCATCAAACGCGTGAGGTAACGATAGCCGTCGGTCGAATCGCGCTCGCTCTGCGGAAAGGGCGGATCGGGCAATACCCGCCCGAGTTCGCCGATGTGTTGTGCGAATCGTTGCCACGCCTCGTCGATCATTGTCACCTCAGTGCACGTCGTTGAGTATTTCGTTGTCGAGGTACTCGACGAAACGATCTCGATACTCGGCCCGTCGAGTCGGGATGTGTTCGCTCGGCCAACCCTCGACCGGCGTGAACGCCTTCATCGAACGCTCCGCGACGAACGCCTTGTGCACCTCGTCGGCGCCGTCGGCGATACGCATCTGGCGCGCGAGCACGAACATGCGGGCGAGCGGAAGATCGGTCGTCCACCCCAGCGCGCCGTGCACTTGGATCGCACGATCGACGACCTCTTGCAACACCTTGGCGCCCCAGAACTTGAGCTGTGCGATCTCCATACGCGCCCGAGACGCGCCCTGCGTGTCCCACACCCACGCAGAGTGCAATGCCAGCAGTCGTAGCGCTCGGATCTCGACCGCCGAGTCCGCGATCATCTCCTGAATCATCTGTTTCTGACCGAGCAACTGGCCTTTGGTCGTGCGGGAAACGGCGCGCTCGCACATCATCTCGAACGCACGGTTGCATTGGCCCACCCATCGCATGGCGTGGTGGATGCGCCCGCCGTTGAGGCGCTTTTGTGCGAGGACGAATCCGTCGCCCTCGCCGCCGATGCGATTGGCCACCGGGACACGACAGTTCTCGAGGAAGATCTCGGCGTGGCCACCGGCGCGGAAGTGGCCCGGGTACGGATGGTGCATGTTGTAGACGTTGCGCGCGATGTTGAGGCCTGGCGTGCCTTTCGGGATGATGATCATCGACGCCGCTTTGTGGGGTGGGTTGTCGGGGTTGGTCACGACCATCATCAAGATGAAGTCGGCAACGGCCGCGTTGGACGCGAACCACTTGTGGCCGTTGATCACATACTCATCGCCGTCGCGCACGGCGACGGTCTTGATCATGGTCGGATCGCTACCCGAGTAGTGCGGCTCGGTCATCGAAAAGCTCGATGTCATCTCGCCGCGCAACAGGGGCTCGAGCCACTTCTCGCGTTGTTCGGGAGTGGCGCCGATCGCGATGAGTTCGCTGTTGCCGGAATCGGGCGCCTGGTTACCGAAGATGTTGGGCGCCGGGCTCGAACGACCGAGAATCTCGTGCATCAGCGCCAACTTCACCTGACCGTATCCCTGCCCACCGAGTTCGGGGTCGAGGTGACACGCCCACAGGCCGCGCTTCTTCACCTCTTCCTTCAGCGGCGCCGTCAGCTTGCGCCAATTGCCGGCAGTCATGTCATCGAAGAACAACTCGATGGGCTCGATCTCGTTGATGACGAACTCGCGCATCCAGTCGAGTTGTGCCTGGAACTCGGGTTCGGTCGAGAAATCCCATGCCATTGCGGCCCCCTTGCTAGACACCTGGTTCTAGCACCTTCCCCAGTCCCCGCCGTAGGCTCAGCGAGTATGAGACGCCTCGCCGCGGTCGCGTGTGCGCTGCTCGCGGCAAGCTGCGCGACCGGAGCACGCGCCTCGCTCGGCCCCCGGGACGATGGTGTCGCACCGATCGCGGTCGCGGGCAACGCAGTCAGCGCCGCCGGACAACCAGCAGGCCTGCGCGTCGCGGTTGTGCGGTCGGCCACTGTTGCGAAGGCACCCATCCGCATCGCGTTCGGTGGCGACGTCCACGGCGAACCACCGATACGCCAACTTCTCGAGCGCGGCGAGAACCCACTCGATGGGGTACGCAATGCATTCGCCGACGCGGACATCGTGATGGTCAATCTCGAAACCGCGGTGACCAACGTCGGCGCAGCCCTCGATCACGAGTTCATCTTCAACGCACCGCCGAGCTTGCTCACCGCTCTCGCGACCGGCGGCGTCGACGTCGTCAATCTGGGGAACAACCACTCGACCGACTATGGCACCGCGGGTCTCTTGGACACCCTCGACCGCGCGCACGCGGCGGGGCTGACCACGGTGGGCGCGGGGCGCAACAGCGACGACACGTACACCGCGAAGGTCGTCGACGTGCGCGGCGTACGCGTCGGGTTCCTCGGGTTCGACCGCAACCTTCCGTTCGACGCGGCACTCGCTGGACCGACGTCACCCGGGCAGTCCGACGGCCGCAACGCCAAGTTCGCCGCCGACGTCGTGCGCAAGGCCCGAGAGACCGCCGACGCCGTCGTGGTGATGGTGCATACGGGTGTCGAGCGCGACAACTGTCCCACGGCATCCGACAAAGCATTCTTCGATGCGCTCTTCGCCGCGGGCGCGACCATCGTCGTCGGCAATCATCCGCATGTGCTGCAAGCGGTCGTCGCCCGCGACGGGCACTTGGCAATGTATTCGAACGGCAACTTCGTCTTCTATCCGACGACCGACGATCAGCGAAAGACCGGCGTCTTGACCGTCGGCATCGATCGGGAGGGCATAGTCGTAGGCCATGACTTCTCGCCGGCAGTGATCGATGCTCAAGGTCGGCCGCAACTGATCGCCGGCGCGGCCCGCGATCGCGCGTTGGCCGACCTGGCCACCCTCGCGCCCGGCGACGGCCGCTGCTAGGAGCCGTTCAGACGGGGGGTTCGCCTTCGAGCGTGACGCGGTGCATCACGCGACGGTGGCCGGTGTAGTCGGGTACGGCGTAGTGCTGCGTGCACCGGTTGTCCCACAAGACGAGCGCATTGGGCGACCAGTTGAATCGCACTTGGAAGTCGGGTCGCTTGATGTGGTCGAGCAGGAAGGCGAGCACCACGCGGCTCTCATCCTCGGCGAGTTCACAGATGCGCGTCGTGAAGTTGTTGTTGACGTACAGCAGCTTGCGGCCCGTTTGCGGATGCGTGCGCACGACAGGATGGCGCGCCGCCGGCCATTTGGCCCGGGTTTCTTCGACGCTGGCAACGGTGCTGTGCCCATAGGTCACCGCCTTTTGCAGCGGCACCACGATGTCGTGCAGCGCGGTGGCGCCGTCGAGCAACTGCTTCATGCGGTCGGACAACGCGTCGTAGGCGGCGTACATGTTGGCCCAGCACGTGTCGCCACCGAGGGGTGGGAGTTGCACCGCGCGCAGCACCGAACCCCACGCCGGCCGTTGCATGAACGACGAGTCGCTGTGCCACGAATTGGCCCCGTCTCGCTCTGGCTCTGTCTGGTCGAGCACCGTCATCTCGCCGTACTCGGGGTGCGGCTTGGCGAACGGGTGGTATTCGAACGGACCGAACCAGCCCGCGAACTCGATCTGCTGCGCCGGAGTGATGTCCTGGTCGCGAAAGAACAGCACCAGGTGGTCGTAGAGCGCCTGCTCGATCGCCTGCATCACCGACTCGTCGAGCGGCGCGGCGAGATCGACGCCGCGTACTTCGGCACCGATCGTAGGCGTGAGTGGAACGACGTCGATGATCATCAGCTACCCCCTCGCTTCAAGGGTAGTCTCCGCGGCCGCAGTGTCAGATCGTCGGGGGCATCAATGGTCAGCATGGGAATCCGATTCGACTTTCGCAACCCGGCCTTTGCCGGCACGACGATGTCCGAGCGCTACGGCGCCGCCCTCGAGATGTGCGAATGGGCCGAAGGCCAAGGCTTCGACTCGATCACGTTGTCCGAGCACCACGGTTGTGACGACGGCTACCTGCCCTCGATCTTCGCGTTCGGGGCAGCGGTGGCGGCGCGCACGACGACTGCCCGCATCCGCTTGGCGGCGGTCATCGCGCCACTGCACGACCCGATCCGCGTCGCCGAGGATGCGGCGGTCGTGGACCACCTGAGCAACGGGCGACTCGACATCGTGTTGGTCAACGGCTACGTGCCGAGCGAATTCGAAGGGTTCGGCAAGTCGATGGCCGACCGCGTCAAGCTCACCACCGAAGCCGTTGCCACATTGCGCCAGGCGTGGACGGGCGAACCGTTCCAGTATCGCGGGCGCACGGTGCGCGTCACCCCGAAACCGTTTCAGCAACCGGGACCGCCACTGTGGCTCGGCGGTTCGAGCGATGGCGCGGCACGGCGCGCCGCCCGCATCGCCGACGCGTTCTTGCCGACGCTGCCGCAGTATTGGGACACGTACCGCGACGAGATGCGCGTGCTCGGCAAGCCCGACCCCGGTCCGATGATGCCCGGTACCGCGGCCTACGTACATGTGAGCGACGATCCCGATGCGACATGGGCGCAAGTCGCCAAGTACGCCGCGCACGACATGAACGAGTACGGCCGATGGGCCGAAGAGTCGGGCACGATCACCGGCTACGAAAAGATCGCCGACTACGACACGCTGCGCGCGTTCGGCATGCACCAGATCATGACGCCACACGAGTGTATCGACATGGTCACCGCCGCCGGTGACCAGTCGACGTTCATGTTGCACCCGATGATGGGTGGAGTCCCACCGACGTTGGCGTGGGAGAACTTGCGCACGATCGAGACGAAAGTGCTGCCGTTCATCCGTCCGTCGGCGTGAGCTCATACCGGTTGCCGAACTTGTTGAGGTGGGTTACCTCGGGCACCGGCTTGCGCTTGGGGTTACCGAGCGGCTCGTCGCCGTAGCCGAGGAAGACCGCGCACTCCATGAAGATCTGCGGCGGGATGCCCAGCAGCTCTCGGATCTCGGCGCTCTTGAGGAAGAAGAACGTCGTGAAGAGCGACTGCACGCCGAGGGCGTTGGCGGCGAGCATCATGTTTTGACACGCCTGGAACAAGCTCACACCCCGCCCGCCGGGGATCTCGCGCGTCTCGCGCAACGTGCCGTCAGGGTTGCGCTCGTATTCGTTCTTCATCCGGATGCCGCGCTCGGGATTCCAACACACGACCACGATCGCGGGGACACGATCGATGTTCTCCACCGCGGCGCGACCGGTGATCGAGCGGCCAGTGCTGTCGATGAGGTCTTTGGGGCGTTGCGCGCGCTCGGCGTCGATCACCGCGAACGCGTCGGTCATGTGCATCTTGATCTGCGACCTGAGCGAGGGGTCGGTCACGACGACGAATTCCCACGGCTGCGTGTTGCCCGAACTGCACGACATCGTGGCCGCTTGCATGATCTGGTCGAGCACCGGCCCGGGGATGGGTCGGTCGTGATAAATCCTCGTGGCTCGCAACGTGTAGATGGCATCGAAGAGACGCATGGGGGCGTCTGACGGTGTCACCCGCGTGATCGAGTCGGTCATGTCACTCCAGTCCGTAAAGGCGAATTGCGTTGTCTCGCAACAACCCCCAGCGGGTGCTGTCGTCGAGCAGATCGGTATCGAGTAGGGCCTTGGCCGCGCCGGGAAATGTGCCGTCGGCATGCGGATAGTCCGATGCGAACAACACGTTGTCGGGATACTCACGCACGAATGCGTCGAGGCCGGGCTCGACTTCTTCGACGGCCACGTAGCACTGCCGGCGGAAGTACTCCGAAGGACGCATCGTGAGCGAGCCGGGCAAGCCGAACATCTCGAGGTGCTCGTCGAGGCGGTGCACATAGGGCAACGCCCACACCGCGCCCGACTCGAGCAGTGCCAACCGCAACGTGGGGTGGCGTTCGAGAATGCCGAAGCCGATGAAGCTGGTGAGCGACATCATGGCTTCGACGGGGAAATGTGTGGCGTGCATCGTCGGGAAGTCGTCGTCGAATCGTTCTTTGTAGAACTCGTAGGGCACGACGCCCGCGAGGCCCGGATGGATGGCGAGCGCAGCATCGGCCTCGGCGAGATATGCCCACAACGGATCCCACGCGCGGTCGTGCACCTTGGGCGCGCCGGGGATCACTTCGGGCCGGCGAAATGCGGCACGAAAGCCATCGTGCTCGATGGCGCGTCGCGCCTCCGCGATGGCGTCGTCGGGGTCGACCATCGGCAACGTGGCGACGCCGATGAGTCGGTACGGGTCATGACGGCAGAACTCGGCGAGCCACTCGTTGATGGCGCGACACAGCGCGGCGGCCGCGTGTCGATCGGTGACGCCTTGCACCATCAAGCCATAGGTCGGAAACAGCACCGCACGCTCGAAGCCCTCCAGGTCGAGGTCGCGAATGCGTCCGGCGGGGTCGCTCGCGCCGACCGCCACCTCTGGTGCATCGGTGCGCTTGGCCGTCTGGCCGGGCGCGGCCAGCGTGTCGACCTTGGCCATCATCCGGTAGCTGATGTTGTCGTTGACGGCGATGCGGAAGTGATCGTCGTACTGAATGACACGCGGCGCGTAGGACGCGTACTTCGACGGTAGGAAGTCGCGGAACGTCGCGTCGGGCTCGACGAAGTGGCCGTCGGCGTCGATGATGCGGGCGTCGGTCATCGGCTCACGACACCCGCGACGGGCGCACCGTATGCCCGGGCAACGCGCCGGTCGGCAAGCCGTCGACGATGACCGGCACGCCGTTGACGATGGTCGCCTTGACGCCCTGCGCGCCGGCCTTGAAGCGGCCCGCACCACCAGGCAGGTCGTGCACGAACTCTTTGCGCCCGGCGCCGATGGTGTCGAGGTCGAAAACGAAGATGTCGGCGAACTTGCCGACTTCGAGCGAGCCGCGGTCGGCGAACCCGGCGAGCGCCGCGGGCAGCGCGGTAAGGCGGCGGATGCCTTCTTCGAGGCTCCACACCTCACGCTCGAGGATCCAGTTGCGGATGAACCACGAGCTCCAGTCGGCCCCGTCGTCGCGCGCAAGGTGCGCACCGCCGTCGGACACACCGGGCACCATGCGGTAGTCGAGTTGCGCCACGGCGACGGCCGAGCGCCATTCGTCGGTCTCCCAGCTCCACCGGAACTCGGTCTCGAAGTCTTCGGCGAGTGCGATATCGAGCATCGCATCGGCCGGCTGCACGCCGAGCTCTTGCGCGATCGCCGCAACCGTGCGCCCTTCGTAACCGCGGTGCTG